>CAYLNH010000090.1:6927-25006 GCA_964384625.1 uncultured Lentisphaerales bacterium
TGGCCCCCCTGCACCCCCACACAGTTTGCGCTGCGCGCGATGAAGAATGGCGCTGCGCGCGGAGGAATGGCGCTGCGCGCTTAGGAATTGGCGCTGCGCGCAGAGGAATGGCGCTGCGCGCGGAGGAATTGGCGCTGCGCGCAGAGGAATGGCGCTGCGCGCGGAGGAGAGAACCTATGGGGCGCTGCCCCAAACCCCGGCAGGGAGGCGGTGGCCCCCCTGCACCCCCACACAGTTTGCGCTGCGCGCGATGAAGAATGGCGCTGTGCGCGGAGGAATGGCGCTGCGCGCTGAGGAATTGGCGCTGCGCGCAGAGGAATGGCGCGGCGCGCGGAGGAGAGAACTTATGGGGCGCTGCCCCAAACCCCGGCAGGGAGGCGGTGGCCCCCCTGCACCCCCACACACTTTGCGCTGCGCGCGGAGGAATGGCGCTGCGCGCTTAAGCCTGAGTTACTCGGCCAGAACAGAGAAAACCTCTGTCCAGCTTGCCATCGAGCTCTCCAGACTGCCGAGCGTCCGGCCGCGTTCGCGCGCCGCATGGGCCATCTCTTTGCGAAGCTCCGGTTCGTAGGCCATCTTGCTGGCGTAGTAGATGAAGTCGCGTTCGTGATCGCAAAGCCAGCCCGTCTTGCCGTGCTCCACCATCCGGCGCCAGCCGCCGCGGTTGTCGACGATTAAAACACTGCCGCTGGCCATCGCCTCGAAGCCCACGCGCGGCCAGTTCTCCGTCGTGTCCGTCGGCTGCAAAACGATCTCGCAGTGTTCGTAGAATTCCTGCTGTGAGACTTCATTCTGGTCCACTGCCGTGCGGATCCAGTCGTAGGGCTTGCCGATCTTTTTCTCGCTGCGCTGGTCGAAGCCGAGAAAGAGCCCGCGCTTGAACTTGGGACTGACGAAGTATTCGTAGATGTGCAGCGTGTTTTTGGCGAACTTGTCGGCGTCCTGCCGGGAGATGCGGCCGCAGCCGAAGAACTCCGGATTACGCTCCTCGATAAAGGGGAATGCCGCGCTGTCGAAGTAGGGGCGGAAGGTGATGAATTTTACGTCCGGGTCGTCGTTCAGCGACCGCAGCTCCGGCATGTTCTTCCGGCGGACGTCCTCGTTCTGATACAGGAAGCAGCGGATCCTGCCTTCGGCCATGCGCCGGCGTTCTTTGTCGAACAGCCAGGTCATGCAATTGACGAACACGGTATTCGGCGAGCGCCGGTAGATCTCGTCGAGGTTGGTCAGAAACTCGTCGTTGCAGAAGCCGAGCACGGGGTCGCCGTTCTGGATGGCGTCCCATTCGTTGCACTCGTGCACGGCAACGTCGCGGTCGAGCATTTCCTGATAGAGCGGTTCGCGGGGATAGCCTTTATTGCTCGGGATGATGTGGACATCCAGGTCCATGGCGCGCCAGGCGATGATCTGGTGATGCAACTCGGTGCCGGCGCCGCCGTAGAGGCCCGGAAAGCCGTAGACAAAAACGCGTTGGACCTTTGCTGCTCCCACAGCCATCTCCTTCATCCTAATGTGTTGATTCCCCGCAACACGAACGGCTACAATGCCACCTTCTGGCGGGCTGTCAACGAGATCTGAGCCCTCAGTGTCAGCCCTCTATTACTGCCCTTCTTTGCCTCGAGTCCCGACTCTCAAGAGGTTGGGAACCTGCGGTGCTTGCGGATCTGTCACCGGTATGAAGTCCGCACACCTCCCCGGTTTTCCCGCCGCTTTGGCCGGGGCGCCGGCCAAAGCGTCGGGAAAACAGGGAACTGGAGGTGGCTGTCTGGTGTAGGTGACCGATCCTGAAACTCCGCACCGCAAGGGTGCGGGATCTCCATGCGGACCGCGAAGGGCAGTAAACGAGGGCTTACGTCCTCAGTCTCCTGCCCTTTGCATTTGGCCTTGATCCCGAACCCGCTTGAGCGCGGAGACCGTGGCGAAGGAGCTTGCGGTGCGGAGCTGCAGGGCCGGTTGACCTGCACCATACGAGGACTTACGGGAAGGGCGCCGGTTACCTCCGGAGGGATCGCCTAAGGACAGGATTATGGGGGAGATACTGTCAGTCAGATGCTCTGGATCTGGGGGAACGTCTTCTTGATCTCCATGATCAGGCTGGTTTCGAGAATGCCCTCCCGGCGGCGGTCCAGCAGTTCGTGCACGCGTTCGTTGGCGCGGGTCATGACGTCCGGCTCCCCCAATCGCTGCCAGGCGTCGAAGTTGCAGCGGACACTGAGCTTGGGCAGGTAGTACTCGTGGCGCATATGCGCCACCGTATGGCCCTGCGACAGGAAGTTGCCGCCCGGTCCGACTTCGCGGATCGTGTCGTACGCCAGCATATCGTCGTTCACGGTGATGCCGCGCAGGACGCGTTTGATCATCCCCAGACTTTCGTTGTCGATGACGAACTGCTCGTAGGAAATGGAATTGCAGGAGTCGACCATGCCGGCGGTCAGGTGGATGATGTCGCCGTGGCTCATGGCGACGGTGAGGTCGGAGAAGTTCTTTTCGAAGCCGGCCTGGATATCGGGGCGTTTTGCCTCGGTCACGCCGCCGGAGGCGTAGATCGGCAGGCGGTACATCCGCGCCAGCGCGACGGCGGAGGCGTTCATCATGCCCATCTCGACGGAGCCGACGGTGACTTCGGAGGTCCGCAGGTCCATGGCGATGGGGAAGGCGCCGTAGAGGACCCTGGCGCCGGGTGTCAGCGCCTGGGTGACGGCGACGCCGGCCAGCGCTTCGGCGTGCATCTGGGTCAGGGTGCCCGCCAGCGTTATCGGCGCGGTGGCGCCGGCGATCGGCGCGGTGGCGCAAGTCACCGGGATGCCCCGGGCGGTGCAGAAATCAAGAATCGCCAGCGTCGTCGCATCAATCGTCAGCGGGCTGGTGACATTGGTGATGACGGAGACAATCGGCCGCCGCCGGAGTGCGTCGGCGTCGCCGGCGATCATACCGGCCAGTTCGCAGAGCTGGTGGGCGCCGGCGATGCTGTCGCAGCCGCCCATGACGTGTTTCGAGGTGTGATTGAAAGCCTGGTAGAAGTCGTTGTAATGGTAGTATTGCTCCGGGACGTCGTGGGCCTGGCAGGCGATGATGTAGAAACTGATGTTCTCCAGATGATCCACCAGCGTAGCCGTGTTTGCGATGTCGCGCAACAACGTTTCGCGGTAGCCGCCGGTGCTCAGATCCAGGATGCGGAAGACCCGGCCGCCGTTGCCGAAGAAGCTCTCCCGGCGGCCGACGCGCAGGTCGTTGGCGCCGTCGCGCGAAAACAACGTGAACTGCTGCGGCGCCCGGTTGAGCAAGTCGTCCAGGCAGGGACCGTCGAGAAAGATCAACTGCCGGTCGGCGTCGACCCGGGCGCCGGCCGCCTGCAGGCGCGGCAGAAACGCCGGGTCGCCGAGGCGAATGCCGACCTCCGCCAGCAGCCGCCGGGCGGTCTGGTTGATCTTCTTCATCTTGTCCGGCGTCAACGGCCGGTAAAACGGCAGGCTGTCACCGCTCTTCATGAAGGAGGTCCTTCCGGGGTTTCGTGCAGCGGGCCGTAGGCCGCCGGCCGCCGGTTCTTCATCGCATAGCAGTCCATGGCGCGGTAGTCGGCGAGCAGTCGGCCCGACAGCTCGGCGTAGAGAATCTGCGGTTCCCAGGCGGCGGCGGCCGCGATCACGCGGCCGGTTGGGGCGAACGCCATGCTCTTGCCGACAAAACGCCAGGGGCCGTCTTCTTCCGGACCAACCTGGTTGATCAAGGCTGAGTACGTGCCCGTGTCGCGGCAGCGCGCCCCGAACATCATCTCCATCCAGCGCTTGCGTTCCGCCACCACCGCCGCGTCCGTTTCGCAGCGCTCAACATAGTCCTCGCGTTCCCAGTGATCGGCCCAGGCCGTCGGCATCAGAATGACTTCCGCACCCAATTGCGCCAGGACCAGGTGGGACTCGGCAATCTCGTTGTCGTAGCAGATGGACAGGCCGACGCGGGCGAACGGCAGGTCGAACACGTGAAAACGGTCGCCCGCCGCAAACAGACCGGTCTCGCGCGCCGGCGTGTGTACCTTGCGGTGTGTGCCGAGGATCTTCCCGTGGCCGGCCAGGGCGTAGCTGTTGAACACCCCCTCGCGGCCGCACTCGAAAAAGCCGAAGCCGGCCCACGTCCGGTATTTCGCCGTCAGCGCGACGGCCTCCCGGATGAGCGGCGAGTCCAGCGCCAGTGCCCGTGATGCCACAGCCTCCGGTGCCGTGACACAGCCGCTGAGGCTGAGTTCAGGGAAGGCCGTGAGAGCCGCCGTCGGCGCCGTCGCCGCCAGCGCCCGGTCCATGGTCCTCAGGTTCGCGGCCGGATCCCCCTGCGCCGCGACCGTACACTGGACCAGCGCAAGACGCGTATCTTCCATGTCGGCGACCTCCTCTCCGGCAATCTCTGCCGCGCATACTTTAGGTCAAACCCCGCCTGAATTCAAGCGTCACGTCCGGGCCTTCTGTGCAGAATATGCACAGCACCCCTTGCGCGGGCCGGGGCCGGCCGCTATGGTGGCCGGCATGGAGACGATTCAAGATTCCGCCCGCATCCTTTGTGTCGAGCAGCAGCCGCAGGTGGCCGATCGCTGCGTCGCGCTGTTTCCGGATGCGACCGTTGTCCGCGAGACACGGATCGGCCGCGTGCTCGAGCACTTTGAGACCCAGGGCTTCGATCTGTTGACGGTGACCGAACCGGCCTTCAACGCCGGCGAACTGGACGGTCAGGAGATCCTGGATGTGGTCGTCGCCAAGAGCCCGGCGACGCAGATTCTGTTCCTGGTGAACTCCGCCCAGATGCGCGCGGTCCTGAAGGCTTTGCGTGACGGGGGCCATCAATACCTGAAGCTGCCGTTGAGCGACGAGGAACTGCGGTTGCTGGTGGAGACAGCGCTCGAGAAGCGGCCGCCGTACGCCCCGAATCTGCTGCTCAAACGCAAACGCCCGGTGCGTTTCGGCGAGATGGTCGGGCGTTCGACGGCGATGCAGCAGGTGTACCGTCAGATCCGTCAGGCAGCGGCGACCGACATCCCGGTTCTGGTCACCGGTGAAACGGGAACCGGCAAGGAGCTGGCGGCCCAGGCGGTGCATCAGAAGAGCTCCCGGGCGGGCGAGCCGTTCATGCCGATGCATCTCGGGGCGCTGCCGTCGGAACTGGTGGCCAGCGAGTTGTTCGGGCATGTCAAGGGGTCCTTCACGGGCGCCATCGAGGATCGCGTCGGCGCCTTCGAACAGGCCGGCAGGGGGACCGTGCTGCTGGACGAGATCTCGACCATCAACGAGAAGGTGCAGATCAGTCTTCTGCGTCTGCTGGAACAGAAAAACTTCCGCCGCATCGGCGGCAGCAAGGTGATCGAAGGCGACATCCGCCTGATTGCCGCGTCGAACGAGGATCTGCGCAAAGCCGTCAGCCGGGGCGTGTTCCGCGAGGACCTGTACTTCCGCCTGGACGTCTTTCACATCGTCATGCCGCCCCTGCGCGACCGCCACGGCGACATCCCCCTGCTGATCGGCGATTTCCTGGCGGACTTCAACGAGGAGTTCAACCACTGCGTCGCCGGCATTTCCCCGGACTGCCTGGCGATCCTCGAGTCCTACGACTGGCCCGGCAATGTGCGGGAGCTGCGCAATGTCATTCAACGCGCCGTCCTCGTCTGCCACGGGGAGACCTTGATGCCGGAGCATTTGCCGCCGCGTCTGCAGCGGCATGTCGGCGGCCCCAGGACGCTGGCGTTGCGGGTGGGCATGACGCTGGCCGAAGCCGAACGCGAGCTGATCGCGCGGACGCTGACGGCGACCAACAACAACCGCACCGAGGCGGCGTCGATCCTCGGAATCAGCCGCCGTTGTCTCTACGACAAGCTCGCCCGCTACGGCCTCAAGTAGCGGCATCTGTGCAGAAAGTTCACGGTATTGTTAAGGCTTCGCGCAGCTATGTGCGGAATCTGCACATAATCCCGCCGGGCCGGGGGGAAAGTGGGGTGGGAACTGTCGGGGCGCGGCCCGGCCGGGATCGGGTATATGACTTATCCAGCGCGTAGTCAGGCTGTTGTGGTCTTTCTTCGGCGCGTGGCATGGAACCTGCACCAATGCCCGGCTCAAGCTTGAAGTGTCTTGATGGGAAGAACCATGATCGTTCTCGACTCCGTTTCAAAAACATTCGACGGCACGACCTATGCTGTCCAGGATTTCTCTCTGACCGTGGAAGAGGGAGAGACGCTGGTGCTGCTCGGGTCCTCGGGCTGCGGCAAGACGACGACAATGAAGATGATCAACCGTCTGGTCGAACTGAGCAGCGGCACAATCACGGTCGACGGCCGCGATATCATGGCGCAGGACGCCGTCGAGTTACGCCGGTCGATCGGGTATGTCTTTCAGGGGATCGGTTTGTTTCCGCATCTGACGATCGAGCAGAATGTGGCGATTGTGCCGCGGCTGCTCGGCTGGGAGCGTTCGCGCCGGCGGGACCGGGCGGCCGAGCTGCTTGAAGTCGTCGGTTTGCCGGCGGCGGAGTTTGCCCGGCGTTATCCGGAGGAACTGTCGGGCGGGCAGCAGCAGCGCGTCGGCGTGGCCCGGGCGCTGGCGACGGACCCGGCCTACCTGCTGATGGACGAGCCCTTCGGCGCTTTGGACGCGCTGACGCGCGACAGCCTGCAGCAGGAGCTGATTGATTTGAAGCAGCGTCTGGGCAAGACAGTGATCTTCGTGACGCACGACATTTTCGAGGCCTTCACGCTGGCCGACCGCATCGCCATCATGCACGAGGGCCGGTTGGAGCAGGTGGGGACGCACGATGAAGTCCTGGCAGATCCGGCCACGGAGTTTGTGCGCGACCTGTTCGCCAAGCCGGCGGAGCAGTTGCGTCTGTTCAATGCAGGGGGATCGCAGGCGTCATGATCGAGTTCTGGCAATATGCTATGGAAAAGCGCGGCGATCTGCTCAGTCAGACGCTGGAACACCTGTTGTTGACCGGGGTGGCGTCGGCGCTGGCGATTGTCATCGGGGTCCCGCTGGGGATTCTGATTGCCCGCTTTCAGCGTCCGCGGGCGGCGGTTCTCGGCGTTGCCGGGGTCATCCAGACGATTCCGAGTGTGGCCTTGCTGGCGTTGCTGATGATTCCGCTGGGGATCGGCACGAAGCCGGCCATCGCGGCCTTGATGCTGTACGCCTTGCTGCCGATCATCCGCAACACCTATACGGGACTGACCGGGGTGCCGCCGGAGATCCTGGAAGCCGCCGACGGCGTCGGCTTCACGCGGCGGCAGCGTTTGTGGATGGTGGAACTGCCGCTGGCCCTGCCGGTGATTGTGGCGGGCATCCGGACGGCCGTCGTGATCACGGTCGGCGTGGCGACGCTGTCGGCGTTGATCGGCGCCGGCGGTCTGGGGGTATTCATCTTTCGCGGCCTGTCGATGAGCAACAACAAGATGATCGTCATGGGGATCATCTCCGCCTCCGTCATGGCTCTGGCGTTGGATTTCGGCATCGGTTTCATCGAGAAACGGATGAACCATGCCAACCGCATCAAATCAACTGTGACCACGTAATCGACAAAGGAGAGGGAACATGCGAATTCCGGGTTATCTGACAACGGCTTTGATTCTGGTCGGCGCGCTCTGTGTGGCCGGCTGCAAGCGGGGCGGCCAGGGGCAGAACGGGCCGAACGGTGCGGCATCCGAGACCATCACCATCGGTTCCAAGAACTTCACCGAACAGATGATCATCGGCGAGATGATGGCCCAACTGATTGAGGCGAAGACCGACTTGAACGTCAAACGCGTGTTCAATCTCGGCGGCACCATGGTCTGCCACAACGCGCTCAAGAAGGGCGAGATCGATGTTTACGCCGAGTATACCGGTACCGCGCTGACGGCCATTCTGAAGGAAGACGTGATCGCCGATCCGCAAGCGGCCTACGACAAAGTCGCGCCGGCGTACAACGAGCAGTTCCAGTGCGAGTGGCTGCAGCCGTTCGGCTTCAACAATACTTACGCGATCACCGTGCGCCGTCAGCAGGCCGAGGCCAAGGGCTGGCAGAACGTCAGCGACCTGGCGGCGGCGGCCGAGGACCTGTCTGCCGCTTTCACCGCGGAGTTCATGGAGCGTGAAGACGGCTATCCCGGGATCAGGAAGACCTATGGCTTCGAATTCGGCAAGACCAGCGATATGGACCCGTCGCTGATGTACAAGGCCGTCGCCAACGGCGATGTCGACGTGATCTGCGCTTTCGCGACGGACGGCCGGATCGCCGCCTACGACCTGCAGATGCTCACCGACGACAAGGGCTTCTTCCCGCCGTACTACGCGGCGCCGGTGGTGCGGCAGGAGGTCCTGCAGCGGCATCCGGAATTGAAGGAGGCCCTGAACACGCTCGCCGGCAAACTGGATGACCGGACGATGCAGCGGCTGAACAACGCGGTGGACGCCGAGAAGAAAACCCCGGAAGCCGTGGCGAAAGAATTCCTGACAACGGAAAACCTGATTGGAGAGCAATAGAGATATGTGTGGCGTAACCGGACTCTGGAAACATACGGACAGTCAGGCTGTCCTCGAGATGATGTCCCGCATGGTACACCGCGGCCCCGATGCCGACGGTCTGCGGGACGGCCCGGGAGGCATGCTGGGACACCGCCGGCTGTCGATTATGGACCCGGAGGGCGGCAACCACCCGATCTACAACGAGAGCCGCAGCCACGCGATCGTGGCCAACGGCGAGGTTTACAACTTCCCGCAACTGCGGCAGCAGCTGGAGCAGCAGCACAACTTCCGGACGACATGCGACACCGAAGCGGTCCTGCACCTGTTTGAAGACAAGGGTTCCGAAACCGCGGCGGCGCTCGACGGCATGTTTGCTTTTGCGGTGGCCGACAACGATCAGCTCTACCTGGCGCGCGACCCGATCGGCATCAAGCCGTTGTATGTCGGCGAACGCGAAGGCGGGATGATCTTCGCGTCCGAGTTGAAGGCGCTGGCGGGGTTGGCCGACAAGGTCAGCGAGTTCCCGGCGGGCACCTGGTATCACTCCGGCAGCGGCTTCCATACGTACTACGAGATACCGGACCTGCAGCCGCTGGAGATGTCGGTGGAGGATCATTGCCGCCGGATCCGCCGGGTTCTCGAGGAATCCGTCACCAAACGTCTGATGAGCGACGTGCCGCTGGGCGCCTTTCTGTCGGGCGGTCTGGACAGCAGTCTGATTGCGGCCATTGCCCGGCAGCAGGTGGACGAGCTGCACACGTTTTCCGTGGGCATCGCAGGCAGCAACGACCTGGCGGCGGCGCGTCTGGTGGCCGACCATCTGGATACGATCCATCACGAGTACATCATCACCCCGGCGGACATCCGCGAGCACCTGCCGGAGATTCTGTTTTATCTTGAATCGTTCGACCAGGACCTCGTCCGCAGCGCCGTCCCCTGTTTCTTCTGCTCGCGGCTGGCGGCGAAATACGTCAAGGTCATTCTCACCGGCGAAGGCGCCGACGAACTGTTCGCCGGCTACACCTATTACAAGGACATCCCGTCGGAGGACGTCCTGCACAGCGAACTGCGCCGGTCGGTGGGCGGGCTGCACAACGTCAATCTGCAGCGGGTCGACCGCATGACCATGGCGCATTCGCTGGAGGGCCGGGTGCCGTTTCTGGATCTGAAGATGATTGAGGCCGGTATGCAGACGCCCGCCGAACTGAAGCTGGTCCACGACGAACGCGGGACGCGCATTGAAAAATGGATCCTGCGCAAAGCCGGTGAGGACCTCCTGCCGGACGAGATTGTCTGGCGCGTGAAAGAGCAGTTCGACGAGGGCAGCGGCGCCGTCGACGCCCTCGGCGCGGAACTCGAACACTTTCTGGACGGCGAGCAGGCGGACGCCTATGCCGCGCGCCATGCCGCCGCCGGTTTGCGGTCGCACGAAGAGTGCGCCTACCACAATCTCCTGGCCAATGCCTATCCCGACCCGGAATGCGTTCTGGGCAATGTGGCACGCTGGTCCGACCGGCCGCAACTGGATGAAGAACTCAGCCGATAACAACCAAATACGAGGTATATAATGAGTGGACTCGCTGTCGGGTTTGGTAGTCCAAACACAGAACACATCAAGAAGATGATGAAGAAGATTCGTCATCGCGGCCCTTTCTGCAAGGGGGTTGCTGAAGTCGGCAAAGCCGCCATGGGACAGAACTACCTGCACGCGGAGATCTCGCCGCATCGCAACGAAGACGATTTCCCGATCCGCGCCGATCAGACCGCCCACCGGATCTGCTATGACGGTCAGATCAACCAGGTCGACAAACTGGCGCGCCAGACCGGCCTGACCATCGTGCCGGCGCAGGAGGAGAAACTCCTGCTGCAGTTGTACGAACGCCACGGCGCCGATTTCCTGCCGCATATGAACGACGCCATCTTCGCGATGGTCATCTCCGACGGGCAGAAACTGCTGGCTGCCCGCGACCTGCTCGGCATCAAAACCCTCTTCTACGGGCGCGAAAACGGGACGCTCTATTTCTCGTCCGAGTTGAAAGGACTGGCTGCCGTGACGGACGACGTCAATGAGTTTCCGGCCGGCCATTACATGGACGAATCCGGCGAACTGCATGCCTTTGCCGAATTGCGGGAAGCCAGGAATCAGAGTGCCGAGCGGGATGTGGCGCAGATCACGGAGAAGGTCCGGCGGATCATCTCGGCCAATGTCGAAAAGCTGGTTGACTTTCCGGTGCCGACGGCCGGCCTGCTCAGCGGCGGCCTGGACAGCAGCGTGGTCAACCTGCTGGCGGCGGATCTGAGTCAGAAACGGTTCGGCCCCGGCGCCCGCCTGCGCACCTACGCCATCGGCGTCGGCGAAAGCGAGGACATTCTGAACGCCCGGGTCATGGCCGAACACCTGAAGTCGGATCACCGCGAACTGATCGTCAGTCTCGACGACGTTCTGGAGGTTCTGCCGCAGGTGATCTACTATCTGGAGAACTACGATCCCTCGCTGGTGCGCAGTTCCGTTTCGAACTATCTGATCTCCCGGCAGGCGGCGAAGGACGGCGTGGAAATCCTGCTGTCCGGCGAAGGCGGCGACGAGATCTTCTGCGGCTACACCTATCTCAAGCAGTTCCCGCTTGACGAGTTGAGCACCCGCCAGATTGAATGCCTCAAGTTCCTGCACAACAACGCGTCCCTGCGCCTGGACCGGATGAACCTCTGCAACTCCGTCAAGGTCGTGGCGCCGCTGATTTCCGGCGAGCTGCTGGAGTACGCCCTCGAGTTGGCCCCGGACCTGAAGCAGAAGCCCGACGGCGACGGCCGCATCGAGAAATGGATCTTCCGCAAAGCCTATGAAGGATTGCTGCCGGATTCGATCACCTGGCGCCTGAAACAGGAGTTCTCCCAGGGCTCCGGCTCCGCCGATGTCCTGCCCGGCTATTTCGAGGACAAGATCTCGGACGACGAACTGGCTGAAGTCCAGCAGAAGCATCCGATCGTCCGGAGCAAGGAGGAGCTGTACTACTTCCGGCTGTTTACCGAACACTTCGGCGAGGGCAAAGCCATCGCCACCGTCGGGCAGTGGATCTGCCTTTGAGGCTGTTTGAATCACCTAACCAGGAATGACAAAACCCTATGAGTACTACGACCAATAATTTCGGCCTGCCGTCAAAGTTGTATCAGCCGCTGACTCCGGCGGCCGTCAAAAAGATTGCGGCTGCCGCTCTGGAGGTATTGGAGAAATCCGGCATGCAGGTGTTCTCGGCCACCGCGCGCGAAGCGTTTGCCAAAGCCGGCGCCGACGTCGACGAAGCAAGCAATGTGGTGAAACTGCCGCGCGCCCTGGTGGAGGACGCCGTCGACAGCAACCCGTCTTCGATCACGTTATACTCGCGTGACGGCAAGACCGACGCGGTGCTGGAAGACAGCCGGGTGCACTACGGCACGGGCGGCACGGCGATCTACGTGCTGGACCCGGACACCGGCGAGCGCCGGCCGTCGACCACCCAGGACGTCGCCTGGAACGCGCGGTTCGTCGAGTCCCTCGAGAACATCCATTTGTTCACGATCAACGTGTTCCCCAATGAAATCGAGGTGCAGGACAACATCGACCCGAACCGTTTCTTCCATGCCTTCGACAACACCAGCAAGCACGTGATGGGCGGCATCTACTCGATGGCCGGCTGCCGCAAGGTGGTGGAGATGGCGCAGTTGATCGCGGGCGGCGCCGAGGCGTTGCGCGAGAAACCGTTCACCTCGTTCATCACGTTGATCATCAGTCCCTTCAAGATCGACGACCACTACGGCGAGATGACCTGTTACCTCGCCAAAGAGGGCCTGCCGGTCGTGGTCCCGACGGAGCCGATCTGCGGGACGACGGCGCCGATTACGCTGGCCGGCAATGTCCTCACCCACATCGCCGAGACCCTCGGCGGCATCGCCATGGTGCAGTGCGTCAACAAAGGCGCGCCCGGCATCTGCGGCAGTGTCGGGTCGATCACGAATCTGAAAACCATGGACCATGTCGGCGGTGCGGTTGAACGCGCCATGATCAATGCGGCCGTGTCCCAGATGGCTCAGCACTTCAAGATCCCGCTGTATTCCACCGGCGGCACGACCGACAGCAAAGCGGTCGACATCCAGGCGGCGTACGAAAGCGCCATGTCCAGTCTGCTGGTGGCCATGAGCGGCGCCAACTACATCCACGACATCGCCGGTCTGATGGAGGCCGACCTGACCGTGTCCTACGAGAAACTCGTCATGGACAATGAAATCCTCGGTATGTGCCAGCGCGTTCTGCGCGGCATCGAAGTGACCGACGACACGTTGGCCACGGAACTGCTCATCGAGAAAGGACCGGCGGAGGATTACATGATGGAGGAACACACCATCCGTCACCTGCGTTCGGAGTTCTACGAGCCGTCGATCTCGAATCGCGAGAAACGCGGCAGTTCCGAGAGTCGGGCGGCCGGCGAAATGGCCGTGCGCCGCAAGCAGGAACTCCTGCGGGCCAAGCCGAAGCCGAAGCTGCCGGCGGATATCCGGGATCAGATCCTGGAACGCTGGCCGGAAATCAACACGGTGCAATAGCCCGCTCGGGCGAGCCGTTTGAAGATAACTCATCGCGCAAGAATCAACGATCCATGGAGGCATGTACAATGTCAATGAAACAACGCGAAGGCGTTCTGGTCGATAATCCCTACCGCCGACTCAGCGAAGATCAGATCAAGCTGATTGACGGTGTGTCCCGGGAACTGCTGGCTGACCCCGGCCTGGTCTGCTACAACGAGGAGGCGGTTGAGCTTTTCAAAGCCGCCGGCGCCGAAGTCGACACCGGCGGCGACGTGCCGGTCGTCAAGCTCAACGACAAAATCATCGATGCAGGCATGGCGTCCGTGCCGTCCTCCATCGTTCTCGGCGCGCGCCATCCGGACAACCGCCTCATCCTGGACTCGCAGGAACCGCGGGCCCGGTTTGTCAGCGGTTCGGAAACCAACATCTGGCTCGATGTCGAGTGGGACGGCGCCCACCCGAAGTTCGTCCGGCAGGACGGTTCCATCGCCCGGCTGACCCGCGCCGCGCATCTGGCCGACAACCTGGAGCACCTCGACTCCTTCATCCGCTGCGTCAATATCCAGGACGCCGATGTGACCAGGGAAAACAAGGACGTCAACAAGTTCCTCGGCAGCCTGAACAATATCACCAAGCACGTCATGGCCGGTTTGACCGATATCGACGCGCTGGACGACGTCATCCGCCTCGGCGAGATCATTGCCGGCGGCCGAGAGGCGTTCGCCGAAAATCCGGTGTTCTCGTTCATTACCTGCGTCATCAAGAGCCCGCTGCAGGTGGTCGACGACACCGCGGACAAACTGATTGCGATCGCCAGACGCAAAGTGCCCGTGGTGATTTCCAGTTGCCCGATGGGCGGCGCCACCGGGCCGTTTGACGAGTTCGGCATGGTCGCCCAGATCAACGCCGAGATCCTCGCCGGCATCATCCTGACGCAGCTGGCCCAGCCCGGCGCGCCGGTGCTCTACGGCAGTGTGCCCGTGCGCACGCGCCTGGACAACCTGAACGACATGTATGCCGCGCCGGAATTCAATCACTACAACCACGACTGCGTCCAGATGGCGCGCTTCTACAAAGTGCCGTGCTATTCCACCGCCGGCGTCGGCGATACCAGTGAGCCGGGCGTCCAGGCGACTGCCGAGAAGATGCTGACGCTCGCCGATATCCCGCGCAGCGGGGCGCAGTACATCCACTACGCCTTCGGCCTGCTGGAACGGACCAATGTCTTCTGCCCGGTCCAGGCGATCCTCGACAACGAACATATCGGCATCATCAAACGCACGCTGGTCGGGCCGGACGTCACGGCCGCCGCCCGCGACGATGTCTTGACGATGATCCGCGAGGTCATGGACTCAACCCACAAGACCTTTATGTATCACGTCCCGCTGCCGACCCGCGAAGACGTCTATGTGTCCTACCCGCTCGAACATGAAATGGGCGCGTTGAAGGGCGCTTGCGAACGGTTTGCCGAAATCGAGGCAAGGCCGCGCAACCAGCTGCCCGAACAGACGCGCAACCGAATCCTGCAGGACGTCCCGGGTGTTCTGCCGGCAACCCTCGAATCGCCAAGTGCCGGAGATTCAGCATGAGTCAGATTGAACCAACAGTTGAAGAAAATGACCAGATGGCGGCCTACAGCGAGGCGGTCAGCAGCGGTCTCTACGCCAAACAGAGCGGACTGGTCGGCAAGTACGACAATGTCCGGCGCTACTGGGAAGACGAGATCACCCGGCACTTCCTCTATCCGCATCTGCACGAGATGGTCTGCAGCGCCAGGGTGCGCAATCAGAAACTGCGCATCATGGACCTGGGCTGCGGCAGCGGCGACGGGTATGAACTGCTGACGGGCGTCCGCGACCGCGACGCCGACCTGACGCACTTCCAGATCGACCTGCTGCAGGACATGATCGAATCCTACGTCGGCGTCGATCTCAGCCTTGACCTGCTCAAACAGGCCGCCGACGTTCACGGCGGCAATCCCGCCATCAGTTTCCGGCAAGGCGATTTCTCGCAGGGACTGCCCCTGGAAGACGGCGAGGAACCGTACGACCTGTACTTTTCGTCCTACGGCACATGGTCGCATCACAACGACGACGAAACGGCGATCGAGCTCCTGGCGGACATCGCCCGGCACACACAGAAGTACTCGCTGGTGCTCTGTGACTGGCTGGGAAGGTACTCCTACGAGTGGCGCGACTTGTGGACCAACAAGCACGAGGACCTGCTCAACATGGATTACGTCGTGTCCTACATCTACGAGAAAGAGGAACGCGAAGCCAAACGCGATCAGCTGCAGCATCTGAATTTGCGGCTCATGAGCCGCAGGGAAGTTGAGCGCATTGTTCAGGCGGCATCGGAACGGGCCGGTTGCGAGATCAACATGGTCGAGCTCTTCGACCGCTCCTGTCTGATCGGGCGCCACATGGATACGCAGGAGTATAACCCCTTCGCCCAGTCCATCCGGAACGCGGTGAACTCGCTGCACGAGTACAACCGGCGTACCGACCTGAACGACCTGAAGTTCGACTTCAAGCCGGTCGACGGATTTGACGAGCAGAACGAGTTCTACACCCGGCTGGCGCACTGCTGGAACACCATGGTGCGGTATACCAAACGTCTGTTGGCGCATTACAACGACGAGATCCAGGCCGTGACCGTCGACCCGGAAGGCGGTCCGCGCGGCGTCGCGAAGGACTTCCCGAATGACCTTCGCTACCTGCTCAAACGCATGCATCGCGTGGTTGACAGCGTCGGCTGGATCGACATCGGTTTGACGCGGGAGAATCTCATCGAACCGCAGCTCGGGTACACCCTGCGCAATATGGTCGTCGAACTGCAGCAGGGTATCGGCTGCGGTCACGGCCTGTGTGCGATTCTTGAAGTCCGGAAGTAAATCAAAAAGACGAGTTCGAACGATATGAACGGCTATTTGCGATCGGTGGCCCTGCTGCTGGTGCTGCTGAACCCGTTTCTGGTCATCATCTACCTGGTCGATGTGGTTGCCAAGCTGGACCTGCGGCGGTTCATCTATGTCATGTCGCGGGCCGGCCTGATTGCCGCCGCCGTCTTCTGCTGCTTTGTCGTTCTCGGCGATGCAGTCTTTTCGGATATCGTCCAGGCGAACTTCGCTTCCTTCCAGATTTTCGGCGGCGTCGTTTTTCTGTTGATCGGTCTGCAGTTCGTGTTCCGCGGGCCGACGGCGATTGAGATTCTGCGGGGCGACTCGGAAAACCTGACCGGCGCCATTGCCATGCCGGTGTTGATCGGGCCGGGAACGATCAGCGCCAGTGTGATTATCGGCGAGCGACACGATACGGCCGCGGCCTGCGCCGCAGCGCTGGTTGCGGTGGCGATTTCGATTGCGATCATTGTCATTCTGAAGATCGTTCACGATGTCGTTCGACCGCGGCGCGAGCCGCTGATTGAGCGTTACATTGAGGTTGCCGGCCGCATCACCGCGCTGTTCGTCGGTACGGTATCCGTCGAGATGATCATGCAGGGCGCCCGGGCCTGGAGTGATAAGTTCTGAGAAAGGGAAGCCCATGGAAGCCATCGCCGAATTCCGGGAGTACTTGAATCAGTCGCCGCTGCCGTGGCAGGCGGAGTTGATCTGGGCCGCCGCGATTGTGATCCTGGCAGTCGCGGCGTGGTGGATCACCCGCAGTCTGCTGGTGCGCGGACTGCAGGCGCTGATGCGGAAAACGAAGATGACCTGGGACGACGCCCTGGTTCAAGCCGGCGTGCTGCATCGTCTCGCACTCCTGGTGCCGGCCCTCATCCTGTGCCGCGTGACCCGCCTCTTCCTCCCGGCCGACGGCCTGGCGCAGCAGCCGCTGAACGGCATCGGCCTGATCCTCTTTACCGCGGCTGCGGTTTTCGGCGTTGACGCCGTCCTCAACGCCGGCCACATCGTCTACCGCAGTTTCCCGCAGGCGAACCAGGTGCCGATCAAGGGGTTTCTGCAGGTCGTCAAGATCATCCTGTATTCCATCGGGCTGATCATCGTGCTGGCCATCATCCTGAACCGCAGTCCGCTCTATCTGTTGAGCGGTCTCGGCGCGGTCACCGCTGTGCTCATGCTGATCTTCAAGGACGCCATCCTCGGGTTCGTCGCCGGCATTCAGCTGACCACCAACAAGATGGTCAGTATCGGCGACTGGGTGTCGATGCCGCAATATGGCGCCGACGGCTATGTCATCGACATTGCGCTGACCACCGTCAAAGTGGAGAACTGGGATAAGACCGTCACGACGATTCCGACCTATGCGTTGATCAGCAATTCCTTTCAGAACTGGCAGGCGATGTTCCAGTCGGGCGGCCGGCGCATCAAGCGCTCGATCAACCTCGATATGACCAGTGTCCGGCTCTGCACTGAGGAGATGCTCGAGCGCTATCGCCAGATCCAGCACATCAAGGAGTACCTGGCGCGGAAAGAAGACGAGGTGAAAAAGTACAATGCCGAACATGATGTCGGCGATGAATGCCGGGTCAACGGCCGGCGCCTGACCAACGTCGGCACCTTTCGCGCCTATGTGGAGGCGTATCTGCACAATCACCCGATGATCAACCGGGAGATGACTCTGCTCGTCCGGCAGCTGCAGCCCGGTGAACACGGACTGCCGATCGAGATCTACGCGTTCTGCAACGACACGGCCTGGGCCGTGTACGAAGGCGTCCAGGCGGACATCTTCGACCACATCCTCGCAGTCATCCCCGAGTTCGACCTGCGCGTCTTCCAGTCCCCCGGCGGCGGCGATGTCCAGAGCCTGGGCGACGTTCTGAAGACGGGCTAGATCCACCGGCCGCGAAAAGGGTGCGGGACCCGGTTCCTGCTTTCCGAGAAGAGACCCCAAGCTCAGCTTGGGGAGGATCTTTTCGCGGTAGATGTAGATAGACGCGGCAGGCTGCTGCGATTGGACTGCGGTTCCGACTCCGAAAGACAACAGCTTCGGCAGCTGATCCCCCCGGATAAAACCGGTAAGCCCTCGATTACTGTCCTTCGCGGTCCGCATAGAGATCCCGCACCCTCTTGAGCGCCGAAGCCTTGGCGA
>CAYLNH010000091.1:0-2072 GCA_964384625.1 uncultured Lentisphaerales bacterium
TTCTGACGCTATGGTGCGGCTCTTGCCAACGCCAAGGGATGACCTACAGAACTGATATGCGCCCGCCCGCCTCCAGTCCCGACGAATCGGGACTCGTTAATAGTTGATAGTGGGTAGTTCTTGGTCCGGCGGGTCGGAAGCAGGCAGGTCGAAGGCTCCGGTTGTCCGGGTGGCAGGGGTTCGGGGGTAAGCACGGAGGAATGGATCGCCGGCGGACGGGTGGGGGTCAGGTATCGGGCAGCCGGAGCTGGATTCGTCGGGCCGCGGGGCTGAAGATGAACGATGAAATCAGACACCTGGTGAAGCTGGAGAGTAGGAAACTGACGAATGCCTTGACCGATGCATAGTAGTCTATGAAGCTGTATATGGGGCCTGGCGGCGCCCCGTTTCGGATTTGCAGCTTCTGCACTTTGGCACAGAGGTCACTTCGGGTGATCAGTTGTGAGATGAGGTGGGCGATCTGGAGTAACTGGTAGTAGTTCCAGGCGTTCTCTTTTCGTCCGTAGGCGTGTTCCAATTCGAATCCGTGCTTCTTCTGATCGTCGAATCCCTGGTTCTCGATCTTCCAGCGTTGTCCTCCTCCTTGGTCGGCGTATTTTGGCGATAGTGTTCTGGTGCACGATCTCGACAACGGGACGCCGGACCAACCATACGGGCGCCGTCGCGGGCTAAGCTGCACGCCTCACGCCCGACTCCATACCAATCTGTATTCTTTTTGATTTACAGAAACTTTCACTTGCATTTCAAGTATTTACATAGTCTATTTCGACATATGGAGGTCAGAATGTATCACAATCAATCCAATTATGATTCCGGGGGGGCGAGTCGCGGCAACGGGCCGGCGCGGCGCCCGAGCAGCTTCACACTTATCGAACTTCTGGTCGTCGTCGCCATCGTGGCCCTCCTGGCCGCCCTGCTGCTGCCGGCCTTGAGCCAGGCGAAGAAGCGGGCGCAGCTGGTGGTCTGTATGAGCCAACAAAAACAGCAGTTCACCGCGCTGGTACTGTACGCCGACGATCACGAACGCGTCTTCCCCAACGGCTGTCTGCACAGCGGCTGGAATCCCGGCCATCGTGCCTCCGGCTACTTCTCGGAGAAGGACTACAAGAAGACCCGGATCTATGACGGTTTGCCGAACCGCCACACGCTGCGCGGGCTGACCGCGCTCTGGGACATGGGCTATCTCAGCGACGAGATGCTGTTGGTCGACCCGGATTGGGAGAATGATCTCGACAGCCAATGCATCAGCTACAAAGGCCGGCTGGACTTCTCCAAATGGGAGGCGCCGCACTGGATTGATCATATCCCACTGGCTGCCGGCGGTTGGTCCACGGGCACCTACGTGATGTACACGCATGTCGGCCGCTTCCCCTTCCCCGGCCAGGCCGGTATCGGCGGAAATGGCCGGGGGGACCTGCGTAAGCTGGGCGGTCAGGTAAAATGGAACGGCCGGGTCGCGGTCACCGCAGTCTCCATGTGCCGGATCGGCAAGCCCACCGAAACCGGCCTCGGCGCCCACGACCGCGAGCGCATCAACGTCACCTACGACGACGGCCACGTCCGCACGCAAACGGGGATTCAGGATCACCTGAACTATCTCTTGTCCAACGCCCCGAGTTGGCGCGCCGACGTCGGCAACCAATCGTACCACATCGACAACGATCGGACGACCTGGTGGCGCTGGGTCACCCGCGAGGACGGGAGTTAGCGGCGGGGGCGTCCGAGCGGAGCTCAGTACAGAGTTCGCCCCCTTCGGGGACGGTTTGCCCCGAATATCACCACCCCGGGTTCCTTTCAGTCACCCGGGGCTACTCATGTTGGCGCCCCTTCGGGGCGCGGACACCCGCCTTGACGAACCGCCTGCTCCCCCCTGACGCAACACCGTTGGGAGCCGCCCCATCGGGGCGCGGACACCCGCTTTAACAAACCGCCTGAGGCGCTACAGCAACACTCCCCGGGAGCCGCCCCATCGGGGCGCGGACACCCGCTTTCACAAACCGCCTGAGGCGCTACAGCTACACTCCCCGGGAGCCGCCCCATCGGGGCGCGGACACCCGCTTTCACAAACCGCC
>CAYLNH010000091.1:2172-24868 GCA_964384625.1 uncultured Lentisphaerales bacterium
GAGCCGTCCCTTCGGGGCGCGGACACCCACTTTCACAAACCGCCTGAGGCGCTACAGCAACACTCTCCGGGAGCCGCCCCTTCGGGGCGCGGACACCCGCTCTCACAAACTGCCCGAGGCGCTACGGCAACACTCCCCGGGAGCTGCCCGTTCGGGGCGCGAACACCCGCCTCGACGAACCGCCTGATCCCCCCTGACGCAACACCGTTGAGAGCTGCCCCTTCGGGGCGCGGACACCCGCCTTGACGAACCGCCTGAGCCTCTGACGCAGCACTCCCCGGCAATCGCTTGGCACCGATTGAGCTTGACGATCAGGCCCGGATGCGACTGCGGCAGGGCGTGGCGTCCGCCCTACCCCAACGACTGGATCTCGTCGACGGAGAGATCGGCCATGCCGGGTTTGACGAGGTCGGCGGCAACGAGTTTGTCGGCGGAGAAGGTTTGGGCGACGCCGATGCAGGTCATGCCCGCGGCTTTGGCGGCTTCGACGCCGTTGACGGCATCTTCGATGACACAGCAGTCGACGGGAGCGACGCCGATCTCTTTTGCGGCAGCGAGGAAGATGTCTGGCGCGGGCTTGCGGTGTTCCACTTTCTCGGCGGTGATGACCGCGTCGAACTCGGTCGGCGGGATACCGATATGCTCGAGATTGGCGGCGACCTTGATCAGGTCCGCACTGGAAGCGACAGCGGTCTTCAGGCCGGCGGCTTTGCAGGCGCGGACGAAGTCGACGGCGCCGGGGAATGCCTGGAGGATTTCCGGCATGATCTCGAGATAGATCTCGTAGGTGCGGGCCTTGGCCTGCAGCAGGTCGAACTCGACGCCGTGTTTACCGGCCGGACCGCCGATATACTTGTTCTCCCCGGCGCCGATGAACGGCACGAAGTCAGCTTCCGGCACTTCCACGCCGTACTCCCGAAACATGGCCTGGGCGGCAGCGCAGATCACCGGTTCGGAATCGGTCAAGACCCCATCCATATCGAAGATAACGGCTTTCAAGAATCCAGATCCTCTCCTTCTCGCACGAGTCGCGCGCTGTTCATGACAACGGCCAGCGAACCGACCAGCTGCATGACAGCGGCGGCGAGAGGCGGGAGTTTCCCGGCTGCGCTCAACGCCATGCCGCCAAAGATAAACAGGCCGCCGACCACGAAGTTCTGTATAATAACGCTGCGGGCCCGGCGCGCCAGCCGATGCAGAAACGGCAGACGATTCAATCGGCTGTTGAGCAAGGCGATGGAGGCGCTCTCCATCGCCACATCACTACCCGCCGCGCCCATGGCGATCCCGATATTGCTCGCGGCCAGAGCCGGACCGTCATTGACGCCGTCACCGACAAAAGCAACGTGACAGCCTTTCTGCTTCACCTCAGTAACGTAGTCCACCTTCTCGGACGGTATGCAGTCGCCCCGCAGATCCCGGATCCCGAGTTCGTCGGCGACGCGGGTTGCCACGGCAGTGCGGTCGCCGGTCACCAGTGCCAGCCGCTCGACGCCCTGTTCATTCAATTCGGTCACCATCGCTTTGGCTTCATCACGCAACTGATCTTCCAGAGCGATCCAGCCGAGCGGCGTATTGTCCCGCATGACATACAGCACACTGACGCCGGCGGTAGCCTCATCATGTTCCGGGAAGGCGTCGGCGGTCAATCCATTCTCCGTCATCCAGGCGAGATTTCCGATCAGGATCTCCCTGCCGTCGACAGTGGCGCGCAGGCCGCGGCCGGGTTCTTCGTGCAGGGCTTCCGGCTCCATCAGCTTGATTCGGGCCTGCACCGCCAGTTCACGGACGGCGACGGCTACCGGGTGGTTGCTGCGCTGTTCGGCGCTGGCGGCGAAACGCAGGAGTTCAGCGGACTTGACTCCCTGGACCGGCGCCAGCCGCATGACCCCCAGTTCCCCCTTGGACACGGTCCCGGTTTTGTCGAGCACAAACGCATCGACCCGGGCCATGCTTTCGATGTCGTTGACGTTTTTGATCAGGATACCGACGCGGGCGGCGGCGGACAATGCCGCGATCGTGGCGGACGGCGTCGCCAGGATCAACGCCACCGGACAGGCCGCAACCAACAGGGCGGCGACGCGGCCGAGACTGTGGTCGGTGGCGAACCAGACGATCACAGCCAGCATCAGGATCAGCGGCGTGTAATACTTGACGTAGCGGTCGATCAACCGGATGAACGGCATGCGCGTCTGTTCCGCCGCCAGGATCAAGTCGCGCACCTTGCCCAGCGTCGTATTCCTGCCGGCCCGCTCGACATCGACTTCAATCAGGCCGCTGAGGTTGAGGGTGCCGGCGAACACCTGGGCACCGACCTCCTTGTCGACCGGCAGGGATTCCCCGGTGATATTCGCCTCCTGCAGGGCGCTGGCCCCTTTGCGGATCTTGCCGTCGGCATACACCGTTTCCCCGGGACGAATCTGCAGGACGTCGCCGGCGCGAAGGAACTCTGGGTCAACCAGTTCTTCTTCGCCGTCAGCCCGGAGACGCCGGGCTTTTCCCGGGGTCATCTGCACCAGCTCTTCCAGGGACTGCTTGGCGCCGACCGCGCTCTGCGATTCGATGATCAGACTGATCAGCATGAAGAAAGCGATGGCGCCGGCCGTCTGCAGCGCGATGGCGCCGTCGGCGCCAACCATGCTCGCCCGCGCGATGGAGGCCAGTACGGCCAGGATGACCAGCTCGTTCAGCCCCATGTTCCGGCGCTCCGAACGCACCGCGATCAACAGGATCTGAACCAGCAGGATGAGCACTCCGACAAGCGCGGCGATCGTGGCCAGGCGGCCGCCGTCCCCGGCCCACGACAGCAGACTGGAGTCGTCGCTCCAGTACCTGATCGAACTGATGATCACCGAGTCCAGCACGAAGAACACCCCGATCACCGCCACGAGCAGGCGCCGCCGGGTGCCGGGCGGTTTCTCCGCGACCGGCTCGATTTGCGTCAGGTCATCTGGAATCGCCGCTTCGCTCATTCTTCGCTTTCCTTGGATCAGCGTTGAGCTCCAGCCGCAACTGGCGCTGCTCGCGTTTGTCGACTACGAACTTCTCGTCGACCTGCCCCATGATCTTCCGCAACCGTTCCTCAACGTAAATGCGGCGGAACAGCTCCTTGTCCTTCTGATACTGCGGGTACAGCTTTTTGAAGGCCTCGACGTCGGCCTGAACGCGACTGATTTTGCGTGTTTTGTCGGAATTCGCCGCGGCCAGCATTTCAGCTTCGGCAATGCGGGCATCGGATTCGAGCCGCTGGGCTTCGCCGTTGGCGTCAGCCACCAGTTTCTGGCGTTCCTCGACAGCCTGCGTTACCGAATCAAACTCCTCTTTGACCTGCCGCGGCGGCGCGACGGAGAGCAGGACATCCTCGATCTCGATGCCCAGCTGCAGCCGGTCGATGTCTCCGTCCAGGACCTCCTTGATGCGGCTGCGGAAAGCATCGCGGTCCTGCCAGGCGGTGTCGGTGCTCAGCCCGGCGCCGGCCTGCGTCACCGCCCGGTTCAACAGTAGACGCAGGACCTCCTTGATCCGGTTCTCGCCGGTGGCGCCGTCATGAAAACGCGTGACATAGACAACCGGATCGATGATCCGGTATTTCAAGGTCCAGTTGCTGTGGATGATGCTCATGTCGCCCGTCAGCCCGTAGCCATGGACGCCGGGACGGAGGACGTCGGCGTCCCGATCGGCGTCGGTCATCTCCTGGCGCTCGTACCAGAAGGCGTCGGTCGAGACTTCCTGCGGCTTGGTAGACACGCGGATGCGTTCGTCCACCGGATACGGCAACGAAAAATGCAGACCGCGCAAGCGCGTCTGCTGCCCCCGACGGCTGACAATCCTGCCAAAGCGCAGAATGATCCCGACTTCCGAGCTTTCGACCACAAAGAAGCTCTTGAAGAGGAAGAATACCACCGACCCCAGCATCAACACAACGATGCCGATGAAGACCACCCGGGCAGCCCGGGCAAACGCCTTCATGCCGGCACTGCCGTGGAGCTCGGTATTCTGCTGGTCCTCGGACATGATCTCTCCTGACTGCGTCGGTACACAGCTCCGCCGTTCACTACTTACAATACGAAGAAACCCGGCCGCCGCCCCACAGCTTTGTAACCCCTTTGTAACGTCAAAGCTGAAGACCGCGCTGACGTCGGATTGCGGGAGAACGTGTGCAAAGACGTGTGGGTCGGGCCTACCCGATGGTCCACGTGCCGTCGGCCGTGATCCGGTGAGTCAGTTCCTGGCCGGTTTCGGCATGCTTCGTCAGGACTACGGTTTCGTCCTCAGCCAACTTCGCTTGCTTCAGACAGAAGCCGTCCAGCAGTTCCGGGTGCTCGCGGACGATCTCATAGTTCCGGCGATATTCCTCCCAGGTGCCGTACCACCGCGGCTTGTCCGGCCCGGCCCAGACGTCGTAGGGGAACAGCGGCAACAGGCCGACGGCGTAACAGAAGGCGATCGCATGGTTCACCCGCTGCACGAAGTCCGCAGCGTGATGCGCATCCGGCGGTACATCCGGAAAGAATGAAATGACCTGTTGCTTGGCGAGTTTGCGGCTCTGTTTCGCGATCTTAAGCAGCTGGCGATCAGAGAAATCCGACGTCTCACCATCGAAGTAGCTGACGAATTCAAGGACGGTCGTGATGTCCCCGCCGAAGTTCCCGACAGAGCCGTTCACGCTCAACACGGCCGGTTCGCCGAGGATCCGGTCCATATTGGCGCGAAGCTTACGAAAGAAACCCGTCACGGTGGCCCGGGTGAAACGGCGAAAGTCATCGAACATCGGGACCTTGCCGGTCGCCGCCAGTTGCAGCAGTTGCCTGGTATGGGTGATGCCGCGTTGCCGCAGATAAACGCGGTAGTCGAAATCGAGTCCCAGATAGTCGGCAAAGGCTTCCAGGCAGAATTCGCAGAAACATGGATTGCCGAAGTCCAGCATCTGGGCGTTGCAGAACCAGTCGTCGAACTGGAAGCATTTGGTGCCGCAGGTCTGGACCAGCAGCAAAACCTGATCAACCCGCGCCTGCACGTCGACCGGGTTGTTCTGACACATGTAGTGCTTGCGATCGTCCGGCGCACCGAAACCGCGCATCCACGGGGCGATGATCGGCTCGCCCTCAAACGACACGGCGTGGCCCGTCGGCTTGATCGTATTCAATGCCGCGACAAATACCGGAACGCGCGCCAGGAACTTGTCGATCTGTTCTTTGTCGGTTATGTAGGACCATTCAATCCGCGTCGGCTGCAGTTTGTCGATCAGCTTGATCGCTGTGGCGAACGAACCGTCGCCGCTGTCGTGGCGGACGCTGCGGATTGACAACGGGATCTCGGAATTACGCAACATGGTGAGGCCCTCATTCTGGCTCTTGGCTGCCGGTCCTGCCGATTGCAGGATCGCCTTCGCGAGCTACTATATGGCGCACCGGCCGAGATACACTGATCAAAGCTGAAACATCCTGACTATGCCCGACTTCGCTGAATGCTCCATCGTGATGCTGGCCCACAATGGCCGCGAGTTTACCGAACACTGCCTCAACAGCCTGCTCCAGGCGCGGGTGCTGCCGCAGCAGATGATCTTCATCAACAACGGCTCGACCGACGACACCCGGGACCTGCTTGACGCGACGGCCCCGAGGTTCGTCGAAGCCGGGATCGACTTCATCCACTGGACGAACCCGGAGAACCTCGGCTGTTCCCTGGGCCGCAATCAGGGCTGGGAGAAGGCGACGCAGAAGTACGTGCTGTTCATGGATAACGACACGGCGGTCTGCACCGGCGACTGGCTGTATCGACTGATCGCCCAGATGGACTGCGACCCGACCCTCGGCGTGCTCGGCCCGAAACTGATCTACCCGTTCAAGCCGCACACCATTCAGTGCGCCGGCGTCGCCGTGAACCCGATGGGCCGCATTCGATTCCGCGGCCGCGGCTGCGACCGCGACGACCCGAAGTACGCCGCCATGACCACCGTGCCCGTGCTGATCAGCGCCTGCTGGATCATGCGCAACGAGTTTCTTCAAACCATCGGCGGCCTCGACGAGTATTTCCATCCGGTACAATACGAAGACCTCGACTTCTGCATGAGAGTCAACGCGGCCGGCTTCCATTGCGCCTACACCCCCGCCGTCGAGATCTACCATTTCGAAGGCAAAACCACCGGTTCCTTCGGCAAGCAGGTCTACTGGCGCAACATCGTCGAGCAATCGATCAAGTTCAAGAAACGCTGGATGCACGTGATCAAGGACTACCCGCCGGACGATGCCGATTACCGCTGGCTCGACGACAGTGAACTCGGCCTGACGGACGAACTCGATCTCACGATAGAATGATACGGAATCCCGGACCGATCATCTCCATCCGGCAAGACGCAAGATCCGAGGTCGCGGATATCGGCACCGACAGCCCAAACTCGAAACCCGAACCCCATCCCGCCATGCTCAACCGAACTGACGAAGACTACATGCGAATGGCGCTGCACGAGGCGCAGCGGGCCTATAACGCTGGCGAAGTCCCGGTCGGCGCGATCATCGTCATCAACGACCAGATTGTCGCCAAGGCGCACAACCAGGTGGAGTTGCTCAAGGACGCCACCGCGCATGCGGAAATCCTGGCCATCACCCAAGCATCGGCGATGCTCGGCGACTGGCGCCTGCAGGAAGCCGCCTTGTACGTTACCAAAGAACCCTGCGCCATGTGCGCCGGCGCCATGGTCAACACCAAACTCGGCCGGCTGATCTTCGGCGCTGCCGATCCCCGCACGGGCGCGGCCGGCAGCGCTCTGAATATCACCGGCTTCGAAAACATGCTGCACCACGTCGACGTCACCGGTGGTCTGCTCAGCGACGAATGTCTGGCCCTGCTGCAGGAGTTCTTCCGTGAACGACGGAAGACCGGGGAAGACGATGAAACGGCCAAAGAATGATAAGCTGGAAGAGGCGTGCCGCATTCAGCCTGTTCCATGATCGGCTCCGGCCGGCTGCGGTCGAGGCCGGCCGGCAGTAAACAAGGAGGCGGCCAATGACAAAATCATACACCTTTGAGATCGCCTGCAAAGGCTTCTGCGACATCCACGACATCTCCGCCGAAGTCAGCTCCCGGGTCCGCGAAAGCGGCATCAACGACGGCATCGTCTGCGTCTTTGTTCCCGGCTCAACCGCCGCAATCACGACCATCGAATATGAGCGCGGCGCCGTCAAAGACCTGAAGCGCGCAATCGAACAGCTTGCCCCGGAAGGAGACGTCTACGCCCATAATGACCGCTGGGGCGACGGCAACGGTTTCGCCCACGTACGCGCGGCAATGTTGGGTCCGAGCTTGAGCGTCCCGCTGAACCGCGGGCAGATGCTCCTGGGAACCTGGCAGCAGATTATTCTCTGCGACTTCGACAACCGCTCCCGCAATCGCCGGGTCGCCGTGCAGATCGTGGGCGATCAACGCTGATTTTCTGAGCCGCCGCGAGACATGGAAGAAGCGTGCCGTCCCCCTTCCCGGCCGAGCCGCTCACAGGATGTGAACGACGTCGCCGCCTACCGCGATGCGCCAACCGGGGCGTAGAAGTGATCGATCTCCTCACGGGCGATGTCGACCGCCCGGCGGGCTTTTTCGAGATTGCCGTGCATCGTGTAAACATCGCGCACGACAAACTGGGTCGGCACCCCCTTCGGCGCCGTCACCTTCAGCGTGCTGCGGATCTCCTCAGCCCAGGCGTCTTCGTTGAGTTCAACGTCGACACTGAGCAGATTGGGATCCGGCTTGCGCGAATAGACGACCTCCCGGCCGTCGAGGGCCTCGGCCATATACTCCTGATTCGCCCAGCGGCTGATGGAGACGGCCCGGAGGTTTGGGAGTTTCGATAACGACGTCTCCCAGATCGGGTCGGCCGGTTCGCAACAGCCCCAGTACACGAAACCATACATGGCCGCCAGTTCCTCGTAATATGGAAAGCAGAACTCGTGGAACAGGTCCGGCGATACCCCGACCGTCTCCTGACTGTCCATACCAGCCCACATATCCGAAAGCTTCACCTTGCCCGAGGTCGACTCACCCTTCGGCAACCGGGTGGTGAAGTTGAAGCAGGTCCCGCAAGTACATTGGTTCTCATTGTTCAGAACAAGCAGTCCTTCGGCTTCGGCCCATTGCGCCTTCCGTTTGGCGTTGTCCCGCATTAGTCCCATCAGACCATGCAGCGTTTCGGGACAGTCGTACATCGCCATGAAGAAAGTTTCCATGCTCATCAGCCGCATGAGCCGCTGCGTCAGATGATTGACGCCGTAGACCCCGCTGCGAATGACCACCGGCAGGATATCGCCGAAGGTCTCCTCGAGAAACGCCTTGTATGCCAAGGTCCCGTCTTTATCGACCGCAAAGGTGGACGGCTTGATCATGTCATAGCCGTCGGTCGCCAGATTCTTGATCGGATGGTCAAAATGATATCCGGTCGACACGCCTTCACTGTCTTTGGCGCGTTCGGTCTTGATCTCGATACCGAATTCATCACCGGAAACGTGCCACCCGATATCCAGAGTGTCCGGGCAGACATGGTCGTCATTCAGGATCTCGTGATGCCGGATGTGCCGCAGGAAGCCCCCTTCCAGGCGCCGGCCCAGCGGCGTCTCGCAATGAAGGAGGTCCCTGGGCATGAAGTCACGGTCGAAAGTCCAGCTCTCAATGGCAAACGGCGGCCGGGCTCCAGGCACACAGTCATTGACGTCGCGCCACAGCGCTTGGCGCTCCGCCATAACGGGCAGCGCCGCGATCTCGGCCTGCTGTTGCGCCAGTGTCCGAAGATACTTGACCTCTTCATTCGGCAACGTGTATGCATCCATCACGGGTTCTCCAAAAACAATATTGCTCTACATTCCGTCTTGCATTTATCAATATCAGCTTTATCAGGTGGGATGCAACCAGACAATCTTGCCAATAAGCCAAGGATATTGCTATGAAAATCGGCCCTGCAGTGCGCCTTACCCGGACGTGCCCGCAACTGCCGCAAGCGGCGCAGTTGGGGGTGTGGTGCAGCCTGGTCGGCCATTGGGCCACCGCGGCCCACGGGCTCGACAGCCGGGTTCTGCACGAATCGGTGCTGCTTTACTGCGTTGCGGGCGGCGGCTGGTTCTCCCAGGGCGGCGTAAAGCATGACGTGCACCCCGGCGATCTTTTCTGCTGTCTCGAAGGCGAAGACCACGGCTACGGCTGTGATCGCGGGGGCTGGGAGATCCACTGGGTGCACTTCGGCGGGACGCAGTCGGTCCCCCTCCTGGCCCAGGCCGGGTTTACCGCCGCCGACCCGATTCACGCCGTCGGACGGGATACGCCGCTGATCGCCGCGTTCAACCGGCTACTGGATTGTCTGGGCCGGAACAATCCCACCGCGGCCTGGGATGCCTCCGGCCATCTGTACTGGCTGTTGCTGACTCTGATCAAATCCCGCGTCCGCACCGGCCGGGACCTGACCGCTCTGATACCTGACGATTGTGAGTGTCTGGACGACCTGGTGGCGCAGTCCGGCTACTCGAAGTATCACTACTGCCGTTTGTTCAAGCAGCAAACGGGCCGGTCCCCCTGGCAGTACATTACCGAACGCAAGCTCGAACGCGCCCGCGAACTCCTGTTGGCCACCCAGCTGTCCGTCAAGGAAGTCGCCTGTCAGCTGGGCTTCAACACGCCCGACTACTTCTCCCGGCTCTTCGCCCGACACACCGGCGTCACGCCGTCGGAATACCGTGGAACCCGGAGTCGCCCGCGGTAAGGGCTGCCGCGATCAAAACGGGATGGCAGGTTCCATCCGGGCGCACATCGACCGCAGACGGACTGCGGGCAGAAGACCGCTTCGCGGCGGCCGGGAAGATCGCTGCTTGCGGCTCCAGAGTCGAATGGCGCCTACTCAAAGGCGTATGGGATGTGCTGATTCGCGGTTCATCGTTGGAGTTGCCGAAGGCGGCAGGACGTCCAGCCCATAACGTCCGTAAGTGAGTGCCGGTCCGGTCCAGCGTCTAACGGAGGACACTGTCTTCGACGCCCAGCCAGGTCAGTGCGGTCGAGACCTCGTTGAAAACGATGATATTCTCGGTCTCGGCAACCAGCTCCTCGTAGTACCGCGCCTTTTCATAGTTCTCGGCGCCGTTGATGACGATGGCAACGCGTTCCGACCCGAATGCCTCCGGGCTTTCACGCAGTCGTTCGGCCATGACCTGCAGGGCTTCCTGCGAGATGTCGGAGCCGACAGCCTTCGTTGCATCAAACAACTCACAGTTATTGCCGTGATCAATCCGCTCGTCCTCGCCCAGAGCCTGTTGGTACTCCAACAACTCCGCCGGCGTGATGGCACCGGAGGCGACAACATGAATAAACCGCCCACGGTTCTTGACTGAATACGAAATCGGCATCTCAACCAACCCTTTCCCTGAATTGTCCAGCCCTTGCGCCCTTGTTCCTGTTATAGCAAATCTCCCGGGAATTGCAAGACCAACGGCGATCGTTGCGATTCGGGGCAGGCGTGATATGGTGCACAAACACGCCATGACACGCAACCTGAGGAGACCCACGATGTTCGCCGATCTCGCCCGCAAGGCCCGCAGCACCCGCCGTTTCGACCAGCAGCAGCCCATTCCCGAAGCAGATCTCCGGCAACTGGTGGACGTCGCACGCATCGCTTCTTGCGGCGGCAACCAGCAGCCGCTGCGCTATCGAATTGTCAGCCCTGCTGAAGAATGCGCCGCCGTCTTTCCGCATATCGCCTGGGCCGGCGCCCTGAAGGACTGGGACGGACCGGCGGACGGCGAACAGCCGACCGGTTACATCACGATTGTGTCGGAAGGCAATCACGCGATGGATGTGGGAATCGCCGCCCAGAGCATTCAGCTTGCCGCTGCTGAAATGGGCTATGCCTGCTGCATGCTGGGCGCAATCCGGCGGCCGAAGATCGCCGCCGTCCTGAACATCCCCCACCCTTACACCATCGATCTGCTGCTGGCTCTCGGCCGGCCGGCCGAAACCATTGTGCTCGAGGACGTGCCCGCCGGCAGCGACCTGAAATACTACCGTGACACCGACGACGTGCATCACGTGCCGAAGCTCGATTTGGCTTCGGTCATCATCTAACAGCAGGCTTCCGCCTTGCGCACGGCAATCCGCAGTTTTCTCACCGCCGGGCTGATGCTGCTGCTGTTGCCCTTACTGGGGGTTCTGGCCAGCGGCCGTGACGTCCGGGTCTATCTCGAGTTCCCGCCCGTCACGCGGCATGTCGAGCAGGCCGGGTTTTCCTGGGTTCTGTTTGTGCTGATGGTGCTGGTACAGATCGGGGTGTACGGCTTCTTTGTCTGGGCCCTGCGACGTGCGGCCCGCACCTCCGCGGCGCGGGTGTCGCCGGTGGGCAGTTTTCCGTGGTGGGGCTGGGCCGGTCTGGGTCTCGGCCTGGCCGCCTGGGTCCTGGCGTGGACCCGGTTTGCCTGGTTTGCACCGCTCCAGCGGCATACGTTCTTCCCGCTCTGGTTCGCCTATATCCTGGTCGTCAATGCCGTCTGCAGGTATCTGCGCGGCACCTGCCCGATGACCGCCAAGCCGTGGTTTTATGCCGCCCTCTTCCCGGCCAGTGCGTTCTTCTGGTGGTTCTTCGAATACCTCAACCGGTTTGTCCAGAACTGGTACTACGTCGGCATCGGCGAGTATTCAACGGCAGAATACATCCTGCTCGGGTCGCTGTCGTTTTCGACGGTGCTGCCGGCAGTCCTGGCAACCGTGGAACTGCTCAAAGCCTTCCCGCTGTTGAACGATGGCCTGGCCCGACTGCCCCGCGTCCGCCTGCCGCGGCCGCGGCTGCTGGGCTGGCTCGCGTTGCCCGGCGCCGGTGTCGGCCTGGCGCTGATCGGCGTGCTGCCCAACATCATGTATCCGCTGCTGTGGCTCTCACCACTGATCATCATCGTCGGCATCCAGTTGATCACCGGGTCCGCCAACCTTCTGACGCCGCTGCGCGACGGCGACTGGCGCGGCCTCATGATTCCCGCTCTGGCGGCGTTGATCTGTGGCTTCTTCTGGGAGATGTGGAATGTCTTCAGCCTGGCCCAATGGGAGTACGCCGTGCCGTTCGTACATCGCTTCGAGGTGTTCCGCATGCCGATCCTCGGCTATGCCGGCTACCTGCCTTTCGGACTTGAATGCATGGTGCTGATCGATGTACTGCGCCGCGCCCGACTCGAAGCCGCACCGACAGCGCCGCCTGACTCGACGCCCCCCTGGTACCGGCGTCTTCTGCGGCTTGCAGCTGCCGCCGCAGTTTTCCTCGTGATCACCCGCGTCATACCGTTGTGGTGGTGCGGTCGCCCCGCCCGCGACCTGTACGAAGGCAAGACAGCCCCCCAACTCGCACTGGCCAACGGCCTCGAGAACTGGACCACGACCGACCTGGATCGAACGGCATTCGCCACCGGCAGCGCCCGCTTCGATGGCGAATGGCTCTTCGGCACGTATACGATGACCGCTATGGGCCTTGGTCAGGTCGCCTTGGCTCAGCCGGAACTGCGCGACACGCTGCAACCCGGAATGCTGCAATGCCTGCGATCTGTTCTCAAACCCAGAACCCGAGCGTTCGACCGGACCGCCTGGGGCAACGACCCGATTACATCGCTGGATGACCTCGACAGCCACCACGCCGCCTTCCTCGGCTACTACAACCTTGCCCTCAGTCTGTATTGCTATGTCTTCCAGCCGCCGGCCGATGACCAGATGCGCCAACTGAATGAACGGATCACCGCGGCGCTTGCCCACCGCCTGGAGCAAAGCAAACTGCTTATGCTGCAGACCTACCCCGACGAAGTTTATCCCGTCGATAACAGCGCAGTCATCGCGTCCATCGGTTTGCACACCCGTGCCGGAGGCCGGGACTGCCGCGGTCTGGTCCGCCGCTGGTCGGCGAACTGCCGCAGGATGTACGTTGACCCGAGAACCGGTCTGCTGATCCAGGCCGTACATCCGCTCAACGGCGAAGCCATCGACGCACCGCGCGGCTCCGGCACGGCTCTGGCCGTCTATTTCCTGTATTTTGCCGATCCCGAATTGTCGAAGGACCTCTTTGGTGCGCTGCAGCGCGAGTTGTTCGGCACCGTTAACGGTTTCGGGGCCGTCCGCGAGTATCCGGCGGGTCACAACGGCAGCGGCGACATCGACTCCGGCCCGATCGTATTCGGCTACGGCGCTTCTGCTACCGGCTTCACGATCGCCGGCTGCCGCCTCCACGGCGATTTTCAAAACTTTCGAAAACTCTACGCCACCGCCCACCTCTGGGGCGCCCCAGTGACCCGCGACAAACGCACCAACTGGGTCAGCGGCGGGCCGATCGGCGATGCCATCCTGTTTGCCATGCTGACCGCCCCCCGCCAACCACTGGAGCCGCTGGTGCGATGAAGGCTCGATTCTGCAAGCTGTTACCGGAAGCCGGCCTTGCCGTTGCTGCGCTTCTCACTCATTTCCTGCTGCGCCACTACCTGCTGCAAGCCAATGTCGTCGCCAAGCTGCTGGCCGCCGGACCGCAGGTTGACCGGCGCCAATTGATCTTGGCGCTGTTCTTTGTATTGCTGCGTTTTTCTGTCATCGGCATTCTCCCCGGCTACATCATCACCCGGGCGCTTTTCTATCTCCGGGCGCCGGCCGGGCAGCTATCTTCGACGGACAGGTGATGGTGCAAGACTGCTGTTTTCGGCCTATATTCCCTGGAACCGGAGGGGTGCGGGAATCGTCAAACTATTGCCCCAAAGAGGAGCCTGTCGTGCGCCGTCGTCTCTATTATGCCGGAATCACCTTTGCAGCCATCGCCGTCGTGGCGGTTATCAGCTGGCGGCGCGCCTCCCGGACGGTGGAATACCAGGTCTATTTCGGTGCGGAAAAGGCCCGGCTCGACATTTGCCGGAGCATCCCGAAAATCAGCGCCAGGCGGCAGGCGCGGCTCTTGCGCCGGCTGTTGGGCGATCCGTCCGCGGAGGTCCGCGGCAGCGCAATCACGGCCGCCGCCCGAAGCCGGGTCTTCCTGGAGATGGCCCCGATGTTGGAACAACTCCTGGCCGACAGCGGCCAACCCGCGTTCATCCGCCAGAAGGCCGGGCTGGCGCTCTGGGACAATCCGGCCACGACTCCTGCCGTCCGCGCCTTTCTTCAGACCAACGGCACCAGGCCGGAAACCGTCGCGGCCATGCCGCGGCTGCTGGCCTTGTATCTCGTTGACGGCGCCCGCGACGACGCGGCCGCAATGACCGCTCTCCTCGGGCGGGCGTTGTCGTCGAACGACCCGCTGCAGGACGAGCTTCGGAATCTTCTGCGGCGCCGGGCCGGACTGCCCGCCGCCTGCCGAACACGGCTGGTCGACGAACTCGCCGGTCTGGATGCCGCCGGCGATTATCAGGCGCGCCGCTTTGTGCTGCAATGCCTGCAGCAGATCGACGGCGCCATGCGTGGGGTTTCGGCGGATGACTGGCAAACGAAGCAAACGGCGGCCGGGACCGCCGTGCCCGGCCATGTGATCGAAGCCGAATGGGCCGTGGATATCGAACCCAATTACCAGATTGACGAATTCCAGGGGCAGCGCTGTCTGGCCCTCGGCGAAGGCGCCGGGGGTATTATGCACTGGCTCAAAGCCGAGGACGGCACGGTGGACGTGGGCGCCGCCAGGCTGTCGTGCCACATCCGCGATGCCGGCACGTATCAGGTCTGGGCCCGCGTCTACCTCGATGACAAATGCGGCAACTCCTTTGGCTTCTACCTGGACGACACCAAGTTCGTCGGCTTCTCGGATGCGAAAGATGTTCTCGACCGCTGGCACTGGCTGCGGTTGCGCCCGGAAGGCGCCGAGACGCCGACGGTCGAGCTGAGCCAGGGCTTCCACGCCATCGACATCGACGCCTGGGAAGACTCTGTGTTCATCGACCGTTTTGCAGTACTCAAGCCGGGCAGCGATCCGGCTGCGCTCAAGGAAAACGCCGCCCGAATCCGTTGGGATCCCAGGCTGCTGTCCAGCCTGAGTTTTACGTTGGAACACCAGAGTCAGGTACGCGGAAGCCGACAGAAAGTGACGGTCTGGGTTCGCCGCAGTTCGCCGCAGTGGCAGGCGGGCGAGGTAACGCTCAAGGCGCCGGCGCCGTTCCGGGTGACAAGCCCGAATCCGACGCACCTGCGCTTCAGTCCCGGCTCACCATTGGCCAGGACCTCCTTCGAAGTCGAACTGCCGGCCGAGGCAACCGCCGGCGAGGTGCTGCTGCAGGCGGTCTACACCGAAGGCGAACGGACCGTCGAAGGCCAAATCGTCCTGGGCGCCATGTTCGACTGGCAAACCACCGGGCCGCTGGACCCGTATGCGGAGCCCTGTCTGACGCTGCTCAACCGGACCAGTGTCGACGCCAAAGACCTCCTTACGGGCTGGGAACCCTACCCGGCAACGGGCATTGACCGCTATCGCCGGCTGGTCCCCGAACAGGCCTGGGGGCCGATTCAGGACAAGTATCTGTACTTCTGCACCGACATCGAAGTCACCGAGGCCGGCGACTACCTGGCGCTGCTGACCTCAGACGACAACGCCTGTGTGTGGGTCGACGGCGCCCGGCTGATTGAACAGCCGAAGAACGGCCCGGCGGAGGGCCGGATGGTTACTGCGGAGGTCCGCCTCGAGCCGGGCCGGCACCGGCTGTTTGCCCGCCTGTACCAGCGGGACTTCAAAGACCCGGACGGCGCAAACGCCGGCCGCCACAGCTTCAACAACTGCGCGTTCAAGCTGCTCCTGCGCCAATCCCGGCATGTTCCTGCCGCCTCGATCCGCGGGCTGCCGTGGAAACGGCGGCGCTGATCCCCTCGACATATTGATTTCCGGCCCGGGTAAATGTATTATAATAGACGTCCATCACCCGGCGAACAGGAGCACTTTGAGGCATGAGCGAACGACCGATTCTAAGCGCTGAACTACGGGTTTCATTCGGACTGGCCGTCGAGACGGCGCGCCGGTACCGGCATGAATACCTGACGCTTGAGCACTTGCTCTATGCCCTGCTGCAGGATACAGACTGCCAGGCTGCGATCGGGGAATGCGGCGGCGACCCGGCCGAGATTGAGACCTTGCTGACCACGTACTTCGCCGAGGGCGTCGAACAGATCCACGATACCGAAGATTACCTCCCGGAAGAGACTCTGGCGTTTCAGCGGGTAATCCATCGGGCGACGCAACACGTCATTTCCTGCGGCAAGTTCGTGCTGGAAGGCGTAGACGTTTTGATCGCCATCTTCGAAGAGCCGGATTCCAACGCCGTGTTCTTCATGGAAAACCAGGGCTTGAGCCGGTTTGATCTGGTCCAGCGCGTGTCGCACCGCTCCGAAGACGACGAACTGGGCCTCGATTTCCCGGACTGGGAAGACGACGATGAAGACTGGCCGCCGGAACTGGATGAAGACGGCAACCCCGTCCAAGGCACGGGCGACGAGATGGATTTTATCGGCGATCAGGATATGGCGGAACGCCGGCAGCGCCGCCGCGACCGGCGGGCCGCCCAGGCGCTGGAGAAGTTTACCGTCAAACTCACGGCGCTCGCGGCGGAGGGCAAGATCGACCGCATCGTCGGCCGTCGGCTCGAGCTCAAACGCATTATGCGGACCCTGTGCCGCCGGCGCAAACACAATCCTCTGCTGGTCGGCGAACCGGGGGTCGGCAAGACGGCAATCGTCGAGGGCCTGGCCAATCTGATCGTCGACGGTCTGGTGCCGAAGACGCTGGTTGACGCGGAGATCTACGTCCTCGACATGGGCGCTTTGCTGGCGGGCACGCGGTACCGCGGCGACTTCGAGGAACGGCTCAAGGCGGTCATCGAGGCGCTCAGCGACCATCCGAACTGCATTCTGTTCATCGACGAGTTCCACACGGTCGTCGGCGCCGGCGCCACCACCGGCGGCACCATGGACGCCTCGAACATTCTCAAGCCGGTGCTGGCCGGCGGCAATTTCCGCTGCGTGGGGGCGACCACCTATCTCGAATACAAGAACCAGATCCTGCGCGACCGCGCCTTGTCGCGGCGTTTCCAGAAGATCGACGTGCCTGAACCGACCATTGGCGAGACGATTGAGATCCTCAAGGGCATCAAAGGCTACTACGAGGAACACTACAACGTTACCTATACCGTTCCGGGGCTCGAAGCGGCGGCGCGCCTGTCCTCCCGATACATGAATGAACGGTTCCTGCCGGACAAAGCCATCGATGTCATCGACGAAGCCGGCGCCGCGCGGGCGCTGCTGCCGAAGAGTCGCCGGAACAAGACGATCTCCCCGCGCAACATCGAGGTCGTCGTCGCTGAAATGGCCAATATCCCGTCCACCAAGATCAGTACGGACGACAAGGAGAAGCTGCGCGATCTTGAGGATAACCTGCAGCAAGTGATCTACGGCCAGGACGAAGCAATTCACAAGGTGGCGAAGGCGATCAAGCTGTCGCGCGCCGGAGTGAACGACCCCGACAAACCGATCGGCTCCTTCCTGTTCACCGGCCCCACCGGCGTCGGCAAGACCGAACTGAGCCGGCAGCTCGGGATTGCCCTCGGCATCGACTTCGTCCGCTTCGACATGAGCGAATACACGGAGGAGTACACCGTGTCCCGACTGATCGGGTCATCCCCCGGCTACGTCGGTTTCGAACAGGGCGGTCAATTGACCGAAGCCATTATCCGGCAGCCACATTGCGTGCTGCTGCTCGATGAAATCGAAAAGGCCCACCCAAAGGTCTTCAATATCCTCCTGCAGATCATGGATTACGGCACGTTGACCGACAACCAGGGGCGAAAGGCCGATTTTCGCAACGTCATCCTGATCATGACCTCAAATGCCGGCGCCCGCGAGCTGTCCAAGGAACATATCGGCTTCAGCAAGGACGAACTGCCGGGCGAGAACCGTGCCGCCGTTGAACGTACCTTCACCCCGGAATTCCGCAACCGGCTCAGCGCCGTGGTCCACTTCCATGGTCTCGGCAAGGACCTGATCAAACGGATCGTCGGCAAATTCGTCAAGGAACTGGATGAACGCCTGGCCAAACGCCGCGTCAAAGTTGATGTCGACGACAAGGCCCGCGGCTGGCTGGCCGACAAAGGCTACGACCCGAAATACGGCGCCCGCCCGATCGCCAAGTTGATCCACAAGGAAATCTACGAAAAGCTGGTGGACGACATCCTCTTCGGCGATCTCGCCGGCGGCGGCTCCGTCAAGGTCACTGTCAAAAAGAACGAATTGGATCTCAAGGTCCGCTCGAAGAAGAGTTGATCGCCGAATCCTACTCTTCCCCCTCCCCTTTGAAACTGCCCCCCAGAAGGCCGGCCATCAGTCTGACTTCGGAATCTTCGCCGATGTCATCCGCGTGGATCAGGTCGCGAATGGAAAGCATGCCGACAACCCGGGCTTCCCCATCTTCATCAGCGACAACCGGGATATGCCGGATATGCCGTTCTTTCATCACGTTGACGACGTATTCCGCTTCGTCGGTGAGCTTGGCCACAACCATGTCGGCAGCCATCACTTCCGAAACCGGTTTATCATCGAGCAGCACATTGGCGGCTGCCGCCCGCAGGATATCCCGCTCAGAGACGATTCCGATATACTTGCCTAACTGGTCTTCGTCCTCCACCAGCAGCGCCCCGACCCCCTTGTCGCAGAGCTTCTCTGCTGCGGCCTGCAGGGAGTGCGAGGACAGGATGGAAAACAGCAGCGGCTCATGGTGCTTGACTTTCCGGGCCAGAATTCGTCGCATGGTTGTCATGACTCTTCCCTTTCCAAAACCAGCCACCATCATCCCCCAGCCACCATCATCCCCGCGTGATGCGTGCGGTACCATAACCGCGAATCCAAGGGTCGTCAAGCTTGCCGCCTTCGACTTCGCTCAGGGACTTGTCAATGACTAATGCCCGCTCTTCCGTCGGACCTTGTCGACGCCCCAACGCAGCATGTCGAACGGTTCTTTCACCCGCAGCAGCAAGGCGGCCAGGAGAAAGACCAGACCGCCGACCAGGCCGCCGATTGCCAGATGGATCAGCGTCCAGCGCCGCTTGATCGGGGGCATCGGTTCGTTCCGCAGGGTGATGCTGTCGCCGAGACTGCGGCGGAGTTGCAGGTCTGCCTGGCCGGCTGCCGTGAACCGCACAACAAGTGATCCCGCCTTGGCTGTCAGGTCACCGTCCTCTGCCTTCACCCCGTCACTCAGGCGGATCACGCCGGCGGCCCGACTGCCCCCGGTTCTGCCGGCCTCCAGCTTGATCTTCGCCCCCTTCTGGTTCGCTTGCGGCGCGCCGGCGGCAAGCATCCTCGGGAGGTCCCGCAGCAGTTCATGGAGTGAACTGCCGAGTTTCTCTTCGTCGCGAACTTCCAGGATTTGCTTGCGGGCGCCTTCCTGCCACTCCAACACCGCGCCGTCTGCCGCCATCCGAACGTCCATCCGGTGCGTCCGGATATCCAGCAGGTCCGTGGTCAGTTCGACCTCGCCGCGCAAGCTGTAGCGCTGTGCCGCCGCGACATACCGGATTCCGGCCGCCTTCAGCTTACAGTGTTCATAGCTCCACATCCGGGCCTTGGACGCCTGCAACTGGTCGTCGGCAAGCCGATTCGTCAACTGCACGGAGCCCCACGTTGCCGCTCCTGCGGCCACGCCGATCAAAGCGAGTTTGCCCAGGAATCCCAAGGTCGGCAGGAAGGGGAAAAGCGGCACGGAGCGGCCCAGGACAACGCTCAACACGATGCTCTTGATAATCCGGGAGAAGACAAACCCGAGGGCCACCGCCAGCAGCGCGCCCTTCGGGCCGACCTCGAGTTTGATCACGAACAGGAAGCTGATCAACACGCTGAGTGACGAACAGGTTATGCCGATGATCGAGACCGAGACCATCTTGCGCTTGGCAAAGTACCCCTGCATCAGCACACATTCGACGGCGGCCGCCGGCAGCACGAGAACATAGCAGGCAGTTGCAATCCCGGTCCAGACAACCACCTGCAGTCCGGTCTTGCCGCCGAGAAAGACAAAGACCGAAAACCGTTCCGACAGGGCAGCGAGGACCAGGGCGCCGGGGATGAAGACCGCGGCCAGCAGCCGGCAGGATTTAGTCAGCACCCGGCCAAGCTGCTCCTTATCGTTGCGTTCGGCCAGGTCGCAGAGGAACGGGAACAACGCGATCTGCAGCGTGAACGGCACCAGCCAGGATACAGTCGAGAACAACTTCCGCCCGAGGTCCGCCGACTGCACAACACCGCGATGATCAATGTGCGTCAACACGCGCACGTTGAACACATCCCTGAATTTGGCGAAGATGATCCCCGCCAGCAACGGCAGCATGAGCAGCACCATCGCGCGGAAGGCGCGGCTTTTCAGATCGAAACTGACCCGCAGGTACTTCAGTTTCTTCAGCATCCCGGCCAGATGAGTCAGCAGTTTGGCGGCACTGCCGACCAGCAGGCCGAAGAACAAAGCCCGGTAGCCCAACCCGAGGAAATAGCCGACGATCAGAGAGATGACGACGCAGATCTTCCAGGATGCATCACCGAATGCAGCCAGGAAGAACTTCTTGTAACTGTTCAGGATAATATATGTGGTCGACCCGAGTGACAGGAAAATCAGGCACGGCGCCAACCACTGTATGCTTTCGCGCATCAATGCGTATTTATTCGGATTTGCCGCGCGCGTCCAATCCGTGAACAACCAGATTACCAGGTCCGGGAAGACCATGATGACAATCGTCACGAGAATCAGGATCAGCGTCTGCACCGTCAGCAGGGCGCTGGGCAGATTCCAGGCGGTCGGCTCGTCCTTTTCCTCGAGTTCCGAGACAAACACCGGCATCAAACTCGGGCCGATCACTTCCTCGCCGATCAGGAACAGGCTGTAGACGATGGTGGTAAACGTGACCGCGAAGATCGTCTCGTACTCGTTGGACTCGAGGAAATAGGTGGCGGTTTTGGCCTGGGCCAACCCGGCGAACTTCAGACAGAGATGCGCCACACCGACCACCAGGCTGGCGCCGATGATCCGTTCGCCGATCGTTTTCTTACTGGGCGTTTCCAGGGACTGCCTCCGACGCTCGGGACTCGCTGCAATAGACTACACCGCAAACGTTGCCCGGCAACCAATTTCTGACGCAACACCGCCCAATCCACTGTCTGTAGGACGCGCCGGCGCTGCTATCGGTTGCGTTTTTCCGGAAAAACTCCGACTTTTTGTTGAAGTTGCCTGACGCAAAGGCGAGAATAGTCTGAACTGCGTGCGGCGCGGACGCGTGCCGCCGCAGTGGAGGCAAGCTGCGAACGGAGGCGTTTGAGGAGGCGTACCCCACCCGTGTTCTACTACCTTTATGAACTGGCAACCGATACCGAGGGCACTTGGGGGCCCCTGCGGCTGTTCAGCTATATCACCTTCCGCGCCGGCGGCGCCGCGTTCTCGGCCTTCATCATCTCCATCGTCTTCGGCCCGTTCACCGTACGCTTCCTTAAGGACCTGCAGTTTGTCGCGCCGAATCGTCTCGAAGGTCTGGTCGCCGACGACGAGGAGACCAAGGCCAAGAAGAAGAACGTGCCGAGCATGGGCGGCATACTGATCCTCGGCGCCACCATCGTCTCCATCCTGCTGTGGGGGCGTCTCGGCAACAAACTGGTCCTGATCTTCCTGGTGCAGCTTATCCTGCTCGGCGGCCTCGGCTTCATGGACGATTACCTGAAGGTCGTCAAGAAATCGCGCGACGGACTGTCCAGCAAGATGAAGCTCCTCCTGCAGCTCGGCGTTGCGTTTGGCGCCGTTTACTGTCTCGACCGCGTAGACGAAACCCAGGACCTCATGCGACAACTCTACCTGCCCTTCCTGAAGCAACCGGTGCTGACGCTGCCGCTGATTGTCTTCCTGCTCTTCGGCGCCACAGTGGTGGTCGGTTCATCCAACGCGGTCAATTTGAGTGACGGCATGGACGGACTGGCCACAGGCTGCGTGATCATGTGCGCCCTGACCTACGCCGCCTTCGCCTACATCTGCGGCCACTCTGAGTTCGCCAAGCACCTGATTGTGCCGTACATCCAGAACAGCGGCGAGGTCGCGGTGATCGCTCTGGCCATTGCGGGCGCCTGTCTCGGCTATCTATGGTACAACTGCCACCCTGCCTCGATGTTTATGGGTGACACAGGCAGCCTGGCCCTGGGCGGGGCCATCGGTCTCATCGCGGTCCTGGTCAAACAGGAGATCCTGCTGATCCTCGTCGGCGGCATCTTCGTCATCGAAGCCGGCTCGGTCATCCTGCAGGTCGGCTGTTTCAAACTGACGCGCAAACTGCTGGGCAGCCCGAAGCGGCTGTTCAAATGCGCCCCGATCCATCACCATTTCAAGATGCTCGGCTGGCCGGAGTCTCAGATCGTCACGCGTTTCTGGATCATCGCCGCCGTCCTTGCCGCCATGGGTCTGGCAACGTTGAAACTCCGCTGACGCAAAGCGTCCGCGCCCTTTCGGGCGCAGCCCCCCTTTCCTCCCGGGCGCAGCCCCCCTTTCCTCCCGGGCGCAGCCCGCCTCCTCCCGGGCGCAGCCCACCTTTCCTCCCGGGCGCAAGCCGCCGGAGGCGGCACAATGTGTGGGTGCAGGGGGCGCACCCGCTCCCTGCCGGGGTCCAAGGGGCAGAGCCCCTTTCCTCCCGGGCGCAGCCCGCCTCCTCCCGGGCGCAGCCCGCCCTCCCGGGCGCAG
>CAYLNH010000092.1:0-24464 GCA_964384625.1 uncultured Lentisphaerales bacterium
TCGTTTCCCCTGCTTCCCCGCACCAGCGGGGCAGACGGGGGGGCACTGGCGGAAATATCCAATACTCAACAGAGGATGCCACCGACAAAAGTCGGTGGCATCTACATTCTACATTCGTCGGTTGGACATTCAGCCGCGTTGGAGCCCTGCAGCACCGGCAGACGGGCGCGGTCGAGTACTTACAACCGGTCCGTGCGCAGCACCTCATACGATTGATGTTCCATGGCCGGCGGCTAAGGTACCGGCAGTAAATATGGTTATCGTCACTCGCGTATACCCCGATGAATCCACACAGCCTTGACGTTCTCGAATACCACCGACTTCTGACGCTGATCGCCGCCTATGCCGGTTCCGCGTCCGGCCGGGATTACATCCTGGGGTTGACTCCGTATACGACGCCGGATATCGCGCAGTCGGAATTCGTCGATCTCACGCGTACCGCGCTGCAACTGCGTCGGGACGGGGTACACCTGCCGGTGGCGCAGTTCGAATCGCCGCAGGACCTCCTGCGGCGGGCGGGCCCGACCGATGCCGTGCTCGACGCCGAAGCCTTTCTGCTCCTGCGCGTGCTGCTCCGGACGGCCCGGGAGATTCGTTACCTGCTGGTCGACCGTCTGCCGGTCCCCTGCCCTGCGCTCGAAAGCTTCGGCGCCACGTTCCCGGACTTGAGCGACATCGCCGATGCCATTGACCGGGTCTTCGACGCCGACGGCGCGGTCCGCGATTCCGCCGGTCCGCGGCTGGCGGAAATCCGCCGGGACCTGAACAAATTGGAGCGCCGCGTTCGCCGCAAACTCGACCAACTGCTGCAGAACCAGGACCTGGCCGATGTCGTCCAGGAGAGCCACGCGTCGCTCCGCAATCACCGCTACGTGATCCCGATTCGCCGCGAGCAGAAGGCCGTCTTCCCGGGTGTTGTTCACGACCAATCCAACTCCGGCCGGACGCTGTTCATCGAACCCGCCGGCACCGTTGAGATCGGCAATGAACTGGCCTCGCTCCGGCTTGAGGAGCGCGATGAGATCCGCCGCATCCTGCTGGCGCTGACCGACACGGTTCGGCGCGCCCGAGACGACCTCCGCTTTCTGGCTGAACGCCTGACGCTGTACGACGCGATCCACTCCGTCAGCCACTGGGCCGTGGAGTTCGACTGCCGCTACGTCGAATGGGACAAGCGCCTGTCTCTCAAAAATGCCCGGCACCCGCTGCTGCAGCACCAATTCCGTCAGGAAGACCGGGAAGATGAGTTGATCCCGCTGAATCTGCAGCTGCCGCCGGCGTCGACAGTGCTGGTGGTGACCGGTTCGAATGCCGGCGGCAAGACCGTCGTGCTGAAGACGGTCGGCTTGCTGACCTTAATGGCGCAGGCCGGGCTGCCGGCGCCGGTCGGCGACAACTCCCGGCTGCGGCGTTTCGAGAATGTCCTGGCGGATATCGGCGATGAACAGTCCCTGCAGCAGAACCTCAGTACATTCAGTTCGCATCTGACGCATATTCGCAACATTCTCAACGAGGCGGGCGGCCAGGACTCCCTGATTCTGCTGGATGAACTCGGAGCCGGCACCGACCCGACGGAAGGCGGGGCTCTGGGCTGCGCCATCCTGGACCGCCTCAGCCGGTCTGCCGGCATCACCCTCGCCACCACCCACCTCGCGACCATCAAGCATTTCGTCCATGAACACGAGCGCATGAGCAACGCCAGCGTGCTCTTTAACGATGAAACACTGCGGCCCGAGTATGTCCTGAGCGTCGGCCGGCCGGGTGCCAGCCATGCCATGACGATCGCCCGCAATATCGGCTTGCCGACCGGCGTTCTTGATCACGCGACGTCCTTCCTGAACAGCGAACAACTGCATCTGGAAACCCTCCTGGCGCAGATGGACCAGGACCAGCGCCGGCTGCAGTCCGACGTCGAAGAGGCCCAGGCCGCCCGGAACCGCATCGTGCGCGAACGCGAAGAGCTGGCGCAGGAGCTGAAAGGGCTGCGCCGGGAACGCAAGCGCCGCCTGAACGAGGCCCAGCGCGAAGCGGCGGCAATCGTCGACAATGCGCGTCGCGAGATGAACCGCCTGCTCAGCGATGCAGCCGACGAAAAGGACGAGACCCGGGAGAAGGAACTGCGGCGCCGGATTGAGAAGAAGAAACGCGAGCTGAACGAGGCGATCGCCGAAACCCAGCCCCGGCCCGAGCGGAAACTGGATCCCGAGCAACTGGCAACGGGCCAACGCGTCTGGGTGGAGGTCCTGCGCGACCACGGCGTCATCACCTGGCTCAGCGCCGATCGCAAACGTGCCAAGGTCGATGTCGACGGTATGAATTTCGACGTTAAGACCGCTGAACTCGGCGTCGCCCAATCAAAGCCCGAGCCGAAGGAGGATCCCCGCCAAGCCGCCGTCGGCCGGCCCAGGCGTTCGACGGCGGCCAGGACGGAACTGAAACTGCTCGGCAAACGGGTGGAAGCGGCCCTGCGCGAAGTGGAGGAGTTCCTGGATGACGCGGCGTTGGCGGGACTCGGCCAGGTGCGTATTGTGCACGGCTTCGGCACCGGCGCTTTGCGCGAGGCCATCCACGGCTATCTCAAGGAATGCCCGGTTGTCACCGGCTTCCACATCGGCGTCGAAGGCAAAGAAGCCGGCGGCGCCGGCGTCACCTGGGTGGACCTGTAGTCGCATGGGGACTGATACCGGCATGAACGGAAGCAGACGATTCGACCGGTTTGACCGCTGGTTCCTCGGCGTGTCCCTGGCCTTGTGGGCGTTGGTCTATCTGGTGACGTTATCCGACTACGGCATCGGCTGGGACAGCTGTGAGTACTACGTGGGCGACAAAAACCTGCGGTTCATCACGTCCCTGAATCCCGCGCACCTGGACTACCGCAAGGACACGATTCCCGCCTATCACGGCCCCGGACATCCGGATTTTTATCGCGTCTACGTTGAGCTTTACGACTCACCGGTGCGGCGCGTGCCGCATGAGATCTGGCCGCTGGGCGGTTTGTGTTCAAGCATCAGCAAGCATGTGTTTCACGGCCTGTTCGGGCTGGACCCTTTCGATGCGCACCATCTGTTTCTGCTGCCGGTCGGGCTGGGTCTGTTGTTGACGGTGTACGCGTTTGCCCGGCTGGAATACGGCCGCTGGGCGGCAGTCACGGCATTCCTCCTGCTGGCTTTGCATCCCCGGCTTCTGGCGCATCTTCATTTCAACTTCAAGGACCCGCCGGCCGTCCTGCTTCTGGCGCTGAGCATCTTTCTGTTCTACCGGGGCGTCGACCGGCGGCCGTGGTGGTTGCTCGCCTCCGCGGTCTGCTGGGGGTTGGGTCTGGCAACCAAGAGCTATGCCCTGGTGCAGCCGCTGATCCTGATTCCGTGGTTCGTGGTGGTCCTCTACAGTCGACGCCGCCGGGCGGCGGCCCTGCTGCCGAAACGGGAAGCCCAGTTGCTGGCGGCCTACCCGTTGATCGGGCTCGCGGTGATGCTTCTCGTCTGGCCGTGGCTGTGGGTTGATTTCCCGCAGCACCTGGTTGATTACGCCCGCTCCGTCCTGACGCGCAGCCGCGGGGGCGACGGCCTGCCGGCCGGCGCCTGGCCGTGGCTCAATCTGCTGGCGGCCAATCCCATTATGCTGCTGCTGCCGGCAGCGGGCGGCGCGGCGATCCTGAGCCGCCGCGCCCGGCGGGAGCGGGAGCTGCCGCGGGACCTGCTCCTGTACGCGCTCTGGATTCTGGTACCACTGCTGCGCGTCAGTCTGCCGAACAGCGTCGACTTCGATGTTCTGCGCCAGCGCCTCCACGTTCTGGTGCCGCTGGCACTGCTGGCGGGCATCGCGGCACAAACAGCCCTGGAACACAAACTGATCGTCCGTTTGACCGGCGAGCCCGCCCGGCTGACGGCCCTGCGACTCGGCCTCCTCGGCGTTCTGCTGCTGCCGCTGCTGTGGTGGAACGTCCAGAATCATCCCAACCAGCTCTGCTTCTACAACGCCGCGGTCGGCGGCGTCGGCGGCGCCCGCCGCTACGGCTTTCCCAGTCCGACGGACTACTGGGGCCAAAGCTATCGGCAAGGCTGCCGGTGGCTCAATGACAAGGCGGAACCCAACGCCGTTCTGGTGGTCGGCGTCGCCGAACACATCGTCGTCACGACCGCGTCAACCTGGTTGCGGAGTGATATCCGCATCCTGTCCGGCAAGGATCGCGGGAAGCAGGATCTACAGGCGTTGGCCAACGAATATCAGGTTCCCGTCTACTTCATGACCGTGACCCGACAGGATCAATACGTCGCGGCAATCGCGGAATTGCAGAGCAGTGCCGCGCCGGTCCATGAGATCACTGTTGACGGCGGCCCCATCCTGCAGATCTTCCGCCTCACTCCGCGTTGATGCAGTTCTTCAGATACCATCGATACGTCGACGCAATGCCGTCCCGCAGTTCGATCTTCGGTTCCCACCCGAGTGCCTTGATCCGGGAGACGTCCAACAGTTTCTTCGGCGTCCCATCCGGTTTGGACGTATCGAACGCCAACTCCCCCTCGAAGCCGACCACGTCCCGGATCGTCTCGGCCAGTTCCCGGATGGTCAGGTCCGCTCCGGTGCCGACGTTGATGTGCTGCTCCGCCTCGTAGTTCTGCATGAGAAAGACACAAGCTGCCGCCAGGTCATCCACATGCAGGAACTCGCGCATCGGTTTGCCGGAGCCCCAGATGTCGACGCTGTCGGCGCCCGCTTCTTTTGCTTCGTGCATCTTGCGCATCAGGGCGGGCACGACATGGGAGGTGGCCAGATTGAAGTTGTCATTCGGCCCGTAGAGATTCGTCGGCATCGCACTGATCGCGTTAAAACCGTACTGCCGGCGATAGGCCTGACACATCATGATGCCGGCGATCTTGGCGATGGCGTACCACTGGTTGGTCGGCTCCAGCGAATCCGTCAGCAGGTATTCCTCCTTCAATGGCTGCGGTGCCAGTTTCGGGTAGATACAGGAGGATCCGAGAAACAACAACTTGGTGACGTCGTAGCGCCAAGCGGCGTCAATGACATTGGTCTGAATCGCCAGGTTGTCACGGATGAACTCCGCCGGAAGCGTGTCGTTCGCCATGATGCCGCCGACCTTGGCGGCGGCAATGAAGACGTAGTCCGGTTTCTCCGCCGCGAAGAAGTCAAGGACCTCCTGCTGGCTGCAGAGATCCAGTTCCTTCCGGGTCCGCAGCACCAGATTAGTGAAGCCGCCGGCCTGCAGTTTCCGGGTGATGGCGCTGCCGACCATCCCGCGATGACCGGCGACGTAGATTTTGCTGTTGCTTTTCACAACCTTGTTTCAAACCTTGTCTCAAACCGTTTCGACTGCAATCGACAGCAATCGGCGACAACCGACGACAACGGATCCTCAGGAATCATGGATCACGGCCCGGCGGCCCGGAGTCAGTCGTTGCCGATGCCTTTCATCGGGACATCGTGGCCGGCATCGCGAAGCGTCCGTTCCTGCCGGGCCAGTTCGCGATCGTGTTCGACCATCATTTTGACGAGCTCGTCGAAGTCCACCTTGGGCTGCCAGTCAAGCATGGTCTTTGCTTTGGTCGGATCACCCAGGAGATAGTCGACCTCGGCCGGACGCAGGTACCGCGAGTCGAACTTGACGAAGTCCTTCCAGTCGAGGTCAACCATCGCGAAAGCGCGATCCAGGAAATCGCGAATCGAGTACGCCTGGCCGGTCGCGATCACGTAGTCGTCGGGCTTGTCCTGCTGCAGCATCAGCCACATGGCCGCGACGAAATCGCCGGCAAACCCCCAGTCGCGTTTGGCGTCGAGGTTGCCGAGATACAGGTTCTTCTGCAGCCCCGCCTTGATGCGGCCGACGGCCCGGGTGATCTTGCGCGTCACAAAGGTCTCGCCGCGCCGCGGGGATTCGTGGTTGAACAGGATGCCGTTGCAGATGAACATATCGTAGGACTCGCGGTAGTTCACCGCGTACCAGTGCGCCGCCACCTTGCTGACGCCGTAGGGGCTGCGCGGATGGAAGGGCGTTGTCTCGCTCTGCGGCGGATTGGCCGCGCCGAACATCTCGGACGAGCCGGCCTGATAGTAACGCACCTCCTTGCCGGCATGCCGCCTGAAATCACGGATGGAATCCAGCAAACGCAGACTGCCGGTGGCGACCACGTCCGCGGTGTATTCCGGCGCGTCGAACGACACCCGCACATGCGACTGCGCGCCGAGGTTGTAGACCTCGTCCGGCTGCACCCGTTCGAGAACGTGCCGCAGGCCGGTGCCGTCGGTGAGATCGCCGTAGTGCAGGAACATCCGCGCTTCCGGCGAATGCGGATCGCGATACAGATGGTCAATGCGATCGGTGTTAAACGTGGACGCCCGGCGGATGATGCCGTGGACTTCGTAGCCCTTGCTCAGGAGGAGTTCACACAAATACGAGCCGTCCTGGCCGGTAATGCCGCTGATCAATGCTTTTTTCACTGGCTGAGTCTCCCTAAAACCTGCCGAAGATAGTGCCGTGCCGCACCGCGGATGTCAAGCGACCGGCAGAGCATGCTTCAAGGTGCGCCGCGATCAGGACCGGAAACAGGACGAAGTCGCCGCCGGCGCCGATTTCGCCGGGGCGTTATTCCAATACCATGATTGAAATGGTGCGATTTCGCGTCACCTTGCAAAAACGAACATTCAACCGAGGACTGATATGAGCCGCGCGGCTGAGATCAATCGCGAAACGAACGAGACCCACATCCGCATCAAGCTGGAGCTGGACGGCTCCGGCCAGAGCCGGATCGATACCGGAATCCCCTTTCTGGACCACATGCTGACCCTGTTCGCCAGACACGGCTTTTTCGATCTGGACGTCGACGCGAAAGGCGACCTGGAAGTGGACTGTCACCACACCATGGAAGATATCGGCATCGTCCTGGGCAATACCATCAAGGACGCCCTCGGCGATAAACGCGGCATCCGCCGCTACGGCGCCGCCATCGTCCCGATGGACGAGTCGCTGGCGCGCGTGGTTCTCGACCTGTCCGGCCGGCCGTGGCTCGCCTATGACGTCGCCACAACGGTGCCGCACATCAACAACATCGACGTGCGGCTGTTCCGCGAGATGTTTCAGGCGCTGACCAACAATCTCATGCTCAACCTGCACATCGACCTGATCCGCGGCGAGGAAACCCACCATATCCTGGAAGCCGTGTTCAAGGCATTCGCCAAGGCCCTCGACCAGGCAACCCGGCTCGATACCCGCGAAACCGGCGTGCCCTCCACCAAGGGAACGCTGTAGGGTTCACAGTCTGCTGCCGCCACCAACCCGCAACCGTAAGAACGGCAATCCTTCCATGATCCGAATTGTCCCTGCCATTGATCTTCGCGGCGGTCGCTGCGTTCGCCTGCAGCAAGGCGACTACGAACGGCAAACCACCTACGACGCCAACCCGGTCGACATGGTGCGCGCCTGGGAAGACGCCGGCGCCGAACTGATCCACATCGTCGATCTCGACGGCGCCAAGGACGGCCATCCCGTCCACCTGGAACTCATCCGACAGATGACGGCGGCAACCGATACCCCCTGTGAACTGGGCGGGGGCATTCGCACCTTTGACGATGTCAGGGCCTGTCTCGACGCCGGCATCTCCCGGGTGATCCTGGGCACGGCGATCATCGAAAGCCCGGAATTGACCAAGCGCCTCCTGAGCGAACTGGATCCGGCCGCCATCGTGGCCGGCCTCGACGCGCGCAACGGCAAGATCGCCGTCCGCGGCTGGCTGGAGGACAGCACGATCGATGTCGTCGAACTGGCCGTTTCGCTGGTCGACCAGGGCGTCCGCAACATCATCTACACGGACATCAGTACCGACGGCATGTTTACCGGTCCGAACGTGAACGGCACGAAGCGTCTTTGTGAAGCGTGTCCGGCAGCACAAATCGTTGCTTCCGGCGGCGTCGGCAACGCCGATCACGTCCGCGGCCTGGCAGCTCTGGAAGCAGAGAACCTCTACGGCGTCATTGTCGGCAAGGCATTGTATGATCAGCGGGTGAGTTTTGCGGAACTCGCCGCCGCCGGAGCATAACCGGAGGCGCTGCGAACCGCTTTTCGGGCGGCAGCTGCCCGCCGGAATTCTACGCGTCCTGCTGTCCGGGGTTGTGTCGAGGGGCAGTATGCCGACTTGGCGCAAGCCCTGAGTACTATCAATGTCGCAAGCGAGTACCAGTCTGGGGCAGGAGGGCCCCGGCGCGCCTCCGCCTACTCGTCGCCGTCAGCGACGGGCGGCGGCGAGGGGATTTCGCCGGGCTTATGCTTGACCAGCAGCGTCGGTCGCTTCTTCTTCTTCTGCTGCTGCTTCTCGCCGTCGGCATTGTCATCGGCGTCAGTCTTGGCTTTGGGCGTCGAGGCGGAGGGCTGCCGGACCTCGATGGGCGACACTGGAGGGACGGGTTCGGCGGCGGGCGGCGGGGAGTCTGCCTGCCCGTCGTCGTGCTTGATCTTCTTCGCCATCGAACTGTGTTTGACCAGTAAGGTCGGGCGTTTCCCGGTCTTGTCGGCAAGGACCTGGGAGTCCGACGACGGCGGGTCCGCCGGGGCAGCCGATGCGGCGGCGGACGGCGGGGCCTTGGGCGGCGGGGCCTTGGCGGCCGCCGGGCTGTCCTTGCCGCCAATGCTTCCTGCGAGGCTTTTGGCCGCCTGTACCAGCGACGCCCGACGTCGACCTGAAGTACTCTTGTGCCCGCGCAACTGACTGTGCAGTCGTTCGAGGACCTCACGGTTTTCGACGAACCAGCGGCCGGTCTCATCGGAGTCGTCATTGTGGTCGCTATTGCCCAGAACAAGCTCTGCCGGCGCCGACTGCGACAGGATGGCGGTGCGCAGTCTCTTGTTCCACGCATTCTCTTCGTCCGGCGAGGGGGCAGCGGGAGCCGGTGGGTGAGCGGCAGCGGGCACTGCGGCAGCGGGCGCCGCTTTCGCGGCCGGAGCGGCCGCGGATACCGCCGCGGGTGCTGCCGCCGGCGGCTCTGCGGGACCGGCAGGAAGCGCCACGTCCGGCTTGGGTTTCGCGATGCGAAGCTGCGGAAAGATCGACGATTCGCCGGCATCCTCTTCCGTCAGCATCCCCTGCTCGAGCAACCGCAGATAGAGCAGTTGGTAGCGCACGAACATGACGCCGGTCATCAGGATGATCAGGGCGAAGGATCCCAAGCTGAAGTAGAATAGCATTGCGGTCGACATCAGATACTGTCCGGATCCTGAGTTGATTTGCTGCGGGTGTCGTCGCCGGCATCACGCAACTGCCGGTTGAGTCGACGGACATCCTTCAGAAGCAGGTTTCGCTCGGCCTGCAGCGATTTGATCTGCGCCTGGAACACCTTGATCTCCAGTGCCGCCAGCTGCTTCTGCATGGCCGCGTCGCCGGCCGGCCGGACTGTGGTGTCGTCGTTCCGGAGTTTCGCCACGTTCTGTTTCTGAACCAGTTGTACCCGCAGGCGATCCAGCCGCCCGGCCAGTTGCTGGACCTCCTTGTTTTTCTTGTCCACTTCGGTCTCGACCAGGCCCAATTCCGACTTGCTCAGCCGGATGTCCTTTTCGAGATCCTTCTTCTTCTCTTCCAGGGCGCTGATCTCCCGCTGGAGCTTGGCTTGACGGGCTTCACGCGCGGTGATCTGGGTCGCCAGTTTCTGGGCTTTGGTCAACAGCCGTTCGCATTCGGCGGCATAGATCTCCTTGTTCTTCTCGATCGCCGCCATGTCCGCCCGCAGCGCGGCAATCTGCTGCTGCATCTTTTTCTGATTCGCTCGATTACTGGTGATCTCGCGCACAAGCCGGTCGCGGTCGGCCTTGAGTTTCGCCAGATCCTCCGGCGACTCGGAGGCCTTCATGCTGGTATTGTGTTGCTTGACCTTGTCAACCAGAGCCTGGTATTCGGCCTGCAGTTCATTCCGGTCGCCTTCGAGCCCGGCAATTTCCGCCTGCACCTGTTGCAGCCTGGTCTCGGCGGCAGCCACCCTGGCAGCCGCTTTCTGGGCGTCGTCCGCACTCTTGGCAAAGGCATCGCCGGTGATCTTCTGCCCGACCTTCAGTGCCTGCAGCTGTTGGGTCAGCTCGGCCATGGCCTTTTCCAGGCCGGCGTTCAGGCTTCGGGACGCGGCGAGCTCGCGTTTGAGTTGGGCAACGGCGCCCGAAGCATTGCCGTCCAACTCGCGGTTCTCCGCGATCAACTGCTTCTTCTCCGCCTCGAGGCCGGCGACTTCCCGCCGCAGGGCATTGCGTTCGTGCTCCATCTCATCAAGGACCCGCTTGGCGGCGCGCAGCCGCCGGGACCGCTCGGCCCACTTACCGTTCCATTCCTCTATCTCGCGATCATGGCGCAACGCCCGATGCCCGATCACCATCAGGGAAACAATGCCGCCCACCGCCAGAGCAAATATCACCGAGCCCGCCAGCAGGATCTGCTTGACCGGCACCATCCCGACCGGCACGTCCTCGGCATCATCCGGCAAGAAGGGATCGTCCTGCTCAACTTTGCGGAATCGACTCAGATCAAACAACGGCTTCACCCTGTTTACGGCGCCTTCGCCTCTGAAAACGGTGCACAACGCCTCTATATAACAGTACGGAAATCCGACCGTTTTTCAAGGGTAGAAGGGCAAATCACGGGGGCGAAAACCAACTGCAGGAACGGCCTTTACCAAGCCGGGGAGGAAGCGAATGTCACTGATGGAAATGGATCTTGGAGATCTCGGCACACGGCTCCTCAAGGTCCTCCCGGTACCGGGATTTGGGCAGTTTGACGACGCAATAGACGAACAGCCCCCGGCCGTTCGCCTCGATCTTCTTCGCCACCGCCGACCCCGTGGTGTTGCCCATATACAGCTTCATCCGGCCGCCGGAATCGCGAATGCTGAAGGCAACGTGGGTCTTATCCGCCTTTTCATACGGGGGGATGAACTCGTCGGCGTTGCTCAACGTGCCTTTGAGGGCGATGTACTCGCCCGCCAGCGCCTTCAGTTTTTCGCCGAACGCCCGGGTGGTCAGCAGGTTGTAGCGCTGCCCGCGAATAATTACGGTATTGCCCTCGTCCAGGAACCGGATGCTCTCGATCCGGGCGTTCGGACTGACGGCGCCCGAGGCGCCGACAGCCTGCTGCTGTTGCTGCGCCGCCAGACGTTCCTGTTCCTTGCGCTTCTCGGCCTTGTGCGTCATCATCGTCGATGCCACCATGAAAACGACGATGCCGATCACCACAACCCCCAGCAGAATCGCGATCACCGTCAGCGTGCTGACCGCCTTTTCCACTTCCTGCTCCGGGTCCGGCCGCATGGACTGCGTGCGGCTGCCGCTGCCGTAGGCTTGCGTCGACGTGCTGGATCGACGTTTAAAACTTCTGGTTTTTTTCTTCGCGGGCATAGCTCCGTCCCTTCCAGAACGTCCCCAATGATTCTCTCCGATACTTCAGAATATGAATCAACGAGCCGGCCGTGTCAAGTGTAAGACGGCCGGCGGGCAAGCCCTCGTGGGCTGCCCGCTGCATTCTGCGTCGAGATCCCGCACCTTTACGGTGCGGAGTTTTCAGGATCGATCACCTGCACCAGACAGCCACCTCCAGTTCCGGTACGGACTTCATGCGGGTGACAGATCCACACGTACCGCAGGTTCCCAACCTCTTGCGAGTCGGGACTGGCGACAAAGAACGGCACTAAACGAGGGCATACGCCGGCGGGGCACGGCGGCAGTGACGGGGTGGGCCCAGAGCTGGTGTTCCACTACGACAGGCTCGTCTCTGCCGGTGTCATGGTCCGTTGACTGCACCTGCCGCGTGAAGCTGAACCGGGGGCCATTGACAGCACCGCCGGCGTTCAGTATACTCACAGCATGGGTGAGACATCGGCAACAACACCGGAAGAACTGAAGCGGGCGGCGCTCGGGGAATTCCTGAGGCCCGGCCTGCTGGTTGTCATCGTCGCCGCGGTCTTCGGATGGGCCGTCGGATTCGAATTCACGAACTGGGACGACCAGGCGTTTATCGTCAACAACCCCCTGCTGCAGCCGCAATGGGAGAACATCCCGAAACTGTTCCGACCGGGCGTCATCCCGGATGAACAGCTGTATATCCCGATCACGTACATGAGTCACTGGCTGGAATCATACGCCTTCGGGCTGCGCAGTTCCGTCGTGCACGCCACCAATGTGCTGCTGCATATGGCCAACGTGGTGCTGGTATACGCCATCATCCGGCGGCGCAGTTCCCCCGGCGTTGCCTTTGCCGCTGCTCTGCTGTTTGCCCTCCACCCGCTGCAGGCCGAAACCGTGGGTTGGAGTATGGGACGCAAGGACCTCCTTGCCGCCATGTTCGGCTTCCTCTCGATCCTCGCCTGGCTCAAGTGCCGGCAGTTCGACCCGCAGCCGCGACGGGGCGCCGTCGTCCTGGTGTTCCTTTGCTTCGTCCTGGCAATCCTGAGCAAACCCAATCTGATCGTTCTGCCGCTCATCCTGGCGGCGTGGCATCATCTCGAATCGAGGCAGTTCAGCGGCCGTTCCTGGGCCGCCTACGGGCTGATGCTCGTCCTCTCGATTGCGGTCTTTCTGATCAACCGGACGGCGGCGGCCGAAACTCCCCTGCAGCCGCCCCTGGCCGAACGCTTGAGCGCCAGTCCGGCACTGGTCTGGCACTGGACCAAACACCTCCTGCCGTTCGGCGCGCCGGCCGCCTACTACCCCTGGCCCGACGAACGCCCGGTCCTGACCGTCGTCCTGGCTTTGACCGTCCTCGCCGCGGCCGTCGCCCTGCTCTTCCGGGTTCGTTCAACGTGCGCCGGTATCGGGCTCTGGTGGTTCGCCCTCGCCATGGCGCCGGCAGCTCAGGTGCTGATCAGTTCGCGACGGTTCATGACCGCCGACCGCTATGCCTATTTCGCCCTGGCCGGACTGAGCCTAGCCGCAGCCGTACTCTGCAGCAAACGGCCGCGCGGAATTCAGCTCCTGATCTGTCTGACACTGGTCCTCGGCCTGCTCCGAACCGGGCCGCGGCTGGGAGTATGGCGCTCCAGCAGAACGCTCTGGCAGGCCCAGATCAACACCTGGCCGAATCATCCAGAAGGCTACTCCGGTCTCGGCCGCGCCGCCGAACAGGACGGCCGCCTGAGGGCAGCCAGGCGCGCCTATGAACGGGCGGTGGAAACCGGAACCACCGACCCTGAAGTCTTCTACAACCTCGGCAATGTCCACACCGCACTGGCACAACCCGGCGAAGCCGTTGCCGCCTATCGCCGGGCGCTGGGACACAAACCGAACTACGTCGAAGCCATGGTGAATCTCGGACGGGCCCTGCTGCTGCACCGGCAGCCGGCCCAGGCCGTCAAAGTCTGGGAACGAGCCGCCGACTATGATTCCCCCTACCGCTTCGGCATTGCCATGAATCTGGCCCGGGCCTATCTGCAGTTGGACCGGCTGGACGCGGCGGCCGCCCAGGCGGCCACGGCCTGCCGTCTGGCGCCGCCGGCCGCGGCCCCGGCGGCCCGAGCCCTGCAGCAAGAAGTTCACGAAAGAATCTCCGATAAATAGTTTTTTCTACCCTCCGACGTCTTGATCCATCCCATTCTCTTCCAGTACGTTACCATTATTTACCGCCACTGGCCGGGGTTATCCTTCAGAAATAGCCTGCTCTTTAATGGAACATAAGCTCCCGAACCGGGGTCATAACTGACGAATTCATTTGATGTCTCAATTGATTTTCAACCAATAAACCAACGGCGACCGGGGCGCCGCCGAACAACGGAGAAAAGGAGATGAACCCGAACGCCGGCATCGTGGCTCCGATGATCACATTCGTCATCATCGGGATGTTGGGGGTGGTGGCGCTCTACACGATCTATTTTGCCGGGCCGAAACACCCGGCGGACAAGGCGAAGGAGGAAGACGGGGATCAGGCGACGACGAAGGCACAGCCGAACGGCTGCTCGCGCTGCGGCAGCACCACGTGGAAGACGATCGAACTGGAAACACCGGAAGGATCTGCCGAGTACTACTGCGAATGCAGTCACTGCGGTTGCCGCACCCAGACGTTCGACATGGCGCATGAAGCCGAACTGGCCTGGAAAGCGCAGGAGGGACTGGAGCGATCCGGCCCCTCCTCCGCTGCCCTGCCCCAACGCATGAAGGTACGCGGATGAACGACCCGGTACGTCTCACCGGCCTGGCTTTGATCGCGGCGGCGACCGCCTGTTTCGTTGTCGGCCTGGTTGCGGCAGTGGTCGAACACTGGTCGATCACCGCCGTTTGCGTCCCGGCCATGCTCGCCCTCGCCTTCCTGACGGTTCAGGTGTACCGGGTCCGGCTGCACCTCCTGCAGCTTGCCGCCAGCCGCCGCCGGGACATCCGGGCCAGATAGTCTCCCCGGGAGTCTTCCGGCCGGAAAGCCTCTGAGTTATTCGTCGGTTTCGCGGGCGATGATCTGCCACATGGTGTCGATGTAGTAGCGGTAATTCGCCAGAGGCGTGCCGTTGGGGATGCGGTGATCCAGGGCCAGCATACAGCCGCCGGTGCGTACCATGGGCGGGACCTTGTACTCCAGTTCCGCCTGGATTTCCTCCCGGCTGCGGCGGATGACATGCTTGTCGATGCCGCCGTAAAACGCCAGTTTCGTGCCGTACTCCTGACGGACCTTGACGATGTCCATACCCGCCGCCGGTTCCATCGGATGCATGCAGTTGACGCCGGCTTCGAGGAATGCCGGGATCACCGCGTTCATATTGCCGTCGCTGTCCTGATCAAACAGTCGCGCACCGCGCTCAGCCAGCAGGTCCCAGACCTTGCGGTAGTATGGCTTGACAAACTCCCGGATCTGCCGCGGACCGGCCAGCGAACCGGACTTGCCGGCCATGTCTTCGTGGACCGAAAGAATATCGACCTGCACCCGGCTGGAGACACGGTCCAGCACCTTGAACGCCGTGTCGCCGATTGTCGTCAGAATGTCGTGCACCAGTTCCGGCTGTTCGAAATACGCCAGGCAAAGGCCTTCTTCGCCCAGAAGCTGCCGCGGCTGATCGAAACCGCCCGGGATGCCGACGCGCACGGCCCGATCCGCTTTCACGTGGGCCGCGGCAATCTCTTCCCAGTTGTCCCCGAAACGCGCTTCCGAAAACTCGTAGAACGGCTTGAGCCGCAGCCAGTCATCCATGGTCTTGACCGGGTAGTCCAACGGCAGGGCGATGGTGGCGGTGCCTTTGCAGAGCTTCATTGTCCGCCCCAGACCGTCGCGGGTGACGACATACTCGGCGGTTTCCTCCAGCACTTCCGTTTCAAAGCCGCCGTGACGACCGGTATTGACGGGGACGCCGCCGATTGCCGGGCAGCGGTAGCGGAAGGCCGAGAAGTCCAGTTCCTCCGGCGTCGCGCCCTGCGCTTCCCATTCCTCCTTCAGCCCGATGATCGGCCCGAAGATCTCGGTGAACAGCGGCCGGTCGTTGGTCTGGAAGGTCATATAGTCGAGGTACTCTTCGCGACCGACGGCCGGGGTCTTCCTGATCGCCAGATCGGCGTGACCCGTCCATTTCAACGGCAGATTCATCAAACACTCTCCTGTTAAACTTTTCCTGCAAATATAACCATCCGATTCGCCCTTAATATTGGAATATTCCTGCAATTAATGATACTTTTCCGATATGCATGCATTCGCCCCGGTCAGTCGATTCCAGGTCAACAGCGCCGGGATCCACCATTGCCAACCGGACTGGCGCATGCGACTGGGGCCGCTGAACGACTTCGATCTGTGGGTGGCGTTCGCCGGCCGCGGCTGGATCGAGGTCGGCGAGGAAATGTGTGATGTGCGTACCGGCGACGCCTTTCTCCTGCATCCGGGCGGCCAACACCCCGGCTGGCACGATCCGGAGCGTCCGTTGTACGTCATTGCGGTTCATTTTGACATCCCCGACACATCCGCCCGGCAGGAGGTCCTGGCCCGCGGCCGCCGCTTCCATCTTGACGCCCCGCAGCTGCTCGAGGACCTCCTGCAGCGTACGGCCTACGCCTGGCAGGACAACCTGCCGGCAGTCGCCGGCGGCTGGCTGCAGGCTGCCGTCCAGGAGGTCCTTGATCATCCCGCCGGCCCCCGTCCGGGTCCGCCGCCGGCGCATGCAGCCGTCATCGCGGGACTTTGCGACCGGATTCGCCATCATCCGGAACGGGATTGGGCGGTTGATTCGCTGGCGGCTGATCTCGGCGTCACCCCGGATCACTTCACCCGTCTGTTCCGCCGGCACCGCGGCGAAACGCCCCGCAGCTTCATCATCCGCCACCGCATCGCGGCGGCGACGCAGCTGCTGACCGGCTCCGAGCATTCCATCCGGCGGATCGCCGAGATTCTGGGCTACCGCACGGTGCAGTATTTCTGCCGGCAGTTCCGCGATCGCGTCGGCAAATCCCCCGGCCGCTATCGCCGCGAAGGGCGGTAGCCACGGCGAGACGGTTCACCAGGGGCGCTGGAGGGAGTCGGGATTTTCGCCGGCGCGCAATGACAGTCTGGCGCCTTCTTCTCCCATCTCGAGGCATTCGAACAGATTACGGACACACTGTCCGAGCCGATCGTCACCGGCGTCGGCGAGCTCGATTTCCGTTACCAGCCGCCGCCCGAAGGAAGCCGCCTGCTGCCGAATTGCTTCGGCCTCGTCCGGCGGCGGGTTCTCATCGAGCTGATGGAACGGCACCAGGACTTCGAGCAGTTTGGAAATAATCACAAACAGCGCCTGGTACTTGCGGTCCGATGCGTCGTAGCGCCGATCGATGTAGTACGCAATCCGGGCGGCAACCCGAGCCGCATGCGGAAGATCAAGAGGAATATCAAAACTGGCCATAGAGAAAACGATAGTCAAAACCGCAAACGTGGCAATACGCCGCGGCGAATCTCCAGCCCGCGTCAACAATGACGCCGAACAGTAACCGGATACACAGCAACTCTGTGCGGGGGCGGGCCGGCCGCGCCGAAGCCGTGAGCGAAGACGAGCTCTTGCCATCCCGCTGACCGCCATTACCTTTGTTGCTTGCCGAAGCCCGGTTCATGCTTTGATTGAGGAAGCCTATGCAGAGAACTTACACCGACATCAACAAGAAGATCGAGTCGGGCAAAGCCGTTGTGCTGACCGCCGACGAGATCATCGATTACGTCGACAAGAACGGGCTGGAAAAGGCCGCCAGGGAAGTCGATGTCGTGACGACAGCGACCTTCGGCGCCATGTGTTCTTCCGGCTGTATCCTGAACTTCGGCCACAGCAAGCCGAAGATGCGGATCAGCGAAGCCTGGATCAACGATGTCCGCGTCTACTGCGGTCTGGCGGCGGTGGACGTTTTTCTCGGCGCCACCGAACTGCGGCACAACGATCCGGCGAACATGTACTTCCCCGGCGAATTCCGTTACGGCGGCGGTCATGTCATCGAAGACCTTGTCGCCGGGAAGGAACTGCAGTTGTTCGGTCTGTCCTACGGTACCGAAGATTACCCGCGGCGCGAGATCCGCACCATGTTTACCATCAACGACCTGAATCAGGCGATCATGGTCAACCCGCGCAACTGCTACCAGAACTACAACGTCGCCGTCAACTGCTCCGACAAACGGATCCACACCTACCTCGGCATCCTCGAGCCGAACATGAAGAACGCGACCTACAGTTCGGCCGGGCAGTTGTCGCCGCTGCTCAACGACCCCTTTTACGAGACCATCGGGATCGGCAGCAGTGTCTGGCTCGCCGGCGCGCGCGGGCAGGTCTACGCCGAAGGCACCCAGCATTGCCCGACGTGTGAACGCACGGAGAACGGCGTTCCGGTCGAGGGCTCCGGTACTCTGGCACTCACCGCGAATATGAAGGAGATGGACGCGGAATTCGTTCGCGGCGCCACCTTCAAAGGCTACGGCGTGTCCCTGGCGCTCGGCATCGGCATCCCGATCCCGATTCTCAATACCGACATTCTCAAGCGCTGCACGGTGCGCGACAGCGAGATCGAGGCGTTCGTCATCGACTACGCCGCCGACTATCCGCAGAAGACCGGACGGACGCTGGCCCGGGTCACCTATGCACAGTTGCGCTCCGGTGAAATCGAGATTAACGGCAACAAGATCACCGTTGCCTCGCTGTCCTCCTACAACAAGGCGCTGCAGATCGCCGAACGACTGAAAGACGAAATCCGGCGCGGCGACTTCCGGCTCTCGGAACCTGGCGCGCGGCTGCCGGTGGAGCAAGGCATGAAATCCCTCGAAGTCAGGGGGTACGCCGAATGATCACGAAAAAAGCCTACCTCTATTTCCCCCGGAGCGAGACCGAGAAACCGATCGTCTATCACCTGGTGAAAGACTATGATCTGGTCATCAACATCTTCCGCGCCAAGGTCACCCCGCAGGACGAAGGCTACCTGTCGCTGGAGGTAACCGGCGAGGAAGACAATATCGACCGCGCCTTGGCCTACCTGCAGACGTTCGATATCGAAATCCACCTTGGCGACAAAGGCCTGATGTGGGACAGCGACCGCTGCACCCACTGCGGCAATTGCGTGTCCCACTGCCCGACAAACGCCCTGCACCATGTCGACCCCGACACCCGCGAAGTCGCGTTCGACGAAGACAAGTGCGTCGAATGCCTGGCCTGCATCACCAACTGCCCCTTCGGCGTCTGTTCTTCCAGGTTCTAGACGCTGTCCCCGTCATGGCGGGGACAGTTCGGTACACGAAACACGGTACACGAAACACGGTACACGAAACACGGTACACGAAACACGGTACACGAAACACCGCGCATCTCCGGTTACTGCTTCGCGTCATTATTGACGCGTTCTGAACTTCACCCAAGCTGAAACAACACTCGACACCCGATGTCCCGCACCTTCCAGAACTTCACCTGGCAGGACACCAACCTGCGGATTGCCTGCGACCGCTTTGCGGTCGTCGCGCAGGCTGTTATCGGACACCGGCGGCGGCTGGAGGAATATATCGCCCGGCAGCCGGCGTTCAGAACCTCCTTTGAACCGCTGGAGCTGCTGGACAACGCCCCGGAAGCCGCCCGGCGCATGGCGGCCGCCGCCAGTTTGACCGGCCTTGGCCCGATGGCGGCCGTTGCCGGCGCCCTGGCCCAACTGGGTGCCGAAGCCGCCCAAACCGCCGGCAGCGCCGAGGTCATCGTCGAAAACGGCGGGGACATGTATCTCATCTCGGACCACTCCATCACCGTCGGCATCTACGCCGGCCGCAATCCGGTCGCCGCCAATCTGGCGTTTGCCCTGACCCCGGGAGACGTTCCCCTGGCCATCTGTTCGTCATCCAGCGCGATGGGGCATTCCACCAGTCTGGGAGACTGCGACCTGGCCACGGCCCTCGCCGTCGACGCCGCCCTGGCCGACGCTGCGGCCACGCTGATCGGCAACCGCATCCGCACTGCCGACGACGTCGAACCCGTCCTCAACGAGGTCGGCAGCATCCCCGGCATCCGCGCGTTGCTCGCGGTCAAGGACGACAAGATCGGGCTCTGGGGCGACCTGCCCCAGTTGGTCCGCAACGCCGATGTCGACACTGTCGCCAAGATCACCCGCGACGCCCAGTCAACCGGACCGTAGCGGGCAGACCGCCGATGCCTGCCGCCGAGTCAATGACCTTGCGATGAGGTAATCTTCCTTCCCTGAGCCCAACACATTTCTATCGTTCCTTTTTGCGATTCAGCGGACATGTTTCGGTTCCAGGAGCGATTCTATAATAAAGGATACCTTTGTTTTGGCTGACCAACCACCAGACGAACTGCTGCGCGACGCATTCCGGCATCGGGAGATGCCGCTGCGCGTACGGCATACTCTGTGACCGGGACCCCCACCTCAGCCGCCAGCTGACGCCGGCTCAACCGCTGATCACGAAACAGATCTGAGCCGACTGCAGTGCCTTCAGCGTTGATTCCTGTTGCCATATCGAGGGTAGGCTTCGCGAACCCCAGGCTCCAAACGATCACGCCTGCAGCGTGAGGGGTCGTCCCTGTGGAAAAGTCTGTATTGCTGTAGTGGACAGGACGGCAGCTTGGGTGGCAAATCGGCAAACTGGGGCCGTTGTGCTTTAAACATTCTTTGGAGAAAAAGCATTGATGCGGCATACCCGTTTCCGACGATACAGCGCAGCAATTCTGTTGGCGCTGTCATCCCGGCTGCCGGCACAGCAGCCGCTCACAGCCGAGCAGAAAGCGTACAAGAAGTACGTCACGACACTGGCCAGTGACGCATTCGAAGGACGCGGACCGACGACGGCCGGCCGCATCAAGGCGAGGGACTACATTGCCAGGCATTTTCGCGCGCTCGGCCTTCCGGGGGCCGTCAGAAAACCCGGTGGGCACGCGGAGACACAGGACCTGCCGGAGCCGCTCAAGCCTTATCTGCAGCCGTTTACCACAGTGACTTCCGTAAACATCGTCGACGCGAAATTCACCATTGCGACGAACACGGACAAACAGGACCTGGCCCTCGGCAAGGATTACGTCGTCATGGCAGGGGTACCGGCCAGGCGCCTGGCCGGCGAAGCCGTATTCCTCGGCTATGCCGCCCGCAACCAGCAGAAGAAATACTCAAGCTTCGTCGGACTCAAGGGTCGGGCGTCACTCAAAGGCAAGGTGGCGGTGGCGTTCCGCTACGAACCCATAAACGCCAAGGGCGCCAGCGCCTGGACGGCTGACGGCGCCTGGTCGCCTTCCGCCTATTTGACCTCGAAGGCCAGGCAGGCAGCGCTTCGCGGCGCCGTTGCTCTGGTCATTGTCAACCCGCCGTCCCACGCGCAGGCCCCCATGCTGTCCCGGCCGACAGCGATGCGCCGCGGCATTCCGATCCCGATGTTCCAGATCAGCACCGGCGCATTCCGTCGCCTGCTGCAGGCGGCCGGACAACCGGCGACGGCAGCAGCGGTAAAAGCGCTGCAGGCGACGGCGAACGCCGGCAGCACGAGACCCCGGCATCTGGGGGTGAAGCTGCTGTTGAACGCGGCGGTCAATCCCGTCCGCACACCGCAGCAGAATGTGGTCGCCCTGCTGCCCGGCGCCGGCGACGCCGCAAAGGAGTACATTATCCTGGGCGCGCACTACGACCACCTCGGCTTCCGCGAAACGGCAAAAGGGCGTATCCTCTTTCCGGGGGCCGACGACAATGCTTCCGGTACTGCCGGCGTTATGCTGACGGCGGCCCGCTACGCCAAACGCCGGGAAGCCCGGGCGCTCCCGGCCAACCGGCGTTCGGTGATCTTTGCCGCATTCGATGTGGAAGAAATCGGGCTTCGCGGTTCCGCGTATATGGCCGGCCATCTGGCAGAACTGGGCATTGCGCCGAAGCAGGTCACGGCGATGATCAACTTCGACATGATCGGGCGTTCCGACAACAACGGCGCCGCAGTCATGTTCGTCGGCACCGCCAGAGAATGGCCGGCAATCATCACCGCCGCCGCCAAGGGGGTCGACTTGAAGCTCAGCAAGACCACCAGGGGATCGGGGGCCAGCGACCACGCCAGCTTCTATGCGCAGAAGATCCCCTCGCTCTTCTTCGCCGCCAATTACCATCGCGACGCGCATTCCCCACGCGACACCGCCGACAAGATCAACCCCGTCGAAGCCGTCGACATCATCGACATCGCCGATAAGGTCATCCAGCAATTGCTGCAGCCGGCGATCAGTCTGACGTTCACCCCGCTGCCGCAGCCTAAACGCGGCGGCGCGTTTCTCGGCGTGACGGCGGCTTTCCAAGTTGAAGACGACGGGCTGCCCATCCGGCAGGTGGCCCCGCGAAGTCCTGCCGCCAAAGCCGGCCTCAAGCCCGGCGACAAGATCGTGGCGCTGGCCAATACCGAAGTCAAGTCCATGCAGGCGCTGCTGGCGGTCCTGCAGCAATACAAAGCAGGCGACACCGTTCAAGCCGTTGTTCAACGCGACAGCCGCCGGCTGCAGGTGGACATCACGCTGGGCAAACGCCGCTAAAGCGATTTCGGCCGGCGCCCTGCCGATAAGATGACCCGCATGCGCCCGAAGCAGCATCCTGCCGGTTCCCCCGCATTTCCCTCGCCCGCCTAGCGCACCAGCGCTTCCGCCTGGACGGCCTCGCCCATCTCGAAGCGCGTCTTGGCGCCGTGCTTGCGCAGCACGCGTTCACAGTCCTGCAGTTCAAACAGCATCAACGCCCAATCCAAGGGCGTTTCCCCGTCTTTATCCCTGACGTTGACCATGGCGCCGTTGTCCAGCAACAGTTCGGCCACGGCCGTATGATCGAGGGTGGCGGCACAATGAAGCGGCGTCCAGCCTTCTTTGTCGGCGACATTGACTTCAGCCCCGGCGCTGACCAGAAGCCTGACGTTCAGGGTGCGGTTGCGCTCCGCCGCCAAATGCAGGGGAGTTCGTCCCTGGCGATCAGAAACGTCCAGCGCCGAACCGGCATCCAGCAGTTGTTCAACGCATTCCGGCGTGTTGCGGCAGGCGGCAGCGTGCAGCGGAATGCGCCCGAAACGGTCTTCTTCATAGACCCGCTGAGGACTCCACTTGAGGATATAAGCCAGTTCATCCGGCGTACCGCTGGCGGCGATCTCGTGGATATTCATGGCGTTGGCAAAGTATACATTCCCCCCCCACCAGATGCCGCCGGCGAAAGCCAGCAAGACAAGCCCCACAATTCCAAGGCGCAGCACTGTCTTCATAGGATCTCTTCCTGTTGCTTCAGCAAGAGTTTTGCACAATGACCCCGAACCTCCGGAAACCGTGTTCCCCTCCAGAACACTGCGCACAACACCGGAGTTCGGCTGCTGATTAAGCTCAAATATAGTCGATAACCACGAAAAAGTCAAGAGGATTTGCGGGACAAGGGCGCATGTCAGTTCTGTAGGTCATCCCTTGGCGTTGGCAAGAGCCGCACCATAGCGCCAGAACGTTCACCAGTCCAGCCACCGGCGGGCTTGTGGGCGTATGTGATGTCTGTTGCCGGTTGGCGACTCACTGGACCCCGGGTCGCTTGCCGGCCCGGTGAATGAGTTCATCAGGGAAGGAGACGGCCCCACGACCCGCTTCTCGGGCGCTGGGAAGCCGGCTTCCCAGCGCCCGAAAAGCAGGATGAGGGGTGAGGGCCTGCAGCCACTAATGAACTTCTTCACCAGGCGGATAAACCGCCTGGGGTCGTAGGATCGAGCCAATTGTTGGCAGGAAACGCCTACGGAAGTGACATGCGCCCGCGGGACAAGCGAATTGTCGCAGCGACAGAAGGACCTGCGGGTCACCGAATCGGGTATGTACATATGTACACCTCTTCCGCCGACACACAACATAGGCGGCAGAATCAGCCGACTGCGAAACGGAGGCGAGTCGGATACTGCCCCGGTGCAGCCGGGGGTCTTGTTGCGGACAATGGAGTCAGGGGCTTTTCGCGCTCGCTTCACTCGCTCTGGTAAGCAGCGACGCCGAAGGCCGTCGGGGTGTCCTGGTGAAAATGATCGAGAACATCATCGTGGGCAACCGTAGGAGCCTGACGAAGATCCTCGACGTTGTTGGTGAGCTCAATTTGCTGTCGAGCCCAGCTGACGTCCCAGACGTCCTCGCGCGGCACATAGACTGTGCGGTCGGGCGTCCAGTGCCGGGTGGCGACCAGGATGTATTTGATGCGCCAGGTCTCGTCGCAGGCAAATCCGGCAACATTCCCCAGTTCGCCGTTCTCCGCCAGGACCTTGTAATCCAGGACCTGCTTGACGCTGCGCAAATAGCTCTCTGTCGTGTCTTCCGCCATTTCACGTTCTTCCGTCGTCGCCGCGCTGGCGGCGTCATTGCCGACAACCGGCCCCATCGGGGTGCCGGTCCAGTACGGCGCCCAGTTCCAGTACTTCATCAACTGCAGTTCCGCCTCGCGTGAAATCAGCATGATGTTCTCGGCATCCGGACTTTTGTGCACCTGGTCTTTGGTTACGGGCATGAGGATCTCCTGCTGCTCCGAGTCGACAGCCTCGACGATGGCCGTTGCCAGGAGGGCATGCTCGCGCAGGAGCCATTTGCGTGTATCCACCACAAGATAGCGCATGACCCAATCGTCTTTGTCGAAGAAAAAGTCACTGACATGACCGATCCTGCCGTCTTTCGCCGCAATGGCATATCCCGTGAGTTCTCTGGTATCTCTAAGCATTTTGCTCGTCTCCCGCTCTGGTTTGCATTCGCGTATTCCTCTCATTCATGGGAGCACACTCCTTGCCAAGTCGCCGGCAGGCTCGATCCAACCGGCCCACCTGTCAGCAGACTTGTCGGCATGTCGGGAATTCTGACAGACGTCGGCATTGAGAAGACTACGGCCCGGGCCACGAACCGCTCCGTGCCCGGGCCGTTTCCGTGCTGAACGCAGCTCCATGTGTCTGCCGGTCAATGATAGGGGGCGCCCCTCGAATACGGGTCCGTACTGTGGTAGTTCGGCGAACCGAAGATAGGGGTAGGAAAGGGGCCCGTCGTTGGGCCCCTCCCCTCCCTCCGAACCG
>CAYLNH010000093.1:0-24443 GCA_964384625.1 uncultured Lentisphaerales bacterium
GTGTGCCCATACCGGCGGACAGGAATCCGCAAGCCGGCACACATGGAAAGGTGTGTCGGGCGAATCGCCCCATTTCTTGGTGCGCTCCGCGGGCAGTACTGCGCCGCGTTATACTGCTTTTCACGCGTAATGTCTCAGCAACGAAGCGTCGCCGAAGCCGGTGTTCCACCACCGACAGGCTCGTCCTGTCAAGGGCATGGTCCGTGAGCTGCAAAACTCGACCGCCCTGCCGCCCTCCCCGGGACCGGGGAGGAGGTGGGGTACATGGGGTCAGCAGACCAACCAGTGCTTCAGCGGCATACGGCCACTGGCAGCTCAACGGCGACGTGGGGAAGTGTGCACACCCCATCATCGAAGCAATGCTTTCGCGGCTCTCCGCCTCTTGACTTTTTCGCCTCAGACCGTTATATTGCTTTATTGCGCCGAACGGAGATGATCATGTGCGTTACGTTTTGTAAAGCGGCGGGATATCTGGTGTTTTGTGCCTGTTTCTTGGCGGTGGCTCAGGTCCGGGCCTGGGAGACCGATGAAGACCGGCAGAATGAAGATCGTCAGGCGGAAACGGATGCTCCCGAGGTCCTCTGGCGAGTGATTCGAACGCGACAGAAGCAAACCGGACAATACGCCCTGGTCCTGAAGACCCCCCATCTGCGGCTGGCCTCGGCTGCCTTGGCCCGGTATTTGCAGGAACGCCATCCGGAAGTCCGTGAACTGCTGGGTGGAGTCGCCATCGTCTGCCTGCCGCGGGGCTTTGTGAAACAGACATTCAAGAAGGAGGCGCCGGAGGGTAATTGTCTGTTGGTCAGTCCGGCAGGCAAAGTTGTCGCGGTCAAAGAGTTTTCCTGGAATGACCACAAATCAGCAAAAACCCTGGCCGGTGCGCTGACCGGTTTTCTGTTTGGCGACGACCACTCGGACCCGCATAAACTGCGGACAGCGGTCCTGAAGGAGATGACTCCCAGCGTTCAGGCCAGCGTCAAACAGGCGCTGAAAGACCTGGATGCGGACGATTTCCGCACGCGGCGACGGGCCCGGAAGACGCTGCGCGGGCATCCCGCAGCACTGTTGCTGGTGCTGCACCTGCAGGCCACCAGCGAATCGATCGAGGTGCGGACGGGAGCGCATGAAGTGCTCTGCCGACACGCCAAGAGCACGGGTGCGATCGTGTTGGGGGCCTATGGAGAAGTGGAAGAGGATGCCTGGGACATCTAGGCATCGCCATCGATCTGTGGGATGGAGACGTCTTTACCGGTCGGGGTGTAGGGTTTGAGCAGGACTTCCTGCAGGTCAAAAACATCCCGGAAGGCTTCGAGGTTGTCCTCGTCGCTGGCGCGGAAGATGCCGGCGCCGATCATCAGGAAAACGATATTACCGACATCCATCGTGGTCTGGATCCCCCAACTGTTCAGAACCTGGAAGGCGAGCGGGCCGAACTGCTGCAGGGCATAACAGCGAAAACCGTCCATCAGTTCGACGCAGTTCACATGCACCGAGGTCCGGCTGCCGGTGCGGGCCTTGCGTTTATGAGCGAAACTGACTGCGTCACGGACGAAGTAGTAGGCGTCACGATCGAAGGCTGACTCGCGCTCCAGGATCTCCTTGAGTTGCTCATCAAAGGCGGGGTCATGCTTCATCAACGGGCTCCAGACGTTTGCGCACCTTCCGCACAATAGCGTCCTGCTCGGCCGTTGTACAGTCAACGACCCGGCTGTTCCAGGCGAAGCCGTCGTTACCGTAGCGCGGGATAATATGCCAATGCGTATGCGGGAAAGCCTGACCGGTGTTTTCGCCGTTGGCCAAGTGCAGGTTGAAGCCGTCGCCTTTAACGGCCCGGAGCAGGCCCTGAGCCAACCGCGGCAAGAGCAATGCGGCCGCCTTGAGCACCTCCGGCGGGACCGAGGTCAGACTGTTGTAGTGTTGCCGCGGGATGACCAGGGCATGACCGGGGTTGACGGGGGCGATATGCAGGAAAGCGAGCAGGCACTCGTCCTCGAACAGGATCCGAGCGGGTTGCTCGCCGCGCACGATACGGCACATTGGGCAGTTCTTCATGGTGTTTCGCGTGCCGGAATCCGAGGCTGCGGTCCTGGGGGGGGTAAGTGCATGAATGCACTACGGGCCGGCACGAAAACTATCCGGCACGTTGCTGTACCGACAGTTCCGCCGGCCCTACCCGGCAGGCTTGATCTCGACGATCTTGACCTTGGTCAGTTCCTGGCGATGGCCATTTTTCCGGCGCATGCCCTTGCGACGCTTCCGCTTGAAGACGACAAGTTTCTTGCCGCGGTGATGGTCAATCAGCTCGGCGGCGACGGTGGCGCCTTGCAGCTTCGGGCTGCCGACTTTGAGCCCGTTGTCATCGGCTACCGCGAGGACGTTATCGAATTCGACCGTGTCATTGTCCTGGAGATCCAGGCGTTCGATATCGAGGATATCACCGGGCTGGACTTTGTACTGCTTACCACCGGTCTCAATAATTGCATACATCTGTTTCGAGCTCCTTCTGGATAGTCTGCTACGGATCAGCTCAGGCGTTGAACAGCCGTTTACGGGCAGCAGAAGATTCAACGCAAAAGTAAAATGAGAGCGGCTAATGTAGCGGCAGCGCAAGCAGTTTCAAATCAGCCAGGCGAAATTCGCGGCGAAATCGAGCTATTTCAGGATGGCGACATTCTCACCGATCTTCATCGTTGCATTGGCGGCGAGCGCCTTATCGACCTGGATAACGACTTCAAGCGGGTAGTTGGCGTCGATGCTCATTTCGAGCACGCCCATGTCATTGAAGCGCCAATCGAGCTTGATCGCGCCGTTCGGCGTGGGGATGGATGCAGTAGCCGTCTCCAATGCCGTCAGGCTGGGAGCGAAGTAGACCTGTTTATAGCCCGGTTCCGCCGGGCGGATACCGATCATCTCGGACACCAGGAAGTAGCTTGCCGCCACGCCGTAGCCATTGCACAGGCTGATGGGCAGGCGGTCCTGGTCGGCGAGATCCGGCGAAAACTTCTCCCACCAGGTAGTGGCGCCGCGCTGGATCATGCCGCCCCAGTAGTATCGCATGTAGTCCGTGGCCCAATCTTTGCGGCCAAGCGAGAAGGCCATTTCCATAATGAAGTATTTGAAGAACGGGTTGTCGTTTTCCTGGTCGATCTCGAGGTTATGGAAGGGTGCGTACTCGACAAAGAGTGCGTTGAAGATCTTGTCGAACTCGTCCTCCTGCACCATACCGCACATCAGAGCCAGAACATTCGCCTGCATCGAGCAGTGTTCCGACATTTTCTTGTCATACCAGCCGTCGGCAAACAGGCCTTTCTCTTCATTCCACGTGAGATCACGGATTTCCTTGACGATTTCGGCCGCGAGACGGTTGCAGTACTTGGCGAAATCATTGTGTTTGGCGAGACGGAAGAGCCACTCCGAGCGCAGCAGGCACAGCACGTACAGTGCATTCAACGCGGTCGAGATGCCGCGGCGGTCGAGCAGACCGTCGTAGTCGACGATGCACGGATTGTCATAGGGCGGCGTCCGGTTCCCGAGCAGCACGCTTTCCTCTCCGGCCTCCGCCTCGAGATAGATCAGCAGACGCTCAAGGTGCGGCAGCATCTCTTTGAGCAGGTCCATGTCCCCGGAATGCTCGACGTGCCGCTGCAGCCACACCGGCCAGAGCATCATGGAATCCAGGAGTTTGATGGCGAAGTCGCCCGGCACGAGCGCGGGCATTTCGCCGTTCTCGTATTGCGCCGCGGCGAACTCACGCAGTGCCTTTTCAGAGTATTCATAGCTGCCGAACAGATGGAAACTCGCGAAGCTCTGCAGCATCGCATCGGTCAGGAACTGACATTCCTGGTGGCCGCCGGCGTTAAGGAAGACCGAGTCATGAGTGGCTTCCAGGGTATTCAGGCCGACTTCCCAGATCTGGTTGAACAGCTCATCGGAGCAGACGAAGGACGCCGGATCGCGATGGTTCGCGACCTGCCGGCGGACACAGACGTCGCGCATGGTGACGGAATGCGAGCAGTGCCGGCAGAAGACCATCAGGTAGCGCATTCCATGCGGCGCCACCGCCTGCCAGGTTGAGGCAGTATCACTCAGCGTGATGGTATAGACCTTGCGCACACCTTCCTTGATCGGATTGACCAGGTCGCCGTCGAGACTATCGCCGTAAACCACGTCGATGAGGTCGCCGGCGCTGCCCTCCAACTCGATCTGCGGGCAGCCGCGGACATACCGTTCGAGCTCAAGGACCATATACTGGCCCTGTTCCAGTTCGACTTCGTCGATCGGAATCCCTTCCGGCTCGCTTTCGGCCACGGTGAAGGTGTGGGCAATAAGCCCGGCGGCGACATCCAGGGATTCCTTGTTAAAATAGGCTTCGGACGGCTTGAACCCGAGGTTCAGCGGGTCGCTGACATGCGAGAACGGCAGGTTGAGCGGCCCAGTGATCGTCCACCCCGGCATACTGATGGCATCTTTGCCGCGGGCAAACTTGAACCCGCCTTCTTCAACTTCGGGGAAGATCAAGGTAGCGCCGGACGAATTGGTGCCGACCTGCTGGACGATGGTCACGTGGTTTGTGCCTTTTTTGATATCCATGCGGCCGCTGATATCCGCCAGTTCCTCCTGGGCGTAGCACCGCGGTGCATTCCAATCCGGGTCGATGAAGTTCTGCATCTCCCGCACGCCCTGGGAGAACACCAGCTTGTGGTTGACATAGAGGCAACAGGGGTCGTCGGTGAGCATCTGGAATGCGAGCCCTTCGGCGTCCTGTCCCGAGTGGATATAGGTCTCGGCGGCATAGACGCCCGGCGAGACGGGGGCCCGCGGATAGCTGACATTGCTGGTTGCCCGGTTCCGCTCGGCGGTACCGTGGATCACGAGGTTGAGGAAGCTGTAGGCCTCGGACACGCGCTCGGTATCGGGCGCCGTGGTGAACTGGTACCTGCCGTCGGAAATCGGGCTGAGCACCTTTGCCGACTCCCAGGCGCCGTCGCCGTTGTAGTCCAGCATATTCCAGCCGTCCGGATACAACCGCATATCGACCGCTTCGACGAAGCCATCGGTACTCGAGACCCGCGGTTGATTGGCGAGATAACAGTCGCCCGGTCGTGCCGACCAGCTGGCATCGGTCAGGACTGTGGGGTTTCCGTCAACGTTCATCTGACACCAGAGCGCCGACTTTTTGCGGTTGTTGCCGTAGCGACTGATATCGACGTTATGCACGAGCACAGCCACCACGTTCCGGCCGTATTGGAGGCAGTAGGCGGCCTCGAAATGGGAAATACATGCGGTGTTGGCGGCCGCGGGAGCGGGACCGCGACAGAAATGCCGACCGTTGATGTAGACATGGTAGTGCGTATTGGCCGTGATCCAGAAATCAGCGGCAGTCGGGACTTCCTCCAGGACGAACTCTTTGCGGAAGAACGCGTAGTTTTCGACACTGTTCTGGTCCGCGTTCACCCAGATCCAGTCTCCCTGCATTTCCGCGGGAAGTCTCGGTAGACTCATATTCGTTCCCCTGCGTTATCGTGGCAACCCGTGGCCCGAACGATGATGGTTAGGTATTTGAAGTGCCAACACAATACCACGAAGCGGATCAACTCGCCACCGCAAAAACCGTATTTTCCCCAAGCCGGGCGACGGCCGCGAAATATCCGCGGCGGGAGGAGACGCCGTGTTTTTCCTCCCCATGTACAACGACTTACATGCGGCACCGGCCGCTGCCTCATTCCATCTCGGGGGCAGCGACGGAGCCGTTCGGCGCCGACAGATACGGCAACCGGGCATACCCCCATTCGAACAGTCGTGAAACAAACAGGTAGCGGTCGTTCTTGTTCTTGAACCCCGTAACCACCGCAATCAGTTGCTCGCCGCCGCGTCTACACGTGGCAGTCACGCAGAAACCGGACGTTTTCGTATAGCCGGTTTTCAGCCCCGTGACGCCGCTGCAATGCCGCAACAACCGGCGGTTGGAGTTGTACATGTCGACAACCTTGCCGTTGTTGTGCCGGAAGCGGACCATGTCCAGCTTGCACCACTCCCAGATTTCGGGGTAACGGCGCAAAGCGAGGGCCAGGACCACGAGATCACGGCAACTCGCCCGGTTGTCGTCGCGGCGGTCGGGCTCCGGCAGTCCATGGACATTGCGGAAGCGGGCTTTGCTCATTCCAAGCTGCCGCGCCCGGCGATTCATCACCACGACAAACTGCTGCACATCGTTGCCGGGGGCCGTGCGCTCGGCCACCGCGTACATGGCGTCGTTGGCGCTCTTGACCACCGAGGCGCGCAGCAGATCGCGCAGGGGATAGCGATGCCCGGCCATCAGCCAGATCTCACTGCCGCCGATGTTCTGGGCCGCCCGGCTGACGGCGACCACCGTGTCCAGCGACAGGTCGTCCCGCGCGGCAATCAGCTCGAATGCGACCAGCGTCGTCATCATTTTGGTCATACTGGCAATCGGCACGAGTTCATCGGCGTCCTTCGACCACAGCACCAGTTCGCGTTCGGGCGCAACCAGAATACCGGCGCACTCGATACCGGGGCGGGATTTCCGCAGCAGGTCGGCCGCGGCCCGTGGCAGGGTCAACTGCAGATCACGGTAATCGCTGATCCCCGCAGGGCGCACGACCTCCGGTTTTTTCTCCGGCACCGCCGGGGCCGTCTCATCCGGCGCCGCCGGCGCCACCGCCGCAGCGGGATCCGGCGCCGACGGACCGGTTGCCAGGTTGTGCCGGACGACGAAGAACAGGGCCGCGGCAACCAGCGGCAGCAGGAGCCAGAGAGCGATGTAGGCCTTTCGCGTCATAGGCGGCGGCGCCGCCGCCCCTTACGCGGCGGATCCTGTTCGGGCCAGGCATCCATCACGCTCGCATCCCAGTGGAAGGCTTCCACGCAGGCCTTAAACAGATCACGCGAGCGATTGTACTCCGGGTGGCGCAACAGCCGCTTGCGGTTGCGGACCGCCAGCAGTTTGGGCTGCAGCAAGAGGACATCGCGCACTTTGGCGACCATATAACGCGGCACCAGGTAGGGCTTCATAAACTCCCGTACCAGACGCTGAAGCTTCTTGTCGACCCCGGCAAAGTTCTTCCAGAGCTGTTGCTCGCCCCGACGGAACTCCTCCGCGGCGAACGGCAGGATCAGGGCGGCCAGCCCGGTCACGCGGCTGGGATAGAGTTCGCCGGCGGCCACGCCGCGGTCGCGGGCTTCCAGCAGATCCAAAACCTGCTTGGCCGGCGGCGTACCCCAGGCTCGGCTGAGCTGCGGCAGGAGGTGCGGCAGCAGGCCGTACTTCTGGCAGGCAGTCAGGGTCGGCACGCAGTACGGTTTCTTGATGACCTTGTAGAGCTCTTCCAGCAGGCGAGCCTGGGAGCAACGGGTAATCTGCTCAGCGCCCGCCAGGATCGCGTCCTTGACCGGTTCGTCCAGCGCAAACCCGTATTGCCCGACCAGTTTCAGAGCGCGCAGCATGCGCACGGGGTCCTCGGCCATGCGGATGTGCGCCTCGCCGATCGTGCGCACCAGGCCGGCATCCATGTCGGCGAGGCCGTCAACGAAGTCGGTGAACCCGTGCGCTTTATTCATCGGATCGTAGTAGATCGCATTGACCGTGAAGTCCCGGCGGCGGGCATCTTCCTCCAGACTGCCGAAGACATTGTCGCGCCAGACGATAATGCCGTCGTCGTCCTTGCGGCCCTTGCGTTCCTCCATCGACGGTTCGCGCCGGAAGGTGCTGACTTCGTAGGTCCGGTGATCCATGTAAACATGCACGAGCCGGAAACGCCGGCCGATGATCCGTGACCGCCGGCCAAAGACCTCCTTGACCTCTTCAGGGGTAGCGTCGGTGGCGATGTCGTAGTCCTTCGGCTCGCGATCCAGACATAGGTCACGCACCGCGCCGCCCACCAGATAGGCCTCGTAGCCGGCGTCGTGCAAACGGGCGATGACGCGAACTGCGGATCTGGCGATTTTCTGACGTATGGGCATGAGACTGCCGGGTTCCGAATCTACACTTGCGGCAAGGCGACGCCATGCTGCCGGCAACAGCCGACAACTGTGTTCTGCATCAACATCGCGATCGTCATCGGACCGACGCCGCCCGGCACGGGCGTGATGGCCGACGCCTTCGCACTGACTTCATCGAAAGCGACATCGCCGACCAGGCGGTAGCCGCGTTTGGCGCCGGGATCGTCGACGCGGTTGATTCCGACGTCGATCACCACGGCGCCGTCCTTGACGAAATCGGCGGTAACCATTTCCGGCCGGCCGATAGCCGCGACCAGGATATCCGCCTGTCGGCACATGCCGGCGAGGTCCGCGGTGCGTGAGTGACACATGGTCACGGTGCAGTTGGCGTAGTCCGCTTTCCGGCTCAGCAGCGCCGCCATCGGTTTGCCGACGATATTGGAGCGGCCGAGGATCACGGCGTGTTTGCCGGATGTTTCCACCTTATAATACTTGAGAATTTCAACAATGCCCGCCGGCGTACACGGCACGAAACCGTCCTCATCGCCAATCAGCATCCGGCCGACATTCACCGGGTGAAAGCAGTCGACGTCCTTGGCGGGGTCAATGGTTTCGATCACGGCGCGTTCATCGATCTGTTTCGGCGGCGGCGACTGCACCAGGATGCCGTGGATCGCGTCGTCGTGGTTCAACTGCTCGACCAGTTCCAGGACGTCCTCCTGGGTGGCGTCCGCGGGCAATTCGTGCTTGGCGGAATGGATTCCGAGCTTGAGACATTTTTTCGCTTTGCTGTTGACATAGACGCGGGATGCCGGGTCGTCGCCGACCAGCACCACGGCCAAGCCCGGCGTCAGGCCGTGCTGCGAGTTCAGCGTTTCCACCTGGGCCTGCACCCGGGCCGCAACCGCTTTCGAAACTTCTTTACCACTGAGAATCATAACGCGAAGGAGGTCCTGTCTGTCAAGAGTTTGTCTTGCACCGGTCCGCCGCCCCACTCGCGCCAGCCGGAGCCCTACATTATAGTCAGTCCCTCTGGCCTTGCCAGCAATGACGCCGGAGAAATCGGGACTTTTCCCGAGGCCCGCGAATCTCATCTGCCCGGCCGCCGGGTTACAGGAACCCGGAGCGCGCAGCCAATCCCGCCGGGCAGACGCGGGGCCCGCAAGAGCAGCAGACGAGCGGGTGCAGCCGCCATCATCCGATTGGACCGCAAAGCCAAGGAGTGCTACCGTTAGGCTTGATTCCGGAATGGCGGATGAAACATGTTCTCAAAAAACTCTGGGCCAGCAAGAAGCCCGGGTGGCGACTGTTGCGGCTGGTGCTGCTCTTTGTCGTCCTGTTCTTCGGCTTTCTCATGCTGATGGAAAACCATCTGATTTACTTCCCCGCAAAAGACGGCGACTGGGATCCCCGGCCGTTTGCCGTCAGCGGGGATCTGGCGACCACCGTCGAAGAGCTGGAATTCCAGGCGGCCGACGGCACTCGACTGCACGGCTGGCTGTGCCGCCCGAACCGACAACCGCGTCCGGGCACCTTTGAGCCGGTCGATACCGACTGGCTCGTGCTCTGCTGCCACGGCAATGCCGGCAACCTCAGCGGCCGGCGAACCAAGATCTCTGTACTCAACCAATTGCCCGCGTACGTGTTCATGTTCGACTATCGCGGCTACGGCAAGAGCGCGGGATCACCGAACGAGAAGGGCCTGTACCAGGATGTCCGGGCGGCCTGGGACCTGATGGTCGCCAGAGGGTTCCGGCCGGAACGCATCATCGTCCACGGCACCTCGCTGGGCGGCGGCCCGGCAGTCGATCTCGCCGTCAACGTGCGGCCCGCGGCGCTCGTCACGGAATCAACCTTCACTTCGGTTCCGGATATGGCCGCGGCAGTCTATCCCTTTGTGCCGCGCTTCCTGGTCCGGACAAAGTTCGACAATCTCCGGAAGATCCCGGCGGTCACCTGCCCGAAACTCATCATCCACGGCACCGCCGATCGCGTGGTCCCCTACCCGATGGCCGAACAGCTTTTCGCCGCCGCCAACGAACCCAAAACCCTCTATCGCGTCGAAGGCGGCTCGCATGACGACACCTATCTCGCCGGCAGCGAATACCTCGAGCACATTCGCGCCTTGATGAAAACACCTTGACCCGCGGCGCCGAACCTGGAAGGCGAGCTTCCGACTGAAGCCGGGAACTCCTGCACGGAGGCGCTCCGCGCCGGACTCAGGACCGGCGGGCAAACGTCCCGAACACGTCTAAAGCCAGGGCCATTCAGGCCTACATCCCTTCCAGAATCGCAAACGCCGGATGCCATTCCGGATAGCCGTGGCTCGTGGACTGGGCATAGATGGCCTCCAGGTCCGCACCCTTCGCGCCGAATACCGATGTGTCCTTGCGCATGACGTTCCAATGCTGGCGCGTTCCCAGACGATGGGCGCCCTTCGGATGATCCATGAGCAGGATCTTGCCGTCCGGGATGTCTCGAAGCCGCTGGTACGCCCGCGGCTGCCAACTGGCGTACGTATTCCACGGCCGCGCCGCGGTCTCGGACGGATAGACATATGGGTTCAACCAATACGATCCGTCGATTCCGCCCGAGGAACTGACTGTCGGCCAGGGCGTATAGTCGCCGTAACGCCGGTGATCCGACGCCGGACAGAAGTACAACTGACCGTCCAGGATCTCGCCCGTTTCGTACAGCCGTCCCAGATTGCACCAGCCGCCCGACGGGTCCCAACGCAGGTGCGAGGCCCACCCGGTGAAGCGCAGGGAATCGCCGGTCAGATAATCCAGGCCCTTCGGCAGGTAGCCTTCGTTGCTGTCCATGTAGTTCATCAAGCCAAGTGCCTGTTGCTTCATGTTCGCCATGCAGACAGCCCGCAGCGCCGTCTGCCGCGCTCGTGTCAGAGCGGGGAGCAACATCGCCGCCAGGATTGAGATGATCGCGACGACGACCAGGAGTTCGATTAAAGTAAAGGGTGTATGGCGGGCCGTGCTTTTCCCGGCATTCATCGTTTGTCTCCAGTGTCTTGCGGCGGAGCAGATGTTCCGCCCGGTTTCCAACTATAGTCCGGCACACGCGCTTTCAGGCGCCGCCCCGGCCGCTTGATCCGCTTAACCAGCAGGTCAACCGCCGTATGTCCGACTTCGCGCCAGGGGATCAGGGCACACGAATGCAGCGGACCCGCATGCGAAGAACGCGGGTAGCTGTCAAAACTCGCGATCGAAAGATCGTCCGGCACGCGCAGGCCGCCCGCCAGCAGGGCCGCATACGCGACGCTGTCGGCCGTCGGCGTCGAATACCCGATCACGGCCGTCGGCCGATCGACGGCCGACAGGACTGCCACAAGGTGTTCCAGCCGCGAAACGCCTGCCGCCGGTTCGGCCACCACCTGCGGCGTCAGACCGGCAGCTTCCATTGCCGCGACATAGCCGTCGCAGCGATCCGCCCGGCTGTAATGAATCGCGCGGCTCGCCGGCAGCTGCTGGTCAACATAGGCAATCCGACGATGCCCCAGCTTGAGCAATTCCTCCGTCACCAGCCGGCCGCCGCCCAGATCGTCGGGATAGACCGTGTCATACTCCGCCCGGCAGTTCATCCAGACCGTCGGCATGCGGTACTTCTGCAGCATGTCCGGCAAACCCGACGGAATGTCCTGATGGTAGTTGAGCAGGATGCCGTCGGCCAGATGCTGCTGCAAAAAGCTGGGCAGCCGTTTGTCGTCGTTCAACTCCGCGTCGGAAGCGCGGGCCGTCAGCAGATGCCAATCGCGCGCGCGCACGGCATCCTCCACCGCATCCAACAGCAACCGCGGCAGGTAACTGCGCGACACATCCTGCGCCCGCAGCAGCAGCACGGCGCCGAATCCCTTCCGCCGGGTGGCGCGGGCAAAGGCATTGGGGCGGTAGCCGAGTTTCGCGGCGCAGGCCAGTACGCGCTCCTGCGTGTCGCGGCTGTACCGGTCCGAGGTCCGGTTCAGGATCTGGCTGACGGTACAGACCGACACCCCGCACTGTTTCCCGATCTCCTTGAGCGTCACCTTCATAATTCCCAATATAGGTTAAACGTTTATCCTGTCAAGTTAAACGTTTAGAAATGGGCGATATTGCCGGCTGACGATCTGTGGACAGCCGGGGCAGACCACAGAAGGAAACGGTTGCCGGCGGCAAGTGACACACCCGCAGCGGCGATCGGCATTCCTTTTTGACCGTGTGTCCGCGCCGCCGTCAGAAACCTTTTCCGCCGCCATCTTTTCATCCGCTTTCGATCCGGATCTTGACAAGCATGCCAACGTTGGCATGGGTGTAGGAACGCCGAAAGGAAATGCCATGTCCAACAAACGCAATGTGATCTTCTTCCACGCCGAGAGTTTCGACGGCCGGATGCTGGGGCTGCTGGGGCACCCGGCCCTGAAGGACGCCACTCCGAACCTCGATCGCCTCGCCCGCCGCGGGATGTTCCTGCCGAACGCCTACTCGTCGCATCCGATCTGCTGCCCGTCGCGGGCCAATATGTGGTCCGGCCGTTACACCCATTCCTGTGAAAGCTGGAACAACTTCAAAGGGCTCGAGCCGAAGATGTGGGCCCTGCTGGATGAACTGCCGCGGACGCACAACACGGCGGTGTTCGGCAAGCGGGACTACCGATCCGGCGGCCACACCATTCAGGCCCGGGTCAGCGCCCTGATCAGTACTTCAGGGATCCACCGGCCGAGTTATCAATTCGACAACTCCCAGCGCTTCGAGATCAAAGACAACACCGATCGCCGGTGTCAAGCCGGCGACTGGCGGAAGATCGACCAGGGCATCGCGTTTCTCGAGCAGCAGGACGGCGACCGCCCGTTCTTCCTGAACCTCAGCACCGGCCTGGTGCATGCTGCGTTCGTGACGAACAGGTACTGGCTGGATGTCATTCCGGAAGACCTGGTGGACATCCCGGCAACGGACGAGTGCAGTCATCCCTGCATGGAGTTCCAGCGGATGAACAAATCGTGGCGCTACGGGTTCGACGACGACACGGTCCGAATCGTGCGCCGCATCTACTTCGCGATGATTGCGGAACTCGACGCCCTGGTCGGCGAGATGTATGACGCGATGGAGCGTCTGGGGTTGGCCGACAGCACCTACTTCGTGTTCTCCAGCGACCACGGCGAGTTGGCCCTGGAACACCAGCAATACTATAAGATGTCCATGTACGAAGGCTCCGTACGCGTCCCGATGATCATCACCGGGCCGGACATTCCAGCCGGCGGCAGGAGCGAAAACCTGGTCTCGCTGATCGACCTGTGCCCGACGTTCCTTGAGATGCTGGGTCTGCCGGAGCGCCCGGAATGTGACGGCGAGAGCCTGCTGCCGCTGGCAATGCAGAAGACGACGGACAGCCGCAACTGGGCCTATGCCAGTTTCACCGGCACGACCATGAATACGTCGGCCTACATGCTGCGCCGCGACAACTGGAAATACATCGCCTACGTCGGCCAGCCGTGTCAGTTGTTCGATCTCGCCGAAGACCCGGGCGAACTGCACAACCTGGGCGAGGAACGGCCGGATATCGTCGCCGAATTGGATGCGGCGCTGCGCGAGGTTGTCGACTACGAGCAATGTCACCGTGACTGGCAAGACTACTGCAAGTCCGAGTTTCGCCAATGGCAGCGTCAGGCCAGACGCGGGCTGTACGTGGCCGGTTCGTATGCCTTGGCCGGCAATCCCAGTTCCGACTACCGCACGATCATGGACTGCTGTTTCACCGGCTACAACGACGACGACGAGAAACTCGTCGAGAACTGGCTCAACGGCTAGATAAATCCGGCGGAAGTCTTTCCGCCACGGATTGCCCGAGCCCGGAAACGGGCAACTCGGAGAGCGGGTCCAGGCATTCGGCCGGCGGCGTTGATGTCAAAACACGATGCTCGCATCGCTTATTCGGCATCGTCTGGCCGGACCGGCGCTTGGCCTCCGTCCCCTGGCTGGAAAACGTACGCCGAGCCCATCTGGATGTACGCGGTGACTTGACAAGGCAGGCACCGCCCTCATGGTGGAATCCCCAACCGGGCAGATGATGGTCCCGGAACCAAGGACCTCCTTACCATGAATATCATTGTCCTCGTTATCGACACGCTGCGCTACGACTATATCGGCGCGCACGGCAACGACTTTATCCAAACCCCGAACCTGGACCGGCTGGCCGCCGAGTCACGGGTTTTCGACCGCTGCTTCTGCGGCAGCTTCCCGACCATCCCGCACCGCACCGATCTGATCACCGGCCGCTACGGCTCACCGTTCCACGTCTGGCAGCCATTGGCCTACGACGTGCCGACCATGCCGCGCATCCTGGCCGACGAAAAGGGCTATGCCACACAGATCATCCACGACACGCCGCACCTGGTCAACGGCGGCCATCACTTTGACTGGCCGTTCCATTACTGGACCTTTGTGCGCGGCGCCGAAGTCGATCGCGCCTGGCTGACGGAGTCCGCCGAGAAGATGCCGAACTGGCAGGACGACCCGGTCCTCGACGATTTTGAACCGGCCAACCCGGACAGCGACAACTGCTGGTACTGGCGCGGGCATTCGCGGGCGAATCTGCCGCGCGAACGCCTGGAGGACTGGAACTGCGCCCGATTGTTCAGCACCGCATCGAAGTTTCTCAAAGACAACGCCGGACGCGAGGACTTCCTCCTGTGGCTCGACTGCTTCGATCCGCACGAGCCGTGGGATGCGCCGCCGGAGTTCATGCTGAAGTACGACAAGACCCCGGGCTACGACGGCCGGATCGATCTGCGGCTGCTGCAGTATCGCAACGACCCCAACCTGCCGGACATCGCCCGCGAACGGATCAAACACAGCTACGCCGCCAAAGTCAGTTGGGTCGACCACTGTCTCGGCCGGTTCCTCGACACATTGGAGAGCTCCGGGCTGAAGGAGAAGACCATGCTGGTGCTGACCGCCGACCACGGGACAAATGTCGGGGAACGCAACAGATTCGGCAAAGGCTTCCCGGTGCGCGAGCAGGAAGCACACGTCCCGCTGATGATCCGCACGCCGGACGGCGACACAGGCCGGAGCGATATCATCTGCCAGCCGCAAGACATCACCGCAACGCTGATGGCTGCGGCCGGCGGCGCACTGCCGGAAGGCAGTCACGGCTACGACGTGCTGACGCAAGCGCGAGACGGCAAAGCCGGCGAACGTGAAGTCGCGTTGTCCAGTACAGCGCTGGCGGAACGCGGCTGTCTGTTCACCGTCTACGACCGGGAATGGTATCTGGAAGCCGCCGTCACCCCGGAGACATCCCGGCTGACCCGGCTGGGCACGCTGGAGACTGTTCAGGACAACAACCCGGATGTGGTCAACCGCCTGCACGCCGCGGGCATCCGGGAACTCGGCCGCCGCGGGACGGCCCCGGAGATCATGGACTGGATCAAGGCCGGCGGCGAGGGTGAGTTTCCGGATGTCCCGCTGTACGACCCCTGGCCGAAGCCCGCCGGCTACAAACCCTACTTCAACATTGCCTACCGCGAGTAGTAGATAGGGCATGGAGGAAGGCGCGTAGCTCCACCTCGCGCGGAAAGGGTGCGGGATCGTGTTTCTGCTTTCCGAGAAGAAGCCACAAGCTCAGCTTGGGGAGCATCTACACCCCTTCAGTTCAGCCGGCACACAGAACCCCCGCCCTTTGCTCCGGAATTGGCAAAATGTTTGCCAATTCCGGAGCAAAGGGCGGGGGAGTCGTGGCGAAAGCAAAACTGAAGGGAGGCTGACACTCCCCCGGAACAGCCGGGGGGATCCTTTCGCGCGAGATCAAGAGCATACAGTCGTAAGCCGGTCGCCGGCAAATGGACATAGTTCAAGAGCGGCGTCGACTGGAACTGCTTGCGATTGGGTGCAATGACGGCTTGCAGTGGAAGGCGGATGAATTATTCAAACTCGATCCGTTACTCCCGCAGAATGTAGTCGTTGCCCTTATACCAGGCGTAGAAGGCGCCGCTGCCCTTGTGCCAGTAATCCCCGAAGAACTCGGAATTCGGTTGCTGCACCTGACCGATATAGCCAACGTGCCCGTCCAGATACAACGCATTCGTACCGCCCAGATGACGCGGCGTCACAAAGACTCCGTTATACTGCGACGCCAAGGCACGGTTGGCGTTGTAGACCGGATACGACGCATGCCCGGATACCGGTCGATGCCGTCGGACCAACGCGTCGTGTCGGCCGGATTCGAACCGATGCCTGCGGGATTAGAGCCGCCGGCGTCAATGACCAGAATGCGGGTATCATGACTCGCGAGTCGCCGGTAGTCCTTGCCTTTGTGGTCCGTGCCCAGCAGCGGGTCCCAACTGGGCAGCCCGCGCACGATCGAATTGTAGTCCTGCCAGCGGGCGCCGCTGCCGAAACCGGGGGACAGTTCGCGACTCGACGGGCAGTCCAGGATCGAGCCGCGGTGGTAGCGGTACTGGCCGGACGGTCCCCAGGCCTTGATCGGATGGCCGTTCGGCGCCGTGTGCCGGATGTTCTCTGTCCAAAACTTGTTGACCCCGACATAGCCCGCCTCGTCGGCGTCGCGTTTGAACTGGCCGTCGGTGTAGTACATGATGAACTCGTGCCAGCCCCAGACGTCGTTGTGCACCCCCAGCTTGGTCTTGATCGAAAACGGCGGCAGCAATTCGTCGTGGTCATCGGCAAACAGCATGAATACGGCGCCGATCTGCTTCTGATTGCCGGAGCACAACGCGGTCCGCGCCGTCTCCTTGGCGCGAGTCAAAGCCGGCAGCAGCATGGCGGCAATCACCGCGATGATCGCCACGACAACAAGCAGCTCTATCAGGGTGAACCTTCCATGTCTCACAGCCGTGCGCCTCCATCTCATACAGTCACCTGATGAAATTATAGGCCGATTGGGGGCGGCTTCAAGGGGCTTGGGATCGCGCTGGCCAATGGCCGATATTGCCGCCGCGCAGCGGCTACTCGCCGTACAGGATCAGCTTGCGGTAACTGAAGATCCCCAGGATGTCGAAGACCTCGAGGTCGGCGAAGTAGAACCGTTTCAGTCCCCGTTCCTTCGCGATATCGGCGATGGCGTTGGAGTTGAACTCGGCGTAGATGCCGGCGCCGGAGAACGGTTCCTTAATGTGGATGATGCGCTTCTTGCCGCCTTCGAATTCCGGTGACGGCGTGTTGTTCAGGTTCCGGGTGAAGGGCACGCGCATGTAGGTGAAGATCCGGCCCTCGGTGAAGTCACTCTCGACCTCGGAGTCGGGGCCGCCGAATGAACCGCAACCGGTCATTACAAGAAGGAGTGCCGCGATCATCAGCGCTGTTTTGCATTTAGCCATGAAACGCAGCTCCGAGCGTGTAGTACAGCCTCAGACAGTCAGTCACCGTAAACAATCACGGTCCGTTTCAGATAGAGGCCGAAGAAGAGTTGGAAGATTTCCTGATCCGCGTGCTTCATCACTTTGATGTCGCCGTCCCGGGCGGCAGCGGCATAGCTGCCGTCGCCCCAGGATACGAGCCAGAACACACTGTAGTTGCTCGATCGCCCGATTTTTGTGCCGAGCTCGGTCTGATCCAGGTCGCCGTCAAACGGGGTCCGAATATTGACGTAGGCGCAGCCGGAGCAAACCAGGAGCATCAGTCCCGCGATCGCACCAATGATTTTGTTTTTCATGCGGCATCGGCCCTTTCTGTACTGGTTGAAAGAGCTCATACAGTAATAGCCGCCGTGCTGAATAAAAGCACAGACGGGAAGAACCGCAGAAACCGCGGAGATTGGTCTCAACCGCACCGTCCTCAGGCCCAACGGGCCGGCGGCGGAAATCGAAGCCAGGCATCGTCAGCTCCTCGTCCCTGACCGCCGAGCAACCGGCGTCAGCCGGATTTACACCCCGCCAAGTTCAACGACAGTTCCGCCCTGAACAGGAAGCAACCGGCAAGCTGCGGCTGGACTGGAGGAATGGCAGGAAAGCTGCTCTACTCGTTCGGGTAACACAACAGGAAGGCACGACCGGTTTTGAGCAAAGCAAACATAGTTGCAGCGGTGATGGTCCTGATTCAGCTCGCGGCCGGAATCGGTCTCACCGACGAAGGCGAAGATCGTTTGGACGACCAGCTTTCCATCGTTTTCGAGAATGACGTCTTTGCCGGTACAGACGGCGGCTACACCAATGGGATCATCCTCAGTTACGCCCGTGCCTGGCGACGGCTTCCATCGGAACCGGAAACGCAATGGCAGTTTTCGCTGGGCCAGGTGATGCAGACGCCGGAAGACATCGAGAATCCGATGTTGCAGCCGGAAAGCCAGCCTTACGCCGGCCTGTTGTTCTTCTCCATCGGCCGCTCCTATCGCTGGCAACGGAATGCAATCCACACATTCTCGCTCCTGGGAGGTGTCGTCGGGCCGGCATCGCAAGCGGATCACACGCAGATCGCGGTCCACGAAACCTTCAGCGTCAATAAACCCGAAGGCTGGCAGCATCAACTGCAGAATGAACCGGTCTTAAACCTCGCCTATGAATATCGCCGGACCGTAGCGCCGCGGCTGGGTAATTTGCCGCACATCTGGGATATTACCGGGTATACCGGCATACACGCCGGCAATCTTGTCAGTGCAGCGAAGCTCGGCTTTGTCAGCCGGCTGGGCATCAATCTGCCGCCGCATCCGGCAGTTTCGCTCTACCGGGGCGGCATCGGCTCCGTCCCCCAGGTCGGCACCAACAACAGTCTGCATTGTTTTTACCTGCTGATCGGCATTGAGGGCTACTACGTCGTCAACTACCTGCTTTTGGAAGGGAACACCTGGGAAGACAGCCACGGCGTCGATCTTGAGCACGCCCAAGGCGCTGCCTTTGCCGGGATAGCCTATTCCTGGAATGGCCTGCATCTCCGCTTTGTGATGATGCGCGGCAGCGATCAATTCGAAACCCAGAAAGAAAGCTCCCGCTACGGCTCGCTTACTCTGGCTTGGTCGTTCTGAACACAAACCGGCTTGCGCCTCGCCCCGTGGACAACCGGATCACTGCTGCCGGCAGCGTTTCGCGCCGCGTTCAGGATGCGCGGCCAATCGTCCCTCTCACGCCCATCCCATTCTTACCCAGGCCTGAAACTGTCCCCTCCCGCAGCTGCCCGTTGATCAGTCCCGGGCGTAAGCCAGCACGTGCTTCACCTTCTCGGTCAGGGCGGTCGGGCCGAAGGGCTTGTTGATAGTCTCGATGTGCTCGGCGGCAAAATCCAGCGTCGGCGTTTTCGTACTTTCCAGATAGCCGAAAATCAACAGGGCACGGCACCCGGGGTTGTCCGCGATCAGGCTGCGGATCAACTGGCAGTCGCGACTCTTGGCGGCGGCCAGATCGGCAATCACCAGATCAATGGAGCCGGTGTGCCATTCGCTGTGCGCCGTCGCATCCTCAGCATTCGTTGCCTCGTACACCAGGTGCCCCTCCTTGCCCAGACAGCGCACCATCAACCGGCGAAAAATCGCGTCGGGTTCCACCAGCAGGATCGTCGTGCGCGCACCATCGGATTCCTCCGTCTGGCCGGGCAGGTGATCCGTGACATTCTTTGGCAGGGCCATAATAGCGCCCTCCTGAATTCACCAGGTTTGTGTCATGAATATTTCTTCTTGCCGCCCACAGGATACGTGCAGGAGATCTCGGTTTGCCACCTCAAGCCATATTCCCACAGATGCTCTCTATAAATAAATATTAAGCTGTAACCGGCTTTTGTCCAGCCTGTTCCAGGCATTTCTCCGTGTTCCTGCGGATCTCGGCTTGCACGCCCGACGCTCCCTGGTACTGTGAGGTCTCCTGATCAACCTGAACTTTCGGGGCTTGGGGCCCAACGGGTGGCGCCTCGGGTCGTGAACAACATCGGTGGACTCATGCGAACTCATTTTCTGTGTCTCTCTATCTGGGGCTGCTGCCTGGTCGGCGGCGCCGTTATGGACCTTGTTGCGGACGACGAGGTGGCCGCGGCGGCCGCCCTGCTGCAGGCGAAAAAGACGAAGCGCAAAGGGATACTCAAACTCGCGCGGTTGACGCGCTCGCGGGACCCGGTTGTTGCGGTCCGCGCCCTGGTCGCACTCGGGCCGGCGTGCAGCGGACACGATCAACGCAAACTGGCGGCCCGCCTTGAGCCGTACGCGGCGCCGACGGCCGCCAACCTGGCCTATCCCCGGATCGAGGGGTTTGCTGAAAACGCCCGTCATCAGGCCCGCACCGGCCAGCTCACGGCCGCCATTCATCTCCTCAACAAAGCGGTCGACGAATGTCCCGCCGGCCTGCCCGGGGTCGTTGCCAAGGAGGGCCTTGGCGACTGCGTCCGCATTCCCGGGGAGAACCGCAAGGCACTGCTGTACTACCGCGACGCCCTGGGCGACGGCGAACGATTCTTCCGACGCCGGAAAATCTCGGCGAGTGACAATGAACGCGAACCGAAAAAACCGAACCACGACCACTGGCTGCGGATCCGGGCGCGCTTGCGGCGGAAGATTGCCGCCATCGAACGCGAACTGCGGATCGCCAGATACGGCATCGACTACGTGCTCTACGAGGAAGCCCGAACCGCCCACCTGGCCGGCAAATACGAAACCGCCGTCAGTTGCTACGACATCCTTGACCGCCGTTGCGGCAAGTCCGTCTACGCCGAAGCCGGCCGCTTCCATCGCTGCCTGGCGCAGGGCCGGATGCGGGCGTTGATTCAGGCAACCGGCGCCTCCCGGATTATCACCGGCGAATGCCGGGTCAAAGATACCGTGAAGGCCCTCCGCGCCTTCGTTCGAGCCAACCCGAACGGGCTCTATCGCGGCGAAGCCCTGTTGGAACTGGCCCGGCTCGAACTGACCGGCAATTGGCACCTGGACAAGGCCGCGGAGTACTACGAGAAGTGCATCAAATGGTGCCGCATGGTCCGGCGCCATGACCGCGCCCTCGAGCTCTTTGCCGTACCCGCGAAGAGCCGGACCATCAGCAAGCCGCCCATTGACAACCAGCAACGCCCCTACGGCGTCATCATCGAATCCGTGCCGCTGCGCGCCGGCAAACTGACCAATCGCCAGACCGCCGACTGGTACCTGAACGAAATCGAAAAACAGGCGCGGTACGGCGTTGTCTTCACGCTGTTCACGGAAGGGAAATGGGACGAGGCCAAGGAGGTCCTGGCCCCGGTGCTCGACCTCGACCCGCACCTGCGCTGGGCCGAAACCGAGGAGTGCGCCAGCACCTATCTGCGCCTGCAGCTCTGCATCCGTTACCGCAAGATCGTCCTCGATGACCACGAACTCAAAGGCCTGCCGACAGCCTGCCGCCGGCGTGTCCAGTACGCCGAGTTCATCTACCTGCAGCGCCGCTTCGAGGAAGCCGTCCTGCTCATGCATAACCTGCTGGCCGACGCCACCCGCGAACGACGCAAGTCCCTCGCGGCCGTCGCGCTCTACGAACTTGCCGGGTTCTATCTGCCGACCGACGAAGATCACAAGTCCGAGGTCTATCTGCGCCGGCTCATCAAGCAACACCCCAAAGCCGCCGTTGCCGCCCGGGCTCATTTCTCTCTGGGCCTGATCCTCGCGGCCAAGAGCACGGATTTCGCCATCCATCGCGAAGCCCTGCGCTGCCATCAACAGGCGCGCAAGCTGTATCCCAACTCCTATCTGTCTAAAGCCGCCGAACGCCGTATTCTCCTCGAGCTGACCTTTCTCGAGCGCGAACAGGAAGCCCTGAAACTGGCCGCCGATCTCGACCCCGAAGCCCGCCAGGCGGCCGAGAAAGAGATCCGGGAATTCGCCGCCAGCCTCCGTGAGCTCCGCGCCCTGAAATGACTGCCGCCGACGCGGCACCCCCCCGGCGATCGCGTCGCGATACAGCCCTCTGACCGGGCTGCCGGCCCCAAGTCGCCGTCGGTTTCGACCGTCTGCACCTTGCCAATCGAATCCCGGTCCGGACCAATGAAGCTGCTGATCAACTCGAACTGCGGGCAGCGGCCGTGCCTGCCTAGTGGAAGTTCTGATCGAGTTCGCGGACCTTGTGCAGCTTGAAGCCCTGAGACACCGGCGGGCCGTCGTATTTGTTGAAGAGCCAGGCAGTCAGCGAATCCCGACAACGCTGACAGAGGCAGTAGACGGCGTGGCGTTCGGACTTGGCCGTGCCCTGGACCGCGGCGCCGCCACCGCTCATCGACGATGCAATCACGGCGCCGGCAACGCCGAAAGCCATACCGGCGAACAACACGTTTTCGTCATGCGCCCCACCCCGTTCGACTTTGTGCCAATGCACGTAATACGCCTTCAGTGCGTCCCCGCCGCGCAACGGCGCCGCACACAGATCACAGTTTGTCGCACACCGCGGTTCGAACGAGTGTTCGAGATCGGTCTGCGTCACTTCGTAACGCGTGAACGGCAGCCGCATCAGCATGAGATCGACGAAGTCCGGCGTCCGCACATCCGGCATGCCGGCGGCCATCACTGCCGGGGCCACGTCACTGTGCGGCGCGCCCGCGAGCAGCAGCGAGTTCGCCGTGAGTTCGCATTCGCGCAGCGTATCCATGAACTGCTCACCTTCCTCGACCGTAAGCGTACCGCCGCAGAAACTGCAGGGAAACGAAGGCTTGCCGACGTACACCTCACGGATGACGCCCACGCGGAAGCAGTGATGGCAGGCCACCCGCGGCGCCAGCCCGAAGTCCTCCGAACTCAGCGTCCGGCCGTCATCCGCGTCCTCAATTTCGAAGACAAACTTCTCACCACAGGCCGGGCACTTGCGTTTGATCCCCAGGTAGCCGGAATCAATTTCGTACTCGTGACTGCAGTGCGTACACTTTGCGGGCAACAGCATTTTCCACACTCCTCTTTTTCCCACTGGAAGTCTAGGAACCGCCGCGCCGCAATGCAAGGTGCTGTCCGGAGTAATGCGATCGCCACGGAAATATGGGCGGCAATGCGCCACGCATTCCATACCCGCCATTCAGCGACTCTCCGGGTTTTCTTCCACGTGTATTCCGCAAGTGGCGATGTAGATTGTGCCCGCACACAATTGTCTCGAGAGGAGCAAACCATGGCCACAACAGCTACCATCCGCTGCATCACGAGCACGTCGGAACGCCAATGGGCGAACAGGAAAGTCGACGCCCCCGGCAGAAAAGCGAACCTGGCGTTGACCGAAGAGAGTTTTCAGACGATCAAAGGCTGGGGCGGCTGTTTCAATGAACTCGGCGCCCTCGCCCTGGAGGCGTTGCCGAAGGGCCGGCAGAAACAGGTCATGAAAGACCTCTTTCATCCGCAGGACCGCTGCCGTTTCAGCTTCTGCCGGTTGCCGATCGGCGCCAGTGACTACGGCGCCGAATGGTACAGCCTGAACGAGAACGACGGCGACTTCGCCATGAAGAAGTTCTCCATCGCACGGGACAAAGAGATCCTGATTCCCTACATCAAGAAGGCCGTGCAGTTCCGCCGGGATCTGCAGTTGTTTGCCTCGCCGTGGAGCCCGCCGACCTGGATGAAGGTCCCAAGGGCGTGCAACTACGGCACGTTCATTATGGAGAAAGAATATCTGGACGCCTACGCCCTGTACTTCCGCAAGTTCATCGAAGCCTACGCCCGCGAGGGCCTCGACATCTGCCAGATCCATCCGCAGAACGAACCGGTCGCCGACCAGAAGTTCCCATCATGTGTCTGGACCGGCGAACAGATGGCGACTTTCATCGGCAGGCATCTCGGTCCCGAACTGGCGAAATCCAAACGAAACGTGGACATCTGGCTGGGCACCCTGAACACGGACGACTTCAACGGCTGGACGCGGACCGTGATGAACGACAGCAAAGCAGCGCCGTTCATCAAGGGCATCGGCCTGCAATGGGACGGCAAAGGACAAATCCAACGCTGTCACGAAGCCTATCCCGAGTTGGATCTGATGCAGACCGAGAACGAATGCGGTGACGGCCGGAATACCTGGGGCTACGCGGAGTATGTGTTTAACCTGATTCGCCATTACCTCGGCAACGGCGCCAACTACTACGTCTACTGGAATATGATCCTGCCGCCCGGCGGCCGGAGCACCTGGGGTTGGAACCAGAACGCGATGGTCACCATCGACACGAAGTCGAAGAACGTAACCTACAATCCCGAGTTCTACGTCATGGAACACTTTTCGCACTTCGTCGACGTCGGCGCGGTGCGTGTCGGGCTGGAAGGCGAATGGTGCGGCAACGCCCTGGCGTTCGAAAACCCGGACGGCAGCAATGTGGTTGTGGTGCACAACCCGTTCGGCCAGAAACAAACGCTGGCTCTCAACGGTATTCTCAAAGCAACGCTCGAACCGCAATCCATCAACACGTTTGTGTTCTAGTCGAGTCGAGTCTAGTTTCGAATGGCACTTACGTAAGGAGGTCTGGGATGTTGCAGACGTTCTTCTTCTGCGGCCGAAGTCCCGCCGGAAAGAACTGTCGATTTGGTCGCATTTCGTCAAATTCTGCACCCTGAAGGGGCTGCCACAACGTAGCCTGGGG
>CAYLNH010000094.1:0-23989 GCA_964384625.1 uncultured Lentisphaerales bacterium
GAAGGAGAGGGTGGGGCCTCGCAGGGCGGGGGGAATATGGAGGGGGAAGGAGAGAGTGGGGCCTCGCAGAGCGGGTAAATGTCGGGGGGAAGGAGAGGCAGTGAAGGGAGTTGAGCGTGTGGAAGGTTGGCGGAGGCCGGGCGTGGGCGCCGGCTGGGTTTTGTGTGGGCGGATGGGTTTCGCGTGAGGATGCGCTTCGCGGGGGGATGCGCTTCGCGGGGGGATGCGCTTCGCGTGAGGAAAGGGGCTCTGCCCCTTGAACCCCGCCAGGGAGCGGGTGCGCCCCCTGGACCCCCACATGATCTGCGCTTCGCGTGAGGATGCGCATCGCGTGAGGATGCGCTTCGCGTGAGGAAAGGGGCGCTGCCCCTTGAACCCCGCCAGGGAGCGGGTGCGCCCCCTGGACCCCCACATGATCTGCGCTTCGCGTGAGGATGCGCATCGCGTGAGGATGCGCTTCGCGTGAGGAAAGGGGCGCTGCCCCTTGAACCCCGCCAGGGAGCGGGTGCGCCCCCTGGACCCCCACATAATCTGCGCTTCGCGGGGGAGGAAACTGCGCTTGACGGGAACAGGGAAACCGCGCTTCGCGCAGGTGAGCTAGGGGCTGCCGCCCAGCATGTCGGAGCACTTGATGGCTTCGGCGATGGCCTGCTCGCGGGTGCGGAGGGTGACAATGCGGCGCATGATCTGGACGCGATCCTCGAGTTTGTCGGTCTTTGCCAGGGCGGCTTCGAGTTCGCGGATGTTGTCGAGGAGTTCTTCCTGCTCTTTTTCGAGGAGATCCCGCTCCTGGGCTTCCTCGGCTTTGTCGAACATGAGCTTCTCAGCGCCCGCAACCGAGTCTGTGATGATCATATCGGCCTCATCCTCGGTTGGCAGGATCCGCTCCTTGGCGGACAGATGCCGTTGGCTCTCGAAGACCGGCGAGACGATTTCGACGCCGGCAGAGTGCAGGCAGGCAAGCATCTGCCGTTTGAGCGCGGATCTGGCGACAATGAGGTGGCGGATTGGCGCCAGGAACCCGGCGGCCCGATAGGTGACGGCGAAGTTGCCGAGCTCGACAATCTGGACGAAGGGCTCCTTCAGTTCGGCTCTTTCCGCGGCTTGGATGAGGGCGTCTTCGACCTTTGCCAGGGGGATGTCGTAGCTCAATGAAACCGTGGCGGAGACAACGGTGCCTGAGGTGCGGATGACTGTGACCGGATGGGTCACAAGGTAGAGGTTGGGTAAGGTGGTGAGGGTTCGGTCTTCGGTCTGGATCTCCGTATGCAGGAGTGTGCGTTCGCAGACCCGGCCGAAATGGCTGCCGACTGTGATGAAGTCGCCGATCCGGAAGTTGTTGATGGAGCGCAGCATCAGACTGGCGAAGACGTTGGCCACGAACGTGGTGGATGACAGTGTGATGATGGCGGACAGCACCAACCCCAGGAGCGTCAGCAGTTGGACGCGGGTGCCGTCTTCAATCGGCAGGGCAATGACGAACGCCACCAGGCCGATGGCGCCGATGACCAGCATCACGATCTGCCAGCGGTAGCGTTTGCCGACGAAGCCTTCGGCTCCTTTGCGTCTGGCGACGGCGTAGCCAAGAAGGAAGAGGATCAGGGAAGTCGCCGCCGCCACGCCAAGAGCCGGAAGGCCGGCAATCAGGATTTGCTGCAGTCTCTGAAACACGGTGAACTCCACACATCCGGTGTAGGCCTAATAGAACTCCGCCGGGCCGGTTTTCAATCGTTCTCAGGTTGTGTATGGTAGCAGGCTGCGGCGCGTTCAACGGTGCTCGCCGCAGCACGGCTGGGATGCAACACGAATCATCACTGGGAAGGAAGCATTCATGCCACCGGCCAGGTTCGGCATTATTACGGACACACACTATGCCCCGGTTATCCACGGCAACCGGCATTGCGAGGACTCCCTGGACAAGATCGCCGCCGCGATCTCTCGGTTTCATGCGGCGGGCCTGGTGCTCGTCCTCAATCTCGGCGACAACCTCGGCGGCTCGCTCAACCGATACGCGGAAGAGCGTTTCGCGGCGATGGCGGCCGCGGCTTGTGGTCGTTTCGACGGCGAGCTGCGTTGGGTGCTGGGGAATCACGATGTCCAGACAATGACGAAGACCGAGTATTTCGCGGCGATCGGATTGCCGGGGCAATCGCCGTTCTATTCTTTTAACTCGCAGGGCGTGCATTTTGCCGTGCTGGACGGTAATTGCCACGAGGACGGCCGGCCGTTCGGCAACGGCGACTTTGACTGGGAACATGCCTGGGTGGCGCCGGAACAGGTTGACTGGCTGGCTTCGGATCTGGCGGCGAACGGCGACCGCCCGGCAGTCGTGGTCTGCCATGAATGTCTGGACGAGGCCCGGACCAACGGCGTGCTGGATCCGCATGTCGTAGGGAATCGCGAAGCGGTTCGGGAGGTGATCGAAACGGCAGGCAATGTCCGTTGCGTGCTGCACGGGCATTACCACTTCGGGCGCCGGATGCTGATCAACGGCATACCGTACGTGACGTTTTCGGCCCTGGTGATCGGCGCCGGCCTGGCGAACAACGCGTTCGCGGTCTGTACGCTGCATGAGGACGGTCGGCTGGCGGTCCAGGGGCACGGTCGGCAGGCATCGTTCGTCATCGGGCCGGGCGGCATCGAGGCGTAGCTCCACCCAGCGCGAAACGGGTTGGCGAGGCTATTCTGCTTCAGGCCACCAAGGGGTTGCGTTGAATCCGTTCCGAGAAGGACCTCGTCAGCTTACGTTGCGTGCTATTTGCCCCGTTTGCCGGGGGCTCGGGCCGGCAAAGAAAGCGGCCGGTGTTCCGCAGAACACCGGCCGTTGGATTTCGTTCGTCGGTTCGGGTTACTGGCCCAACTGCTCGATCAGTTTGATCAGCGGCATGAACATGGCGAGCACGATACCACCAATCAAGACACCCAGGATGACAATCATGAACGGCTCGATCAGCGAGGTCATGGCTTCGACCGCCATGTCGACTTCTTCCTCGTAGACCTTGGCTACGCGGTTCAGCATTTCCGGCAAGGCGCCGGTTTCTTCGCCGACCTCGATCATACTGACGACCATCACCGGGAAGACGCGGGTGGACTCCAGCGGCTTGGCCATGCCTTCACCTTCTTTGACGGCGTCATGCACCACCTGTACGGCGCGGGATACGACCTCGTTGCCGGCCGTATCACGGACGATCTGCAGGGCGCTGAGAACGGATACGCCGGATTGCATCAGCGTACCCAGCGTCGAACAGAACCGCGCCACCGCCGATTTGGTGACGAGACCGCCGAACGGGGGCATTTTGATGGACACCAGATCGATGAAGTAGCTGCCGAATTTCGTGCGCTTGAAGATAATGAACGCCACGACGAAGGCGATGCCGCCCAACAGCGCAATCAGGAACTGGTCCTTGATGAAGTCCGACGCCGCGATGACGATACGCGTCAGCAGCGGCAGCGGTTCGTCACCGAGGAGTTCGGCGAACATCTTCTTGAACTTCGGTACGATGAAGTACAACAGACCGCCGGTGATCAACAGGGCGATGGTCAAGACAACCACCGGATAGACCAGGGCGGACTTGACTTTGGCCTTCAAGCGCTGGGCTTTTTCCATGTACTCCGCCAGTCGGGAGAGCACCTGCTCCATGGCACCGGAGGCTTCACCGGCTTTAATCATGTTGACGTACAGACGGTCGAACGACTTGGGGTGGCCGCCGAGGGATTCGGAGAAGGTCAAACCGCCTTCGACCGAGTCGGCGACATCGCAGATGACCATACGTTCGGGGACGTTCTTGGTCTGGCGCTCCAGGGTGCGCAGGGCACGGACCAGCGGCAGGCCGGCTTCGAGCAGGGTTGCCAGCTGGCGGGTGAACTGCGTCAGCGTCCGGCGGCGCAGTTTCGGAGTACCAAGAACAATGGTGCCGCCTTGCTTCTTCTTTTTGCGTTTCACGCCGCCGGCAGGGGCGCCGCCTTTGGCTTCCGCGATACTCGTCGGAAACAGGCCGCGTTCCTTCAGCTTGGCGTTTGCAGCGTTTTCATTCTCGGCCTCAATGCGCCCCTTTTGCTCCTTGCCTTGGGCGTCCATTGCCGAGTATTGATAGGTCGGCATGCTCCGGCCCTCCTCTGTGAGGTTAGGTCAATTCCATCAGCTTGGGAATACTATACATTTCCGGCGCGGCGAACGCAAGGCGAACGCGACAGCGGCTCAGCGCGCCAGTGAGTTGATGATCTGCTGCGGGTCCTTGGACTTGGTGATCAGGTCGCCGTAGGAGATGATGCTTTGCTCGTAGAGACTCAACAGGTGGGCATCGAGAGTGTTCATGCCGTACTTGGCGCCGGTCTGGATGTCCGAAGTGATGCGGAAGGTCTTGCCGTCGCGAATCAACGCCTGGATGGACGGGGTCTTGATCATGATCTCGAACGCGGCGATGCGGCCGGGGCGATCCGACCGTTTCAGCAGGACCTGGGAGATGACGGCTTCCAGGCCGACAGACAGCTGGGTGCGGATCTGTTCCTGCTGGTCGGTGGGGAAGGCGTCGACGACACGGTCAATGGTTTCGGCGGACCCGGTGGTATGCAGGGTGGCAAAGACCAGGTGGCCGGTTTCCGCCGCGGTGATGGCGGCGCCGATGGTTTCGAGGTCGCGCATCTCACCGACGAGAAAGACATCCGGGTCCTGCCGCAGGCCGCGGCGCAGGGCCTCGGCGAAGTCGGGTACATCGACGCCGATTTCGCGCTGGATGACAATGGACCGTTTGTGATGGTGGTAGAACTCGATTGGGTCCTCGATGGTGATGATGTGACAGGCTCGTTCCTGGTTGATGACGTTGATCATCGAGGCCAGGGTGGTGGATTTTCCCGAGCCGGTCGGTCCGGTGACCAGGATCAGGCCTCGCGGGCGGAACAGGAGGTCCTTGACGGCGGCCGGGAGGCCGATTTGCTCGAGGGTCATGAGATCATTCGGGATCATCCGCAGGACCATGCCGACCGAGCCTCTCTGTTTGAAGATCGAGACGCGGAAGCGGGCTTTATCGCCGAACGCGAACCCGAAGTCGGCGCCGCCGACTTCGCGGAGCTTCTGCTGATTGACTTCCGACGTGATCGCCTTCATCAGGCGTTCGGTATCGTCGCGGTTGAGTTGTCTGGTTTCCAGTGGGAACAGGTCGCCGTTGATTCGGAGGCACGGCGGCGAGTCGACTTCGATGTGCAGGTCACTGGCGCCCTCATCCAGCACGAGCTGGAGGAGATCATTCATATCAACATCCATGAGTAGTCCTTTCGTGGTAGGGACATCACGTGTATTTGATGACTTCCTCGACGGAGGTGAGACCGCCGAAGACCTTTTCGATGCCATGTTCGCGCAGGGAGCGCATGCCTTCGGCCCGCGCCTGCTGGCCGATGACCGACGCGGCCTCGCGTTTCATGATCAAATCGCGTGTGATGCGCGAGATCGTGAACAGCTCAAACAGACCGGTCCGGCCTCTGTAGCCTGTGTTGTTGCATTCGTTGCAGCCTTCGCCGACGGCCACCATGCCTTCGCCGGCATCTTCGCGACTGATGCCCAGCGCTTTGAGCTCGGCATCGGTGACCTCGTACTCGGTCTTGCAGTACTTGCAGATCCGGCGCACGAGCCGCTGGGCGAGCACACCTTCAATGGTCGAGGTGATCAGGAACGGCTCGACGCCCATATCACTCAAGCGGGTGACGGCCGACGGCGCGTCGTTAGTGTGCAGTGTACTCAGGACCAGGTGCCCGGTGAGCGCCGCCTCGATGGAGATGCCGGCGGTTTCCAGGTCACGAATCTCGCCGACCATGATCCGGTCGGGGTCCTGCCGCAGGAAGGCTTTGAGCGCTTTGGCGAAGGTCATGCCGATGCCCTCGCGCATCTGGAGCTGAATCAGCCCTTCGATATTGTATTCGACCGGGTCTTCCGCCGTCAGCACTTTGTCTTCGATCGAGTTGATTTCCTTCAGGCAGGAATACAGGGTGGTGGTCTTGCCGGAGCCGGTCGGGCCGGTGACCAGAAAGATGCCGTTTGGTTTGTGGATGATCCGGCGGACGTCGCTCTTGATCTCGTCCGGCAGGCCAAGGGCATCGAGGTCGAGTTGAACGACGCTCTTATCGAGGACACGGAGTACGACGCTTTCGCCGTAACGCGTCGGCAGAGTGGAGACGCGCAGGTCGATTTTGCGGCCGGCGATGCGGATTTCGATACGGCCGTCCTGCGGCCGGCGGCGTTCGGCGATGTTCAGGCCGCTGATGACCTTGACGCGGCTGATGACAGGCAGCGCCAGATGTTTCGGCGGCGGCGACATCTCGTAGAGCACGCCGTCCACGCGGTAGCGGATTTTAAATTCATCGGCAAACGGTTCGAAATGGATATCGCTGGCCTGATCTTTGACGGCCTGGTAGAGGATGACGTTCACGAACCGGACAATGGGCGTCATGTTGGCCAGATCCTCGATCTCGGCTTCGTCCAGGCGGTCGTCATCGTCCATGTCGTAGTCGGAGCCGTCGAACACACCGTCCATGCCGTCGAGCAGTTCGGTCATGTTGTCGGCGAAGGTTTCGGGGAAGAAGTGATCGATGGCGGCTTCGATATCGTCGGGTTTGGCCACCAGGATTTCGACCTGCCGGCCGAGGACCTGATAGAGTTCGTCGATCAGGCGGATATTCATGGGGTCGGCGGCGGCGACATAGAGGACCAGGTCGTCTTCACGGATCGGCATGATGGTGTACATGCGGATGACGCTCGGGTCAAATTGGGTGATGAGCTGTTCGTTGAGCTGCATCGCCTTGATGTCGATATATTCGGTATTCAGGTTGTCGGCGATCATCCACATGAGCTGTTCTTCTTCGACGATGCCGTAGTTATAGAGGGCCTGCCGGAATTCGATGCCCGTGCGTTCATGTTCCTCCCAGACCTCCTCCAGTTGTTCCTCATCGGCGAGGCCGGAGTCGAGGATCAGGTGCCAGACGGCACTGCTTTCAGCATCAATGTCCTGGGGCATGTCAGATTTCCTCTTCGTCGGGGGACTTGGTCACGCGGATGACCTCGGAGAGCGTGGTCATGCCGGCCGCCGCTTTGCGGACGGCGTCGTCGCGCAGGGTGCGCATCCCGAGTTCGCGGGCGCGGTCGCGAATCTGGTCGGTCGGGGCGGAGTTGAAAATCAACTGGACGATTGATGCCTCCACCTCGAAAATCTCGTAGATCCCCATGCGGCCGCGGTAGCCGCCTTTGCAGTCGTTGCAGCCGCTGCCCTCGGCGAGATTGGAATCGCTGAAGTAGTCCTTCGGCAGTTCCAGCAGTTCCAGTTCATCGGGCGTCGGGTCGACGGCGTGGGCGCAGGTTTTGCAGGTTCGGCGGACCAGCCGTTGCGCCATGACGGCGCGGACACCGGAGGCGACGAGGAACGGCTGCACGCCCATATCGATGAGCCGGGTTACTGCCGTTGGAGCGTCGTTGGTATGCAGGGTGCTGAACACCAGGTGGCCGGTCAGGGCGGCGTTGATGGCGACGCCGCCGGTGCTGAGGTCTCGGATCTCGCCAACCATGATAATATTCGGGGCCTGCCGGAGCATGGCGCGGAGAGCTTTGTCGAAGGTCAGACCAATCGTCATGTCGCACTGGACCTGGTTGATGCCGGACAGCTCGTACTCGACGGGGTCTTCTGCGGTGATGATCTTGCGGTTGGGCGTATTCAACGTGTTGAGGAAGGCATAGAGACTGGTGGTCTTGCCGGAACCGGTGGGGCCGGTGACCAGGAAGATCCCGTCCGGCATGCTGATGATCTTCTGAATCAGCTCCTGGTCGTCCTGGAAGAAGCCCAGTTCCGGGATGCCGAGCTGGATGCTGCTCTTGTCCAGAATACGCATGACAATGGATTCCCCGTGAACGGACGGGACGGTGGAGACGCGCAGGTCGATGCTTTTGGCCCCCATGTTGAACATGATCCGGCCGTCCTGCGGCACGCGGCGTTCGGCGATGTCCATACGGGACATGATCTTCAGGCGCTGGATGATGTTGTTCTGCAGGTACTTCGGCGGGTTCTCCACTTCGACCAGCACGCCGTCAATGCGATTGCGGATACGGAATCGTTTCTCCAGCGGCTCCAGGTGAATGTCGCTGGCCCGGCTTTTGTAGGCTTCGACAATGATCAGAGAGACCAGTTTGATGATCGGCGAATCGTCGTGATCAATCTCCTGGTTCTCCAGTTCCTCGGCGCCGACTTCCACCTCGATATCGCCCTGCGTCACTTCCTGGATAAAGCGGTCGACCGCCTCTTCAGTGCTGCCGTAGTAATGATCGATGGCCTTGGTGATCTGTTCGCGTTTACAGACGACGGCTTCGACGTTGGTGTGCAGAACGTAACTGACCGAGTCCAGCGTTTCGATAAACCGGGTGGGGTCGGAGATGGCAACGGTGATGCCGGTTTCATGCGCCATCACCGGCACGATGCGGTAGCGTTTGGCGATTTCCGACGGCACCCGCTGGATGATCTCATCAGGGATCTTGTAGTCGGTCAGATCAAACGTGTCCATGCTGTATTCAGCAGCAAGGATCATCAGGACTTCGTCTTCGGTGCTGTAGCCGAGTTGTTCGAGGACGGTGATAATATCCTTCCCCTCTTCCTCGGCCTTCCAGCGGGCTTCCTGGGACTGGGTCTCGTCAAGGACAAATTGATTTACGAGAATGTCCAGGATGTAATCATCATCCACAATAGCGCTCCTCGTTTCGGCGCGGGCCAGGCGCACTTGGCGGTGTCGACGCATTTCGGTTCAGTTCAGGTCCCCGTACCCCAGAATAAGCCGTCTCACACCAAGTACTACTATATACCGGTACCTGGCCGAAAGTCAACAACGCGGGGCCTGCCAATTTAGCCAAAGAGCTGCTCCTCAACCGTGGCGCAGAGCCAGTGATAGACTTGGAGATGGAGTTCCTGGATGCGGGCGGTCTCCACCGCGGGGACGCGAATGCAGTGGTCAGATAAATCTTTCAGTCGGCCGCCGTCCTCGCCGGTCAGCCCGAGGCAGGTCAAGCCGCGCAGCCGGCTCACCCGCGCGGCGTGCAGGATGTTGGTTGAATTGCCGGATGTCGTCAGTCCCAGGAAGACGTCGCCGGGGCGGCTGAGGGCGTAGAGCTGCTGCGCCCAGGCGATGTCCCAGCCGACATCGTTGGCCATGGCGCTGAGAAACGCGGGGTGGGCCGACAAGGCGATGGCGCGAATGCCGACTTCGAGGCCGTCGGCGAGGCGGGCGCCGGCCTCGCCGTGCTCCTGCCGCAGGGCGTCCTGCTCGGCCGCCGGCAGCGGTCGCGGCAGCTCAAAGCTCTTCAGGAATTCCCCGACAATATGTTCGGCGTCGGCACAACTGCCGCCGTTGCCGCCGAAAAACAGAGTTCCGCCGGCCCGGGCACAATCGGTCATGGCCGCGGCTGCCGCCGTCAGATCAGCGCGGCAGACGGATAAATGCGGCGTTCGCGCAAGAAGATTATCGAGGCATTCCGCCAGCGATTTCATGACTATCGTTTCCCCAGAACTGCGACAGCTTACGATATACCGCCGGTCGGTGGGTAAGTCAAACCTTGCTGCCGCCGATTCGGAGGCGGAATGCGGCTGCGGGCCGGCGGTGAAACGGTTTTTCCTGCTGGTCCGGGCAGTGCGGCCGGACCGGCTTCCGACCCGCGGCCGGCGATTCCGTCCGCCGCGGGTCACTACACGTGATTGCGCAGTTTGAGTTCGGTCGGGTGCGGGTTGAGGTAATGCTGACCGGCCAGGTACGGCTGGTCGTATTTGCGGACATAGTGCTGCAGCAGGACCAGCGGCACAACCAGCGGCACCAGTTCCCGGTGGTACTCGTCGATGCGTTCCAGCAGTTCAGCCTTCTCGTCGGCGCTGAGCATCTTCTTGAAGTAACCCATCGCGTGCTGCAGCACGTTGACGTTCTTGCGGACGGTGGCCCGGCGCTGCAGGGCGGGCATCAGGCGGGCCAGGTAGTCCTGCCGCAGGCGGTCCGGTTTCCGGTGCCGGCCCTGCCCGACCAGCTGGCCCAGGGCCTTCAGGTCTTGCGGGCTGTGCGCCATGATGAGCAGCTTGTGACGTGTATGGAAATCGACGAGACCGGCGTATCCGCTGTCGTTGCGGCAGCAGGCTTTCCAGCGGTGCATGACGAAGATGCGTTCGATGAAGTTCTCGCGCAGGCCGGCGTCGTTCAGGCGGCCGTCATCCTCGACGGGCAGCAGGGGGAAGTGCTCCATAAAGGCCTTGGCGAACAGGCCGGCGCCTTTCTTCGACGGCATGCCTTTGGCGGTATAGACATTGATGCCGCGCATCCCGGAGCTGGGCGACTTGTGCTTGAAGACGAAGCCGCACAGGTCCTCCTGCTCGAGCTCCGCGACGCGGCGGCGCACCCAGGTGAGCATCTGTTCCGTGAGATCGCGTTGGGTCCGGGTGGTTACCAGTCGCGGCGCCTCGGGATCGCCCTCCAGATGCATGGACTCGCGCGGGATCGGCAGGCCGCATTCGACTTCCGGGCAGACCGGCACCCATTCGACGAACTGCCCGAGTTGGTCGCGGAGGTAGCGGTTGAGCTTGTGACCGCCGTCGTAACGTACGCTTTCACCGAGCAGGCAGGTGCTGATTCCGAGCCGGATGCTGTCCATGAGGCGTCCTACTGCAGTGAGTTGAGGATCTGTTGCTCTGAGAACGTGGCGACGGCGACGCAGGTGTCGGCGCAACCATAGTAGACGTGCAGTCTGTCCGGGTCGTCCAGGTCGCGGACGATGCCGGTCGGGAAGACGACGTTCTTGACGTAGCCCTCGACTTCGTAGTCGACTTCCGGTCGGAAAAACGGTTCGGCCGACGCGGCAATGAGTTTCTGCGGCTGGTCCAGATCGTTGAGCATGGCGCCGGCGGTATAGGTGCCGGTCACGTCGGTCTCGGCTTTGTACTGCACGCCGTGGAAGATGCTGAGCCAGCCGCTGTCGGTGCGGATCGGCGGCGTGCCGGCGCCGATGCGGCCGCCGTACCAGTCGCGGTCGCAGCCGAGGATATACTGATGCCGGCCCCAGTCGTGCAGGTCCGGTGAGGATGCCAGCATGATCGACAGTTTGCGGATATTGATGTGGCCGACCGGCCGGTGGAAACAGTAGTAGCGGCCGTCGATACGTTCCGGAAAGATCACGACATCCTTGTTCTCGCAGGCGAAAATGACCCCGTGACGCTTGAAGTCGATGAAGTCCTGCGTGGACATCAGGCAGGTGGCCACGCCCATCTTGTCCGAGACGCCGACGTAGGTGATGTAGTAGGTGTCGCCGATCTGCGTGATGCGCGGGTCCTCGACGCCGTAGATCTCGTAGTCGGTCATGCCGAACAGCGAATCCAGCCTGCGAATCTCTTTGACCGTGACGCCGTCGCGGGCCAGGACCACCAAATCCAGGTGTGAGATGAACGCCAGGCGGCGGTGGCCCGACACCAGGAGGGGCTTGCGGTGGTCGCCGTCGTCTCGCGGCGAGATCTCTTCGACGTCGATCTCGTAGTGGATGCCCGTTGCCGTGTGCGTGCTGCGCGGCGTCTTCAGGTATCCGGGGCGGTCCTGTTCCACCGCCTGGGCGACGCGGACAAGGAGAATGACGTCGTCATGGAAGCGGGCGGCGCCGGGGTTGAAGACGCCCAGTACCTGAAAGCGGGGATCGCTCGCTTCGAAGTCCTCGAGGCTTACGAGTTTCCTGGACTGCAGTCGTTCAACCATTGTCTTGCTCACCTTCTTCCTGGGTTGTTTCCTCTTTGCGTTCCGGCCGCATCTGCGGGAAGAACAGGACCTCCTGAATCGAGTGGGAATCGGTCAACAGCATGACCAGCCGGTCGATGCCGATGCCGAGGCCGGCGGTGGGCGGCATGCCGTACTCCAGGGCCCGCAGGAAATCCTCGTCCAGCACCATCGCTTCGTCGTCGCCGCCGGCGCGCAGTTCCAGCTGCGACTCAAACCGCCGGCGCTGGTCGACGGGGTCGTTCAACTCACTGAATGCGTTGCTCAGTTCCATGCCCATGCAGATGACTTCGAAGCGCTCCACCAGGCCGTCCTTGTCGCGGTGTTTCTTGGCCAGGGGCGACATCTCCACCGGGTAGTCCGTGATGAAGGTGGGGTCGGTCAATCGGGGTTCTGCGGTCGCGCCGAAGATCTCGTCGATCAGTTTGCCTTTGCCCATGCCGGCGTCGGTTTCGAGGCCGAGTTTATCGGCGGCGGCGCGGAGTTCGTCGCGGTCCAGGGCCGTGATATCGATGCCGGCGTATTCCTGGATGGCGTCGGTCATGGTGAGGCGGCGCCAGGGGGTCTTGAAGTCCACGGACTGCCCGCCGTAGGTGATTGTCGTGGCGCCGTGCAGATCGATCACCGCCCGTTCGATCATGGTTTCCGTGAACGCCATCATCCAGTTATAGTCCTTGTAAGCGACGTAGAGTTCCATGCAGGTGAATTCGGGATTGTGGCTGCGGTCCATGCCTTCGTTGCGGAAGTTGCGGGAGAACTCGAAGACGCCGTCGTAGCCGCCGACAATCAGGCGCTTGAGGTACAACTCGTTGCTGATCCGCAGGTACAGCGTCATGTCCAGCGAATTATGCACTGTGGTGAAGGGCTTGGCCGCGGCCCCGCCGTAGATCGGCTGCAGCACCGGGGTTTCAACCTCCAGATAGCCGGCGTCGATCATCGACTGCCGGACGCTCTGGATGATCCGGGAGCGCGCGACAAAGGTGTCCCGCACTTCCGGGTTGACCACGAGGTCGACATAGCGCCTGCGGTAGCGCTGCTCCGGGTCCTTGAAGCCGTCGAAAACCTGGCCGTCTTTCTCCCGCACCACCGGCAGCGGCCGCAGGGACTTGCTCAGGAGCTTCAATTCCTCGACGTGAATCGAGAGCTCGCCGGTCCGGGTGATGAAGGCGAACCCCCGGACGCCGATGAAATCGCCGATGTCCAGCAGCTTCTTGAAGACCTTGTTATAGAGGGTCTTGTCGTCGTCCGGGCAGATGTCGTCCCGCCGGATGTACAACTGGATTCGGCCGGCGGCGTCTTGCAGCTCGACGAACGAGGCCTTGCCCATGACCCGTTTGAGCATCAGGCGGCCGGCGATCCGGATGTCCCGCCACTGGTCGGCGTCGTCTTCCTTGAAGTTCCCGTGAATTTCCGCCGTTGTGTGGGTGACGTCGAAGTGCGCCGCCGGATAGGCGTCGACGCCGAGCTCGGTCAACTGCGCCAGTGCCTCGCGGCGTACTATTTCCTGTTCGGTCAATGACATATGAAACAACTCCTTATTGTCGGCTGCCGGCCGACCGGATCCATTGCCGTGGTTGGGCCGGGGGGCTGTGATCATAGTGCGCCGCTCTGACGCTGTCAAATCCAACGGCCCAATCGATTTACAGCGTGCGGTTTGACCGTATAGTAAAGGCGCTCCACTCCCGGTCGGAGCGCAACCAGGTTTGTCTGGAGGGACCCGTTTGAAGCTGTATATCGTTCGCCATGCCGAAGCTGAGCCGTCCCGCGGCGCCGGCGAAGCCGCCGATGCCGCGCGCGAGTTGACCGAGCGCGGGCACCGGCGCGCGGCGCGGGCCGGGGCGGTGCTGGCCCGCCTGGGCGTCGAGCCGAACGCCATCTGGACCAGCCCGCTGATCCGCGCCCGGCAGACGGCCGACCGGCTTGCCGCCGCTCTGCCCGAAGCGCCGGTACAGCAAATCCAGGCGCTGGGGGGGCGAAGTGACTTCAACGAGCTGCGCCGCCAACTATATAAAGAGAAGTGCGACGCGGTCATACTCGTCGGCCACCAGCCGTTCCTGGGCGAATGCGTGCAGTACTGGCTGGCCGGCCGGGCGCACCCCGGCATGCATGTTTCGAAATCATCCATCATCTGTCTGGATGTGGTCGACGGGTTCGGCCGGGCCGAAATGGAACTGAAGTACCTGCTCAGCAACCGGCTGATCAAATTGCTGGCGACACAGGACTGAACAACGAAAGGAAACCGACCTCGAATGGCTGACGCCAAGCATCTCCTGGGGTTCGATCTGGGTGGCACCAAGGTCCTCGCCGCCGTGTTCGATGGCGAATTCAAGAAAATCGGTCGCCGCAAGCGCAAGACCCGTGCCGATCAAGGCGCGGAGGTGGTCTTCGACCGGATCGTCAAGACGATCAAAGACGCCTGCGACGACGCCGGCATCAAACCCGACGAACTCGGCGGCATCGGCATGGGCTCGCCCGGTCCGCTCGACCCCTTCAAAGGCGTCATTATCCACACGCCCAACCTCGGGTTCAGGGATTTCCCGCTGAAGGACCTCCTTGAAGAACGCTTCGGCGTGCCGGTCGTGGTGGATAACGATGTCAATGTCGGCACCTTCGGCGAATACCACTTCGGCGCCGGCCGCGGCAAACGGCATGTGGTCGGCATCTTCCCCGGCACCGGCATCGGCGGCGGGCTGGTGCTCGACGGCAAACTGTTCCGCGGCAGCAACGGCAGCGCCGGCGAGATCGGCCACATGATCCTGCAGCCCGACGGCCCGCTCTGCGGCTGCGGCCAGCGCGGCTGCATCGAGGCGATCGCCAGCAAGACCAGTCTCGCCAAAGACGCCGCCGCCCTGGTCAGCCGCGGCCGCGCCCCGGTGATTGCCGCGGGCGCCGGGACTGACCTGACGAATATCCGCAGCCGCATTCTGGGCGAAGCCTTCAGCTCCGGCGACCCCGACATACGGGAGCTCGTCCTGCACGCGGCCGAGTATCTGGGCATCTGCATGGCCAATGTCGTCAATGTCCTCAATCCGGACATGATCATCCTCGGCGGCGGCCTGGTGGAAGCCATGCCCGATGAATTTGTCAAGGCCGCCGAGACCTCCATGCGCGCCCATGCCATGGCGTTCTGCGTTCAGGACGTGGAAGTGGCGGAGGCCCAGCTCGGCGATGACGCGGTCATCATGGGCGCGGCCAAACTGATAGCCGAGGAGATCGCCGCGGACGATGCCTGACAAGCACCAGAGCGCAAAGATCAAGCGCGACCGGTTGATTGCGGTAATCGACATCGGTTCCAGTGCCATTCGGCTGGTGGTGGCCGAGGTCAGCCGTCGCGGCATGAGGATCCTTGACAGCGCCGAACGCCCGGTGCCGCTCGGGCGCGATGTGTTCACCGAGGGCGTGATCCGGCGTGAAACCCTGCTGCAGGCGGTCAAGGTGCTGACCGGCTTCAAAGAGATGATCGCCGCCTATCCGGTGACCAACACGATCGCCATCGGCACCAGTGCTCTGCGCGAAGCCGAGAACCGCGACACCTTCGTCGACCGGATCCTCCTGCGCACCGGCATCACCGTCAACGTGATTGCCGGCATCGAGGCCAACCGTTTGACCTACCTGGCGGTGCGCGAAGCCCTGGCCGACGCGAAGCCGTCGCTGACCCGGAGCAACGCGATCATCATGGAAATCGGCGGCGGCAGCACGGAGTTGATGCTGCTGCATCGGGGCAACATGGTTGCGGCCCACACGCTGCCGATTGGCACGACGCGCATCGGCCAGCAGTTCGAGCCCGCCCCCGGAGCGCCCCTCGGTGCGTTACTGCGGCAAAACGTCCGCAGTACTCTCGACCTGCTCGCCACGGAACTGGAATTGGGCCGGGTCAACCAGTTTATCGCGCTGGGCGGAGACGCCCGGCTGGCGGCGGAACGCGTGGGCGAAGCGACGGCGCCGCAGTATTGGACCATCGAGAAGGAACCCTTTTGCGAGTTTGTCCGGAACCTGGAGCGACTGACTGTTGACCAGACCGTTGACGAACTGGGGATCACCTACGCCGGCGCCGAGCCTCTGCTCCCGGCTCTGCTGGTCTATCAGCAGTTTTTTGAAGCGACCGCGGCCAGAACTCTGGTGGTGCCGACGGTGAGCATCCGGGAAGGCGTGCTGCTCGACTTCGCCCTGGGAACGGGCAGTCTGCGCAGCGAGTTCAAGCGCCAGATCATCGCTTCGGCCATGAGCATGGTAAACAAATATATGGCGGATGAAGATCATGCCGTGCACGTGGCGCAACTGGCGTTGCGGTTCTTTGATGAACTGCGCAGTGAGCACGGCTTGGGCCGGCACCATCGGCAGTTGCTCGAGGTCGCGGCCCTGCTGCACGACATCGGCGGCTATATCCGCGGCAGCGCCCACCACAAACACGGGCAATACATCGTCGAGAACTCGGAGATCTTCGGTCTGAGTCAGGATGACATCCAGATCATCGGCAACGTCGTTCGCTACCACCGCAAGGCGAAGCCGTCGGATCGCCACCTGAATTACGCCGCGCTCAGTCGCGACCGGCGCATGGTGGTCCAGAAACTGGCGGCCATCCTTCGGGTGGCGGATGCCCTGGACCGCGGGCATGCCGGCCGGATTCAGGAGCCCGAGACGGAACGGACCGAGAGTCAATTCATCATTCAAACCAATATTCCGGGCGATCTCTCCTTGGAACGGTTGAGCCTGCAGAACAAAGGCGACCTGTTCGAAGACGTGTTCGGTCTGGAATTAGTCTTGCGCTGAGGACAAGGGGCATGGCAAAGAAAAAGAAGACCGCCAAACTGGCATACACCAATCGCGAGCAGTCCTGGGCTCACTTCAACGAACGCGTTCTCAAGGAGGGGCTGAACAAGAGCAACCCGGTACTGGAACGACTTAAGTTCCTGGCCATCGTCAGCTCGAATTTCGATGAGTTCTTCATGGTGCGCGTCGCCCGGCTGATCCGCGAGGCGCGCACCGGTGACCGCGTTCGCTGTCCGTCCGGGCAACGGCCCGCGCGGATTTTGAAGAAGCTGACCGGGCACATTCACGAGATTGTCGCCGCCCAGACCGACTGTATGACCCGGGAGGTCCTGCCGAAACTAGCCCGCGAGGGCCTCCAGATTGTCCGGCGCTCGAATTACAGCGACGCGCAAACCGATGAGCTGCGCACCTGGTTTGCCCAGGACGTTTTCCATGCGTTGACGCCGATCGCGTTGGCTCCGGGAAAGGACCTCGTGCCGCTGGTCAGCAATCTCCAACTCTACCTCGCGTTCCTGCTCGAACCCGTCCGCGGCGGGGATGCCGACGAGGAGGACGCGCCCCGGCTGGCAGTGGTCCAGGTGCCGCCCGGCATGGACCGCTTCCGCTATCTTGAACACAGCGCCGACAAACAGATCATCACACCCCTGGAAGACGTCATCATGACCTGTTCCAGACAACTCTTTCCCGGCCGCAAAATCACCGACCGGGCCGTTTTCCGCGTGACGCGCGATGCGGATCTGAGCGTTGACGAAGAGCGCGATGAGGACTTCGTCGAGGCCATGGCTGAGTTACTTGTGCAACGCGAGCACAGCCGCCCCGTGCGGCTGGAGATCGATACCGACAGCAAAGCCTTGCGTGAGCGGCTGCGGGTCGAGCTCCAGCTTGACGAACGCGACATCTACGACATCGACGGCCCCCTGGACCTGAAAGGCTTCATGCAGCTCTGCTTCCGGCGCGGCTTCGACCATCTGCGGAACGACAGCTGGCCGCCCCAGCAGCCGGTGGATATCCCGGTGGATGCCGACCTGTTCGAGTTGCTCAAAGAGAAGGAGGTCCTGCTGCACCATCCCTATGAAAGCTATGACGCGGTGGTGAACCTGATCGAGCGCGCGGCTGCCGACCCGGAGGTGCTCGCCATCAAGATGACGCTGTATCGGACCAGCGGGAATTCTCCGATTATCAAAGCTCTGGCGCGTGCCGCTGAAAACGGCAAACAGGTGACGGCGCTGGTCGAACTGAAGGCCCGCTTCGATGAGGGCCAGAACCTGGGCTGGGCCGAACTGCTGGAGCGGGCCGGCGTCATTGTGATCTATGGCCTGGCCCATCTGAAAGTCCATGCCAAGGCGGTCCTGATTGTCCGGCAGGAGCCCAACGGCATCGTCCGCTATTACCACATGGGCACGGGGAATTACAACGACAAGACGGCCAAACTCTATACCGACATGGGACTGATGGGCACGCGCGAAGACCTCAGTTACGAACTGGCGCTGTTCTTTAACGCCATTACCGGTTATGCCTCCGCCCCAAATCTGCGTAAGCTGACGATGGCGCCCCACGGGTTGCGGGCCAGGTTCACCGCCCTGATCGAACGTGAAATGGAACGGGCGGAAACGGAAGGCCACGGGCTGATTATCGCCAAGATGAACTCCCTGGTCGATCCCGGCATCATCAAGCAGTTGTACAAGGCCTCACAGGCCGGCGTCGAGATCAAACTGAATATCCGCGGTATCTGCTGCCTGCAGCCGGGGATCAAAGGCGTCAGTGAAAACATCACGGTGGTCAGCGTTGTTGATCGCTACCTCGAGCATTCGCGCATCTTCTATTTCGAAAACGGCGGCGCCGAAGAGATCTATCTCGCCAGTGCCGACTGGATGACGCGGAATCTGAATCGCCGGGTGGAACTGATGTTCCCCGTGGAAGACCCACGGCACATCACCCGCCTGCGGGATGCCTTGAGCGTGTACTTCGATGATAATCGGACCGCACACGTGCTGCGGGCGGACGGCACCTACGTCCGCCGTAAACGGAAGAAGGGCGAGAAGCCCTGCCGCAGCCAGGAGGTCTTCTACCGCATGTTCAGCCACCAGGCGGAAAGCCGCGAGAAAACGCCCTACAAGGAGTTTGTCGTTCGCCGTAAACCGCCGAAGGAGGAGTAGATGATCCTTGACCGCCTCGAGTTTGCCGCCCGCTACATCGGCATGCACGCCGGCTTTGATGCGGCTTTCGACTTCCTGAACCGCCCGGAGCTGGCCCAACTCGGCCCCGGGAAAATCCTGATCGCCAACGACGACATCTTCGCCGTCGTCGGCAAAGACCCGGCGCGAACCGCCGAAGAAGCCAGGCTCGAGGCGCACCGGAAGTACATCGATATTCAGTATGTCGTCGCCGGGACGGACCACATGGGATGGAAGAACTGTGCCCGCTGCGACGATCCGGTCGACGAATACGACGACGAAAAAGACATCATCTTCTACAACAACACCCCCGACCTCTGGGTTGCCGTCCCGGCCGGGGCCTTTGTCGTCTTCTTCCCCGAAGACGCCCACGCCCCGCTGGTCGGCGAGGGCATGATCCATAAGGTCGTCGTCAAAGTCGCCGTTTGAGAACGGCGGACCGCCGGACAGAAGTTGCCGGCAGCAACCAGAGTTGACGTTTGTCGCCGCGCCCGCGGCGCTTCTTCATTTGTGTAACGCTCCGTTTTTCAATAAGTTAATGATGTGATGCGGGGTCTGGCACGGCCGATGCTTATACCTTTGCAGATAAGCAAAGGTGAATGCGATGAGTGACAAACATTCCTCTTTTACAGAGTTCCTCCGCCGCTGTCGGAACAGTGACGAAGTCCCGCCGATTCTGACTCACGGCATCATGCACAACGAATTCCCCGGGACCGAAGACACGAGCAATCTGTTTGCCGTCTCACAGCACTTTATGAAGGTTGCCAAAGATGATCCGGAGTTGATCCTGCGGGCGCTGGTGGCGGCTTATCACCGATGGATTCTGGCGAACATGCGGGAAACGGCGAAGAGCCTCGAGCGCTGCATTGCCGCGAACCGGGTGGTTTTCATTGAGGACAGCCACGGGAAGAAAAACGAGGTGGACATCTGGCATGACCTGAACCAGACGTTGACCGATCTGACCGGCAATATTCAGGACTTCGGTGTAATTTCGAATTACGCCCTGCTGCAGTATGCCGTACACGAAGAGCCCAAGTAACGGGTCTTGACGTGATTTGAATAGCACGCCTTCGGGGGATGGTTTTCTCTGACTGCGGCGCATCAACCTGCACCGGTAACGCCGGTCCCGGCGCCAATGTACATTTCATTCGTCGATCCGCCGCGGTCCGAAGTGTCGGGTTGGGTGCGGGACATCCCGATCTGCGGGAACTGCAAGACCGAACCTTGTGCCGCCGCGCCATCCCGCAGTGGATAGTTACCTAACCCCAGCCCATCTCGGCGACTTCGCGGGCTTCGCTCAGAACGTCGAAACAGTACTCGGCTGCATCCCACGGTTCGTAGCCCTCGGATTCGTAGATCGCGGCGCTGACTTCCACACAGATGATGCCGCGGTACTTCACCTCGTTCAGCGCGACCATGTAGGAGGGATAGTCAAAATCTCCGTCGCCGGGCAGCATGAACTCGACCTCATCGGTCAGGTTGACGCAGTCCTTGACCAGGCCATACGCCATTTGACTTCTGCAGGCCTTGATGCATTCCTCGGGGTCGAGGCCGTTCGCGGCAAACAGGCCGACGTCAAAATTGAGCTTGAGATTCGGGTGGTTCATTTCCTGGAGGAAGGTCATGATGCCGTCGGGTGTTTCCAGGATGGAGTTTGCCACCGGCCGGGCGGCATAGACCGCGCCGTGCCCCTTGGCGATGTCCGCCAGTTCCACCAGCATGCTCTTGAGTTGCTGTGCCTCGACAGGCCATTCGACCTCGGTGTCTTCCGGCGGCGCACAGGTGACGACCGGCGGCGTCTTCTTGAAGTTCAGGTCGGCTGCCAGACGGCACACCTCGTCGAAGTGTTTGAGCATCTCCGCGCGGTCATCGCCGGCGACACACGGATGGGCGTCGGTCATGATCACAGGCGGGGGGAATTTTACCTTGCGCAGGAGTCCCTTGAGCCGCTTGCGGGCGCTTTCCGACAGTCTTCCCGGCGCTTCCGGGCGACCGGGAATGGCGGCAATCTCCAGCGCCTCGTAGCCGATCTCGGCCAGGCCGGTCAACGCTTCCACCAACGGAATGGGTTCCATTGCGAATGTGCTGTACCCGATCTTCATGCCTGAACTCTTGCTTTGATGTTGCGGCCGCCGCGGCAACCCCGGTTATCGTGGTTGCGGCAGCGCACCGTAATTTGTGACACAACTGCGCGGTCAAGATGCCGCGGCCCAACATCCGGCAGGCCCGGTGCCGTGCGACGGCGAGCACAGCCGTTGGTTTCCGTCGATGCCGAACTGTAACAGCATATCTACAGTATACCGCTTGGCGGACTTGGGGTCCACCCCTATCGCGGCAGATTCAGCAACAGCGTCATCCGGGATCACGTTTTCGCACCCTCGCCATCTGTGGTCGTTGTCTCCGTATCGGTGTCGCTCGAGTCCGTGTCTTCCGGAGCGGGATGATCAAACCGGGTGACCGCCAACAGGCCGTCGCGGATTTCTTGCCGGGCGGCTTCGAAGCCGTCCGCGTCCAGGTCGGCAGCGATCCGGATAGCCGGGCCGACGCGGAGTTCGCCTCTGGAGAAGGGCTTGGCGATCTGCGTGCGGTCCCAGCTCCTGGCTTCCCAGTGGCTGCGGCTGTTGAAACTTGCCGGGTAGACCGGCGCCCCCGTTTGCGACGCCAGCCAGACGACGCCGTCCTGCACCTGGTAACGTGGTCCGCGCGGGCCGTCCGGTGTCAAGGCGACAAAACCGCCGGCATCGAGCACTTTCTTCATCTCGCCGAGAGCCCGGGCGCCGCCGCGACTGGACGAGCCGCGGATCGGCTGCATGCCGACGCGGATCATATACGCGGCGATGTAGTTGCCGTCCCGGGAACGGCTCGCCAGGAAATGCAGGCGCTTGCGGATTCGCTTCGGCAGGATGGGCGAGATCAGCAGGAAGCGGTTGTGCCAGATGACGAAGATCGCCGGGCCCGTGGGATCCGGGTCGGCGGCGTAGCCGCTGGCATCGATGGTGTCCAGGCGCTGGGTCCAGGCCAGCAGCCGGGTCAACACGTCGAACACAAGAATCAGGATCTTCGGCGCCACTCGCATCCGTTTAATCAGGGATTTCATTCGGCCGTGCTCTGCATGGGATGGCAGTCAGGTTGCGCCGTTGCCGAAGATCGCCGTGCCGATGCGGACATAGGTCGCGCCGCAGGCGATGGCAGTCTGGAAGTCGTCGCTCATCCCCATGGACAACTCCGGCATGATGCGGGCATGGCGCTCCCGCATGAAATCGCGAATGCTCCAGAGCGAACTGAAAATGTGCTCGAGTTCCTCGTCCGTCGCGCCGTACGGCGCCATGGTCATAAACCCGGCACAGAAGACATTCTTCAGGTCGACGGCGCGTTCGGCCAGGGCGACGATCTCGCGGCGGGTGGCGCCGAACTTGGTCGCCTCCCCGGAGATGTTCGCCTGCAGCAGAATGTACTGCACCGTATGCAGTTCTTCGGCGATCGCGTTGATCCGATCCAGGAGTTTCACGGAGTCCACCGAATGGATCAGGGCCGAGCTGAGAATGGCGTCCCGCACTTTGTTGCTTTGCAGATGGCCGATAAAATGCCACTCGATATCCGACGGCAGGGCGGCGGCCTTGGTGGTGAGGTCCTGAACGCGATTCTCGCCGAAACGGCGTTGGCCGGCGTTGTAGGCGACCATGATCTCTTCCGGCGCGGCGTTCTTGGTGACGGCGACGATCTTTACCTCGTCACCGGTCCGCCCGGCCGCTTCGGCTGCGGCCCGGACGCGGTCACGCACGCTCTGCAGATTCTCCGTTATCTGTCCCTGGCCCATCTGGCCTTTTCCTTGCATTGGCCAAGTTCGACATCCACTGTAGCGAGTCCCCGAACACTAATGCGAAATCACCTGAATGCCAACTCCCGACAAGCCAAAAAGACCCGACTGGATGACGCCGGTCGAGAACTCCGGCAGGGGCCATCGGGGCCGGCGCCGATCGCCCCGGGAACAGTCGCGGGAGGAGACCCTGAAAGACTGGTACGGCGAAGACCTCGCCGCCTACGAAGTGGAATCCCTGCAGAAACCGGAACAGGCCGTCGGCGACCTGGTCGACGGCCTCCTGAAAAAATGGGACATGACCGACCGGATCGCCTTGCGCGAACTGGTGGACCAGTGGGCGGCGGTCGTCGGTTCGGCGTATGCGCCATATACCATGCCGGCGGCAATCTACGACGGTAAACTCGTTGTGGAGGTCTTCAACACCGTCGTCCTCCACCGCATCAAACCCGTGGAAAACGAAGTCCTGGCGAAAGCCAGGGAGATCGCCGGGGACGAAGTCCGGACGATACAATTCACTGCCGGCGGCCGCTCGACCAGCCGGCCCGACAACCGAAGAAAGGAATCGGATTGATCATGAGCACAGATGCCATTATTGCCGCCATTCGCGACGTCAAGGACTTCCCGACCCCGGGCATTGTCTTCAAAGACATCTCCCCGGTGCTGCAGAACCCGGAACTGCTGCGCCGGACCATTGACCTCATGGCCGACGCCTGTACGGCAAAGCCGGACTGCATCGTCGGCATCGAAGCCCGCGGGTTCATCTTCGGGGCCGCCATGGCCTGCAAACTCGGCTGCGGCTTCGCGATGCTGCGCAAGAAAGGCAAACTGCCGTGGCGCACGGAAGGGATCAGTTACGACCTGGAGTACGGTTCCGCCGAGATGGAGATCCATCAGGATGCCGTTTCGCCGGGGCAGAACATCCTGATTGTTGACGACGTCCTGGCTACGGGGGGAACAGCCGCTGCCGCCGTGGCTTTGATTCAGAAGCTCGGCGCCAACGTCCAGGCCCTCAGTTTCATGCTGGAACTCACCTTTCTCAAGGGTCGCGACAAACTCGGCGACACCCCCGTTCAAACCCTGATCGAAGTGTAACGCGGGGCCGCAGCGATTGATGCGTCCCGCTTCGGCGGGAGGCGCCGGGCCGCAAACGCCGGCCGGGGCAGGTGACCAATCCTGAAACTCCGCACCACAAGCTCCTACGCCGAGGCTTCGGCGCTCAAGAGGGTGCGGGATCTCCAGGAAGAATACAGCGGGCAGTCATCAAGGGCTTACGTCCGGCCAGGGGCGCATGTCAGTTCTGTAGGTCATCCCTTCGTGTTGCGGCAAGAGCCGCACCATAGCGCCAGAACCAGTCCAGCCACCGGCGGCCAAACGTCGCAAACACGTTGTAATTCAGCGCCATTCTTCGCCAGACCCCGGGTCGCTCGTCGGCCCGGTGAATGAGTTCATCAGGGCAGGAGACGGC
>CAYLNH010000095.1:0-23957 GCA_964384625.1 uncultured Lentisphaerales bacterium
TTGCACTCCGCTTCCTGATTCCGTCCAGAGCGGAGTGCAACTCCGCGCTCCGTGTCCGGCTACGCCGGGGAGATCAGATCCCCGACAACCTTCAGGCCGCTCTCCGTCACTGTGCACTCCCGCAAGCTTGCGGAGACCTTCGCCTCCCGCTCTTCCAGCAGCGCCGAGACGTCGATCCGGATGGTTTCAGATTCACGGTCGGCGGTAAGCCATTCCTTCTTGGGGAGACCGCTGAACAGCTGATTGCGTACTGTACTGATGCGCACAAACGTGCGCATCAGAAACGGCAGCTCGCCTTTGTCGAGATCGAGTCCATCCAGTTTCACCACCACCGTATCCGGAGCGTCAACGGCGAACGACAGCCAGACGTGCGCGGTCAGCGGGGCGGACTTCGTGACTTTGGCGATTGCCGGAATGAACTTCGCGAGATCCGCACGGACGTCGATCTGCAGGTTCCTGTCTTCCCCTTGCCGGCACTCCAGCAGCGCGACGCCGTCCTGGCGGAACATGGTAGCCAGCTTGCGGACATCGGCATAGCCGAGAAGGAGCTCCATCAGTCAAACTCCACCTGAAGACGGCCGTCGACATAGGTCGCCGCGACGTGGAAGCGCACGCCGTTGTGTTCGACGGCACCCCTGGTGGTGACGTCCGTCAGGAGGAGCTTGACCGGGTCCCGGTCGATCTCGATTTCCCTCTCGCAAATCGTGATGACGGGGGTCTCCGGGCCGAAAGCCAGTTTCAGGGCGTCGAGATCCTGTTGGCTGAGCGTCAGTTTTCCCATGGGCTGCATCCGCTTGCTGTCGCTCAGTACAGTACCGAAGTCCCCGCCGACAGCAAGCCGGAGTTCACGGTGCGGAGTTTGCGCTGGACTGGGATGATCTTCAGCTTGCGGGAGTTATGCGGTCGTAAGAATGACCTTGTTCGGCTTGGTCATGGTGGACTCCGCAAGCGTCGATGGACCAGGTCTGCCGGATCACGCCGCTGCCGTTCAACGGCTCGAGACCCAGCAGCGAGCGCCGGGCCGCCGGCGTCCGCAGGAACGAGAACTCGGCGTACGGCGGGCAGCAATAGCAGTCCCACAACAGCAGGATCTCGCGGCTGTGATCGGCCAGCATGCGGACGACGACCCGCCGGCCGTCGGCTGCCGCCCGGAGGCGCAGCGGCGGGACGCGGTCACCGGAGAGCACGACAGTGTCCACGTTACGGATATGCGCCAGCTGGGCGAATGACGGCCAGCGAAAGGGATTGACCGGCGGATACTCGTCCTGTCCCAGTTGCAGCTTGCCGCGGAGCCGATCGGGATGATCCTCGGGATACTCAGTCCAGACGCCAGCCCGCCGCTGCCACTCCAGCTGTCGATACGCCGCCGGCAGGATGAAGCGCAAACCGAGGCCGGTGAGCCAGATTTCGTCGCCGTTGTATTGCAGCTCCTGCTGCAGGCACAGGCGTTGGCCGTCGGCTGTACAGGAGATGTCGCTGCGGATTTGTCCGCCGTTGGCCAACCGGCAGTTGCGGCGCCAGGCGTTGCCGGCACAAAGGACCCGGTCCTGTTGATCAACCACGTCGGCAGCGGTGACAACGCCGTCCGGCACGGTATTTGTCGGCAGGTGGCCCATGTTGAGGTAGCGTTGCCGGGCGATGCCGCCGATCAGGCCGAGCGACAGTTCCGCCGGCTCGATGAAGTGGACGCGGCGACCGCCGACGCCGGTCCAGGCCGCTTCAGCGGCCAGCGCCGTCAACGGCTGTGTCGCGGCAGTTGTATTTTGAAGCGACTGCGGCAAGCGCACGGTCCTCTCGGCCACCGGTCCCGGCCAGGCCGGATCGAAGGCGCGAATCGTAATGGCCGCCAGCCCGGGAATCGCCGGCAGCGCGATCTCAGCGACGGTTGCCGCCTGCGGTGCGGCGGCCAGCGCCAACGACTGCGGCGGCGCCAGTTCGTGCGCGTCGTCGTGGAAGAGGACATCGAAGCGCAACTCCGCCAAATCACGAAACGTCTGGTCGTTGACGACGCCGATCCGGACAAGCCTCGGCCGGACCGCCTGGACCTCGAAGCGTACCGGCACGTAGACCTTGCGGGCACTGTGATAGGCGGGCTTCGGCTCGTGATTCGGTCCGAGCAGGCCCTTGAGATTCTGGGTTAACGTGGCGTAGCCGTGCCATTCGCGCAGAAAGGAATCGCACCGGGCCGGGTCGCCTTTCTGCATGACCGATTGATCCGACCACTCGAAAATGAAGAAGCCGGCGGCCCCCGGCATCGTGCGGATGGCGTCGAAGGTGCGCTGCAGGCCGCGGCCGTAGAAATCGCCGAGCATCGCCGGGTCCATGCAGAAATTGTCGCGGTTGCAGCAGGGATGGGCGGCCTCGGTGTAGAACATCGGCCGCGGCTGCTCGAAGTTCCACGGCAGCGACTGCTGCAGGTCCTCGGCGGACCGCCGCTCCGGATCGTGTTCGCTGTCGGCATTCAGGTACTTCCAGCGCACCGTCGCGATGAGTTCCTGCAGCTCCGGGTGTTTGTCGTCGTAACCGGCGCCGTTGATATTGCGGTCGCCGGCGGCCAGCCGGAAACGGCCGTCGTCGCGGTCGTGCAGAAAGCGGGCCACCGGTGCCGCGATCTCGCTGATGCTGCTTTCGTTGGCGATGGACCAGGCGAAGACGTTGAAGAGGTTCTTGTAGCAACCGTAGATCAGCGGCGCGAAATAGTGATAGCGTTCGCTGAACAGATGGCGGTAGCCGGGATCGAAATCGAGTTCGTGCGCCGGATAGGTCGGCTCTTCCGACATCGCCCAGGGGTTGCCCCAACTGTTGTAGCCGCACAAGCAAAACCCGGAGCATACCAAAATGCCGTGGCGCGCGCACAGCCGGATCCAGCGCGGATCGAACGGATACGGATGTGAGCGCACACCGGTGATGCCGGCCTCGCGCATCAACCGGATCTCATGCCGCATGTCGGCGACGCTCAGGGTGCGGCCGCAGCCCTGTTTGATCTCGTGACGGGTGACGCCGCGTATCAGGAACGGCCGGCCGTTCAGCAGGAAGCGCTCGCCTTGCGCTTCAAAACGGCAGAACCCCACCTGCTCGCCGATCGTCTCAAGGACCTCCCTGCCGTCGACCAGTTCGAGCCGTAAGCGATACAGGTGCGGCTGCTCCGGGTTCCAGGCCCGGATCGCCGTGGAGCCGACGGCAACGGTCGCCGCGCCGCCGGCGACCTCCGTGTCGGCCGCGGCCAGTACGTCGTCGGTCTCCCACCCCAGGAGGGCCGCGCGCAACGCCAGACCGTTTGCCGCCGGACTGCAGTGCACCGCCGCCGTCGCCGTGCCCGTACCGTCCGCGCTGTCGAAGTCGACGTGGACGCTGCAGTCGGTGATATGCGCCGCCGGCACGTGAAAGAGAAACAGGTCGCGCCAGATGCCGCTGAGCATCCACTGTCCGGAGTTGTCGTGCACCGTCGAGATGTCCGCTTTCACCACGCGGACGGCGATCAGGTTTTCCGCGCCCTCGGTCAGCGCCGCGGTGACATCCATCTGGAACGGCACGAAACCGCCGTCGTGGTAGCAGATGCACTGTTCGTTGATGTAGACTTCGGCCGACGCCGCAATGCCCTCGGCCTGGAGGATGCCACGACCGCCGTCCAGCCAGGCCGCCGGGACGTCGAAGGTCCGGCGGTAGTAGCCGACCACATCGTCTTTGGCGAGCGAGCAGTGACAAAGACAGCCTGTGAACAGGCATGCAGTTCCCAGTTGGCCGGAACCGGCAGGCTCTGCCAGTCGGCGGTGTCGCAGGACGTCCGGAAGAACTCGCGGTCCAGAGCGTTCCGCGTCGGCATGTGTCCGGGAACGAGCCGGCCGGTCTCCCGGTTCCAGCCCCAGCAGCTGCCGTCTGCCAGAGAAACCCAGCCGGCCTGCGGGTTGCGCGGCCGCAGGGCGAACTGCCAGGCGCCGTTGAGCAGCCGGACGGCAGAATTCTCGGCCGTCACCGCCTCCACGTGCCACCCTTCGTTGGGCGTCGGAATCCAGTCGACCGGCATCAACCGGCGCGCGGCATAAGCGTGGTCCGCCAGGTCCGCGGCCGTGTCCTGGTTCGCTGCGGGTATTGTCATATCTGATTCAGTCCTTTGTTGCGCCCGGTTCTGTTTCAGGTATATTGTGACTGAAAACATTGCGGCAACAATGTCGGAATTGATATGTCGTTTGTCGAATCTGGCGACATCTCGAGACGGAGGTTCGATGGCATCTGAGGTCGTTTTGCCCGACAATGAAACGGTATTCCGGCTGGCCACCGGCGGGCAGGCCGGGATGCTGCGCGGCGGCATCATGATCCGGACGGTGGAGGCGCGCAGCGAACAGGAGACCTGCACCGGCGAGTATGCCCTGGTCTATCTTGCGGCCGGCGAAGGCGTATATAGCGATGCCGCCGGCGAGATCTCCTTGCGCGCCGGCCATCTGATGCAGCGCTTTCCGAATCATCCGCACCGGTTGACGGTTCCCGGCGGCCAGACCTTCTGCCAGTGCTATCTGGCGGTGCCCCGCCCGGTCTATGACGCCTTGCGCGTGACGAATGCGTTTCGCCGGCGTCGGTCGCCGGTGCTCTGGCTCGGCCTGCAGCAGAGCATCGTCGACCGCTATCACCTGTTGATTGCCGAGATCCGGCAGCAGGCGGAGATGGACCTCTACCTGCTCCTGCCGCGGTTGTCGCAATTTATTGTCGACCTGCTCAGCCTGCCGCAGGAGGAGGCGGCGATGGAGCCGGTGAAACTGGTGACCCGCGCCTGCGATTTGCTGCGGCAGGATCTGTCGCACCGGATCAACCTGCCGGCCGTCGCCGCTGAACTCGGGGTGAGCTATTCACAGTTCCGCAAGCTGTTTCGGGAAGGCACCGGCCTCCCGCCGGGCGAGTACCGCATTCGCCGCCGGGTCGAGCGCAGCCAGGAACTGCTGTGCACGGGGGCGAGCCCGAAAAGCGTGGCGCTGCAGTTGGGGTATCCCGACGTCTACGTCTTCTCAAAGCAGTTCAAGCAGGTCACCGGCATGCCGCCCGGCGCCTTTCAGCAGTCCATGCGCGTCTGACCGGGAGATTCCAGTCCTGCCGGCTGCGTTGGTGCCGCCCGCGTCAGTTTCGGGCCGGCGGCCGGCCGCGCGGCAGTCTCAGGGCTTCTCCCAGCCGAACTCCAATTCGTTCGCCCAGGACTCCTTCCAATCGGCGCGGAATGAGCCGTTGCGGCGGGCAACGCTGCGGCCTTTGGACAACTCCATGCAGCCGACGCCGGCGCTGTCGTTGATCTTGAAGGAGAACTTGATCGGCCGGCCCGCATCCAGCGCCTGTTTCACGTGCGGAATTTCACCCCAGGGCAGGGCGCATTCGGTGATCCGTGTACTGCCTTCATGCTTTGTCACCAATTTGCCGTTCTTCACCGGGCCGTCCTGTTCGCAGGCCGGCTGGCGGGGGTAGTGGTGTTTCGGCGGCATACCGGGATAGCGGATGCGCCAGATCTCGACGCCGCCGCCGTATGTCGCGGCGACGGTGTTCAGCGCATACTCGTAATCGGTATCCCAGTAGCCGGTGTAGTACGGCACCGTGCCGGGCGGGAAGAAGGCCCAGGGCTTCTCATCCCGGCTCAAGACATTGAAGCCCAGTTGGATGTTATCGAAGTTCGGGGCGTTGCCGGACGGCAGGACGGGGCCTTTGCGGTAGCTGAAGCGCCGGACTCCCTGCGGCCAGTGCAGCGGTGTCGGTTTCTGGATGCCGAAGTCTTTGTCGCCGACTTCTCCGGGCCAGGTGGAGAAGTTGACGCGAGCGTCGATCCGGGTCTGCGCCCGTTTCTTGAGGCCGGTGCCGTGATAGTATTCGGCCTGCAGCCCAGGTTTGCCGGCGGACGTTCGAAAACGGTCCGCGCCGATGACGCGGCCGCGTGTTTTCGCGCCTTCCCAGCCGAGTTGAATCATGCCGGCGCCGCCGCCCTGGAAGTACTCCAACTTGAGCTTGACGCGTTCGCCCTGCCGCAGTTTCATTTTCGGCGCTTCGTTGCGCGTCGGCGGATGACCGCGCCAGTCGTCGATCACCAGCTTGCCGTTGAGCCACAGGCGCACGCCGTCGTCGCTCCTGATCCAGACGGTATACTCGTCGGTCTTCGGCGCCGTGACGGTGCCGGTCCAGCGCACCGAGAAGTTGCCGGCGCAGCGGCCGGTGCCGCCGACGGCATAGCAGACTTCGGGATAGAAATACTCGCTGTCGTCGCGCGTCTCGAACCGGACCGTACCCGGGTGCGGCGTGGTGTCGGTGATCTTGGCGCCGAAGTAGAAGTACTTGTCGTCATAGGCGACGTAGCCCACCGCCAGGCCTTTCTTGATCGACTCGTCGAAGTTGTTGAACGGCAGCCAGGCTTTCTCGGTCAAGGTCGCCTGCTGCACGCCTTCCACTTTGATCTGCTGCGGCAGGGCCTCCTGCCAGTCGTCCAGTTTGCCGTCGACGGTAATCGTCTGTCGGCGAATGCAGTTGACGCGCATCGGTTCGTAGTGCACCGACTTGCCGTCCTTGCCGGCGTCGAAGACCAGGGCCAATGGATACCGGTTTGCCGGATTGGCTTTGCCTCCGGTAATCTTGACTTCGATGGTCTTGCTCTGGTTCGCGCGGAAGGACACGGTCTGCGGGTAGTCGAGAGACAGTTTGCCGAGCGTGACCTGCAGCGTCCCGGTGACCGGACGATTCAGGATGTTGGTCAGTTCCAGCCGGACGGTCGGCTTCTGCGCGATCGGCCGGGTCATGTCCCGGCAGACCTTGTGCAGGGGCTCCAGGCCGTCGATGCGACCGGCCTGCACGGCCGCAACCAGGGCGGCGAATGATCCGGGCCGGCCGTCGCCGCGCAGGTAGAAACCGCGTGCGTCCAACGGGACGACGATCGTGTCGTTACGCGCGCTCACCTTGTTGCCGTAGAAGTCGTACAGGTTGTAGCGGCGGTCGGCTTTGATGGTCATCGCGGCTCCCGCGTAGGGGACTTTGCGGGCGTATTCCTTCTCGAGCGCGGCGCGTTCAGGGGAGGCATTCGGCAACGCCTTCAATTTCCGGATCAGCTCCTCTCGGCGTCGCACTTCCCCGGCACTGCGGCAGTTGTAGAACGCCACGTTGTCGATGCCGAACACCGCGCCCATGTCGCCGAGGATCACGATGGTGCCGTCCTCCGGGTTCGGCTTGCCGGACTTGGCCGGTTCGCCGTCGAACTGCATGACAAAAGGCAGGCCGGGGCGGAACAGCAGCCGGCGGAAGTCGCGTTCCCCGACGAAATGCTGAAAGGCGCCCACCGCGGCGCCGGCCGACCAGGTCTGCAGGATGACCCTGTCCTCCACGCCGGCGGCGGTCTTCACCTTGCGTTTCTGATAGGCGGTCACCATGCAGTCGCTGTTGATGCCGACCACACGTTTCTGGCCGAAGGAGTACATGGCCGCCAGGACGCCGGCAATGCGATCGTCCGAATTCGCCACCCAGCTCTCGGTGTCCCAGACTTCCACCGGCGCCGGCTTGCCGTCGAGCCGGCGGTTGTTGAACCTCTTCACCGTTGTGCACGGATGCGTCCCCTGATAGTGGATGCTCATAAAATCGAGCCATTTCAGGTACTTGTCCGTACCGTCGCCGAAGAGCTTGTCAAAGGTGTTCGACGACGAGTCGCAGCCGCCGATCCAGACATCGACACCGGCTTCTTTCTCGGCGGCCTCCACGCCCCTGGCCATGGCCGTGTAGATCTCGCGGTAGCGTTCGTCGTCGGCGCCCCAGCCGGAGATGGACATGCCGTTCCAGGGCTCGTTCCAGAGCATCACGGCATTGACCGGGCCCTTCGGCCAGCCGTAGTCGGCAAGCAGCCGTTTGACGAATGTCTCGAAGTCGGCGTCGTAGGCGGGCAACCACGACAGGTCCTGCTTGGTTCGTTTCATCCGGTCGTTGTCGTCAAGCCACGGCCGGCCGCGGCCCAAAGGCATGTATTCATGCTGATGCGCACCGGCGCCGAACTCGACGGTGACGGGCAGACCGGCCGCTTTGAGGTCTTCGAGGTATTGGCATTTACGCTTGTACCAATCCTCGAAGCCTTTGTCCGTCGTCGGCTTGTAGCCCATGCCCATGCGGTTGACGGTGGCGCCGAGTCGCAGCAGGGCCGGGATGTAGCCGAGGTCCATGGTCAGTTTGTAGAAGCGCCGCGGCTTGATTGTCGGCTTGAAGGTGCGCACACAGGTGGCGCCGAAAAGGCGGTCCTGGCCGGCCAGCGCGATGATGCCGGCGTAGCCGCCGAAGGCCGCCGGGATCTCGGGCTTGACCGTGACGTTCTGCCAGCCGCCGGCCGGGATGTCGACCGCGATCGGCGTCGAACCGATGTCCCGGACTTTGCGGACGCCGATGTCGAATACATTGGTGCCGGGCCTGGTGATGATCTGGTACTGGATGATCAGCAGCTTGCCCTGCGCCTTGACCGGTTGATCGGTCAGGTTGGTGAACTGGAACGTGAACTCCGCCCGGTCCCCCGGCCACAGGATGGTGGCCGGCGCACTGCTCTTGATCAGGTAGACCTGCAGTTTTTCGTTGCGGCTGTAATGGCGTTTCTGCCACTTGGGGTTCAGCCCCCAGGCTTTCTCGTAGTTTGCCGCCGATACCGCTTTGTCGACGGTGCGCAGGAACTCCTGCGGCCAGGCGCCGGCGATGCCGGCACAGAACAGCAGCGGGAGGATGAGTGTGATGATTTTCGCATTTTCCATGGGATGTCCTTTTCGTTGATCTCCCTTGATCGTTCATCTCAGCCGCCATTGCCGGCGGCCTCCTCATGTAGCGCGGGCCTCTGTCCCGCGTCTCCAGTAGGAAGCGCTCGAGGAGGAACGCGGGCCCGCGCAGCTTTCTGATCACTCCGTTCTGAACAACGGGTCGCTCCTCATCGGCGGCCCGGAGGGCCGTCCGTTGCAGGTGCTTGATGGCCGGCGCGAAGCGCCGGACGGCAAGTGCCTGGATGAGGAGCGACCCGATGCCCGGACGCGCAGCGTCCGGGCATCTCACGACTAACTCGCCCTTTCAGGGCTGCAGACATACACCTGATTGTTCCCAGGGCTTTACCCTGGGCTATACCAATTCGCCCCGTTGGGGCTGGGTCAGTTGCTGACGGAGTGAGAAGATCATTGGGGCGCTGATTACCGATTACTCTCCCCGCGGCTTCCACCGATAGAGCAGGTTCTTGCCGCGGAAATCTTCCTCGACGAGGATGAGGTACTCGCCGTTCCTGCGTCTGATCGCCTGCAGGCCGTGCGTCATGTCGACCCAACCGCTGACGCCGCCGACGGTCTGGTCCGGCCACATGCGGCCGACGAACTTGCCGTTGCGCACATCGAAGACCGTGACCACCGCCGGATGGCGTTGGGTCGATTTGACCTGCACCGTAAAGGCGTAATCGCCGGCCACGTCGATGCATTTCGGATGCAGCTTTTTTTCATCGCGCGGCAGGTCGACTTCCCACTGCTTGACGGGCTTGCCGGCCGTCCAGCCGTCGTACCGCGCCAGCACACTGCCGATCAGTCCCCAGGATTTCTTCTTCTTGGTCGGCGTGTAGCCGGTAACATACAGCGTGTCGGAGTCGGGCACATAGACGACCCGACCGATCTGCGTGAAGCCCGCCGGCCGGTCCCAGGCCTCCGGGTTGGCCTGATCGTACGTCGGCTTGCCGTCAGCGCTCCAGCCCTGGAAGCGATAGCGATGAATCTTCTTGTTCGGCGCATCGCCCCACCAGATGTCGCCGGCCGCGTCGAAGTACCAGGCCCAGCCCCGACGCTTCTTCGGACCGATGCGGCCGACGCCGTACGCGATGTGGGAGTCCTTGCTTTCGAAAACGGCCAGGTTGACGCCGCCGGCTTGTTGGCCGAAGATGCCCAACAACCGCCGCCCCTGCGGCCGGCGCAAGACCGCGCCGCCGTGGAAGGAATGGCCGTTGGCTTCGGGATATTTGACCCGATCGCGCGTGACTGCTTTCAAGCCCCAACTCTTGCCGGGCGCCTTGGCCGGGTCGAACGTCATGATCTCGTCGGTACTGTAGATGACGCGGCCGTCGGCTGCCGGATCAAAACAAAAGCCGTCGACAAAGCCGAGCGACTGCAGCTGCCAGCGCATGTTCTTCTGCGGGTCGAAGCTGCGGATCGTGGTGCCGGCGCCCTGCGACGGCCCGATGCACAGGGCGACATACAGGTTGCCGTCCTTGTCGAAGTTGGCGCCGCGCAGGCCGTAGAACTTCGTTGGCGTCACGATGCCGGGGGTGCCGGCGCGGATGCCGCCCTTGTCGCCGTAGGTCGCCACCAGTTTCGGCGTGGTCGTCCCTTCGTACACCAGCACCTGCTGCCGCGGGCCGTCGTCGCAGACCACCAACCGACCCTGGGGATCCACTGCGATCGCCGACGGCTTTCCGAGGTCGGTGATCGTGCCGGGCAGTTCCTTGCCGCTGACATCGCGACGGACAACGGTCTTGCCGGCGATCAACCACAGCGTGCCGTCCGGATGGACGGCGACGTCGGTTGCACCGTCCACATCAAAGCCGGCCCGCTGCTTGAAGTCCGCGGCGTGGCGCACAACCACCCGGCCGTTCGGACCGATCGAAACCAGGACCTCCTTACCGGCGGCCAGAGCGTGGAGTTTGCCGACGCCTTTGACCTGATTGACGTAACGGGCGGAATCGATCCTGGGCGGCTCCCAGCGGAATCGCATCAGGTCGCCTTTGTTGTTCGCCAGGAAGATCTCGTTGCCGTGCACTGCCACGGCCTTGCCGGCGGTCCCCCAGCCCCAGGCCTTGTGACCGCCTTTGCCGTTGTACTGCTTCAGCAGGTTGTAGTTGCACTTGCCGTCCGCGTAGAGGGCGGTGCAGCGGCCGGCCTCGTCCCACGTGGAAGCGGTGATGACGACGCCTCCGGCGGCAACTTCGATCTCGTCGATCATATTCTGGACCCACCGGCCTTCGCCGTTCTTGCCAGCGCCGTTGAAGGTGTTGCCGACCCAGTGGGTTTCGTATTTGAGTTGTCCGCCCAGCGGCTCGCCGGCCATCACCAGTCCGCAACAGGTCAGCAGGGAAAGGAACATCATGTGTGTGCGCTTCATTCGTTGTCTCCGATTCATGATTCTCGCTTACCCCAATTCCAGTTTCCTCTTCCTCGCCATTTCATTGTCTCATGAGCATCCTGCTCAGGCGTTCCGACATTCTTCGTCCCCGGCCAATCACTGGCCCGGCTCGTAGTAGATCAACGTATCGTCGCCGCCGACCATGTTGACCGCATTCAGGTTGGCCCATTTCACGTACGCAACGGACGCATCAACGTGGGCGGCAACCAGGCCGTCGGGCTCGGGCACGAGTGCGGCGGTGGTGTACTTGAACGTCCGGATTCCGTTCACGTGGGGCATCTTTGATCCCCAGGGCGCGCCCTGCGAATTGTAACCGGCACAGGTGAACATCGTGAACGAGCTGTTGTCCGGCACGCCTTCGTTCGTGCGTTTGATGCTCACATACTTGCGCGTCGGTTCTCCCGGGAAGTGGTAGTTGTTGTCGCGCCCGACCCAGACGTTCCAACCCAGTTCGGTGTTGACGTTGTTCATCCAGCTCCGCGGTTCGCCCCAGCTCTTTTCGCGGGGGTCGCCGTAGCAGATGCAACCCGCGACTTCTTTTGGCGCGTACTCACGAACCGCTTGCCAGGCGGTCAGCCGGTAGTGCACATAGTCGTCCCAGTTCACTCCGCCCCAGTTGGCGCGGCGGGCACGGGGAAAGTAATCATCGTAGTCGGTCGTATACATCAGGTAGCCCGTGGCGAACTGTTTGGCATTGGCAATGTCCAGCGTCAACTGTGCCTTCTCGCGGGCGCGCCCGAGCACGGGGAGCAGCATGGCCGCCAGGATCGCGATGATCGCGATCACCACCAGAAGTTCGATGAGAGTGAACCTCATCGAACGCTTCGCTCTGCGAGCTACGCCTTGGCACGCGAGCAATTCGATCAGCGAAAATCGTGCTGATGGGACAGTGGAATGGTGGAGTGATGGAATGATGGGGTTGTCCTTCATCGTTGGTCTCCCGGGACAACAAGTTTGGGTTTCCAGAGAATCTCTTCCGGCGGACAAGTGCGTTCCCCCGCGGCGCGCTCCAGCAGCACCTGCGCCGCCCTGCCGGCCAGCCCCAGGTTGTCCTTGTCAACGGTTACGGCGGGCCCGGTCGACTCAAACTGAATCTCGTCGGATACCGCCCAACGGTTGTCGTAGCCGGCAATCAGAAGGTCCTGGTTCGGAACCGCGTGCAGCAAACGGCAAGCAGCCGAAACCCAGTACGCCTGCGCATCGGTCACCGTCAGTACGGCATCCGGCGGATTCTCTGCAGTCAGATACTCCGCCAGGTGGCCGGCGCAGGCTTTGCTGTGACGGACAAAACCGTCGCGGTCAGAGCCGACCTCTTTCAGGTCGTGAATCCAGAGCGGCGGCAGGGGTTCCAGGCCGTGTTCTTCCAGGGCCTGAACCACTCCCCGGTCGCGCGACTCGATCCAGGCCGGCTTGCCGGTGACACACCAGAACCGCAGAATCCAACGGCAGCCCTGTTCGATCAACCACGAGGTCAACGCATAAGCACCCGCTTCGTGATCGGCACAGACGCGATCGCAGAAGTCATAGTCGGACTGTTCGTCCAGCACCACAACCGGCACGCCGTTGGACACCAGTTCTCGCGCCAGATCAACCGTCTCGGGCCGGCCGGCAATGCCGGACGGAATCAACAGTCCGCGTGAGGGGAGGTCTGCCGCACTCGCGGCGCCCGAGGCAAACAGACGATCCGGATTGACGCTGATCACGTGATAGCCGGCATCTTCCAGATTCTTCACGGCATGGCCCCGAACAAAGGCGTCTTCGAGATTCGGATTCGAAATCTCCGCCGCCGTGTAGGTGCCGGCATTCAGCACCGCAAACGCGTCGGCAATCAGCGGGTTGACCGGGGGCGTCGTCGACTTGCCGGCGACGCGACGGACACAACCCTTGCGGCTGATGATCAGTCCTTCGTCCGTCAACTCGTTGAGAGCGGTACGCACGGTGCCGCGGGCGACCTCGAGTTGGCTGGCCAGAGCGCGTTCGGCCGGGACCGGCTCGCCCTTGGCCAGGGTGCCGTCGGCAAGCCACTGGCGCAGCGTCTGCAGCACCTTCGCTTTCGGCGAAAGCCCAAGGACGACGCGGTTGTCGGTCTGGACCATAACTATACCTTTTATTTTGTTCGCTACGTATATAGACCAAAATTATACCAAAAAGTTCCCGGGTCAACTGGATTTTGCTGGAATCAGGGGACGGAATCAGGGGACGGGGGACTGGCGGGGACCCGCTGGACAGTGCCGCTATTCCTTGTCGCGCAGGCTACGGGCCGGGGCCTGATTGTAGGTGATGATCTGTCCCAGTTCAAGGCGCGGCCGACGGTTCTCCGGCGGCGGGTCGAGGGGGTAGCCGAGGGTCAACAGGGACAAGACCCTGGTCGCCTTCGGGATGTTGAGGATTCTCTTGAGCGGCTTTTCCTTGAACCAGCCGACCCAGCACGTGGCCAGTCCCAGCGCTTCCGCCGCCAGGACGAAATGTTCACCGGCAATGCCGACATCCAGGGCCCAGTAAGGCAGACCGGAAATGGACGCCGCGAATTTGTGGGTGAAAAACTCACGTTCGGCACAGAGTGCGACAAAAACCGGGACGTCGTCCCACCAGGGATGCGCAATCCCGGGCATCCGGCATGTTTCGCGAATGTTCTGCAGGAGGTCCTGATCGTCGATAACGACAAAGCGCCAGGGTTGCCGGTTGCAGGCGGACGGCGCCAGGCGGGCGGCTTCGGCGCACTGCTCGATCAGGTCATGCGGCACCGTTCGGTCCGGGTTGTACTTACGGCAACTATAGCGCGCCCGGCAAAGATCGAGAAAGCTCTGGTAGCGCTGGTCCATAATCTCCTTTCGCGGTTGCGGCCGATCCAAGCTACGGCCGCGGGCCGCGAAGGTCAAGATTCTTCGGCCCCGGCGGCGACAATGTTGCCGGAGATCAAATTCAAACCCGGATTGACGCGGGGCGTTCGTCTCGGTATAATAGTGCCGGCGCGATGTAGGAGCGCGCGAGGAGGCAAATGATGGAAACCGTCATTGACGGCACGTACCGACTGAGGGAGCAGGTCGGTACTGGAGGCATGGCTACCGTCTACCGGGCCGATGTGGATCTGGCGCGGTTCGACTACACGACCCTCTACGCCTATACCCAGATTCAGAGCTCGGTGGCGCATGTCGACCGCCGGCAACAGGCGGAGGATCTCGCCGCGGAACTGCGGGAGAAAGCGCTCGACCCCGAGACGATCCGCGGCATTCTCGAAGCCAAAGGCATCCCGATGCCGGCCGCTACCGTGGCGCTCAAGATCTCCAACGGCGAGGGCGGCATCGAGCGCTTCGAGGGGGAGTGGAAGAATCTGCTCTGCCTGAACCATCCGAACGTGGTCAAAGTCTACGGCGGCGGCACCTACAGCGATCGGCCGTACTACGCGATGGAACTCCTGTGCCACCGGATTTCGACGGCAAAGATCAAGACCTCCTTCACCCTGCCGCAGAAACTCGACATCCTCATCCAGGCGGGGCGCGGGCTGCAGTACCTGCACGACAACGGCCTGATCCACCGCGACATCAAGCCGGAAAACCTCGTTACCTGCGAAGAAGCCCCCGGACGCTATGTCACCCACGTCATGGATCTCGGCCTGGCCAAACACATCGACTGCGATCAGGGGCTGACGGTCACCCGCGCCGTCATGGGGTCGCCGCACTACATGTCCCCCGAACAGATGTCGCAGTCGAAACACGTCGACCAGCAGGCCGATATCTACTCGCTCGGCGCCTCACTCTATGAGCTGATCACCGGCGTCAAGCCGTTTCACAACAAGACCACGATGATGGAGATCATGATGGCGGTCGGCACCGGTGAGACGCCGATACCGCCGCGTGAGCATGCAACGCAACTGCCGGATCCGGTCGCCGGCATCATCAACTGCGCCATGGCCCGTGACGTGGAAGCCCGCTATGCCTCGGTGTCCCAGATGATCGAGGACATCCGGGAGTTCCTCGAATGCGGTACGGGCACGTCCCAGGTGGGCTATCATTTTGAACGGCTGGCGGCCGCTGCCGCCAACCGGCGCGACACCGGCAACGCGGTCAAGGAACGCGACCGCCGAGGGCCTGACGAGCAGATCGTCCCCACAACCCCCGACACGACATCGGCCACCGTTTCGCCTGCAATGGCCGCCGGTTTTGTGCTGACCCTGGTCCTGGCCGGCGTGCTGACCTTCATGCTGTGGCCGGTGCCGCCGCCGGAACCGCCCGTGGCGCCGCCGGCGCCGACGGCGCGGACACTGCAGCGACAGTCCGTTGCCGATCCCTACGCGGATCTGCATGCCGCCCTCAAACAAGCGAACCCGGCCTACGCCAATGAGGGCGTCTTCGAAGAGAAGGACGGGAAGGTGTTTCGCGTCAAGCTGATCGAGTGCGGCGTGACGGACCTGACGCCGCTGCGCGGGTTGCCGCTGACTGAACTCTACGTCACCGAAAACGGCATCCAGGATCTCTCGCCGCTGCGCGGCATGCAGCTTACCCACCTGGGCATTGCGCTCAATAAGATCGCCGATCTCGCGCCGCTGCGCGGCATGCCGCTGCAGGTGCTGATTTGCAACGGCAACCCGATCAAGGATCTCTCGCCCCTGACCGACGCCCCGCTCAGAGCTCTCCTGTTCTCCCCGGAACACGTCGAGACCGGCCTGGACCTGCTCCGCGCCAAACCCACGCTCGAACGTATCGGCCCCCGCTGGAATGAGGACATGCCGGCGGCGCAGTTCTGGCAGGCGCTGGACGCGCTGAAGAACGAAGTCAGCGCCACCACCGAGGAGCTCTGATTTCGTCCTATCACCGGGTCAACCGGCGCGAAGATCTCATCACTTCCTGCTGCACCGGCTGGTCCCAGCCGGCTGGATCGGTTATTCCGTGTTGTAATGCACCCGCGCGTAGAGCTTGCGATACTGCCTGGGCGTAACGCCTTTGCGGCGCTTGAAGAGCCGCCGCAGATAGGCGGCGTCGGCCAAACCGCAGGCCCGGGCAATGGCGCTGATGGTGTCCGTGCTGTGCAGCAGCAATTGCTCCGCCCGGCGCAACTGCCGGTGATGAATCGCGGCGGTGATGGTCCGGCCCGTCTGCCGTTTGAAGACCCGGCCCAGGTAATCCGGATTGCACTGCAGCGCGGCGGCAACATCCGCCGTGGTGATGCCTTCGTGGGCGTGCGTCGTGATGAACTCGGCGGCCAGGTCGGCCAGCCGGTTGCCGGGAGCGTCGGAAACCGCGCTGGAAACGGCCACTTCCACGAGCATCTCCCACACCAGCAGCCCACCGAGAAGCGTCGTCAGACTCCCGTTCTCCTGGTCATCAAGGAACCGGCGATACAGTTCCGTCAATCGCTCCGGTCGACTTACACGGGTATGCTGCGGCACCTGCAGACCGCCGCCGGAACCGCCGGACTGCAGCTCGAAATGGACCCAGTAGAACGCCAGATCCGCCGGGTACGGCGACGCCCCGCCGTGTTGCCGGCCCGGCCACAGCAACAGAACATCTCCCGCGTCCAACCGGAATTCGGTGTTCGCCTCGAACATCGCCAGTTGCCCGCGGTGCACGAAAATCAGTTCGAACGACTCGATCGTCCGGACCGGATGCGCGCCTTGCCCACTGGAAACAAACAGTCCGCCGTTCAGCGGCCGTACCGGAATGTCATCGCTGATCGTCAGCATGCCCGCAAGATAACCCCGGGTCCCCGTTTTGTCCGCCGGCTTCTTCGCCGCCGGGCACGGGCTCAACGAACCACGGTCACAGCCCGGCACAACACAAACCCCGCCCTTTTGGGCTCCGCAAAGAAGCCCCAGGCACAGCCAGGGGAGCGTCTACACGCCCTTCAGTTCAGCCGCTCCGCCACCACTCCGCAAAGAAGCCCCAGGCACAGCCAGGGGGATCTTTTCACGGCGGGTGCAGCTGCAGGACCCGCAAGAAGCCTTCTGCAGTCCGCCCGACGGCATTGACGCGAGGCCCGCCGAATCAACCGGCCACGGCTTTGTCCACCGGAACGTGTTCCAAGTCCAGGCTTTCGGCAACTCCAAGGCAGGTGAGCTTGCCCGCATACAAGTTCAGCCCGAGAGCCAGTGCCCGGCGGCGGCGGACGGCGGCTTCGACCCCGTGCTCGGCGATCATCAAACCGTACGGCAGCGTCGTACTGGTCAGCGCCAGTGTGGACGACAATGCCACCGCCCCGGGCATGTTGGCCACGCCGTAGTGCACAACTCCGTCCACGGTGTAAATCGGGTCGTCGTGCGTTGTGGGTTTCGTCGTTTCGACGCAGCCGCCCTGGTCGACGGCGACGTCGACGATGACCGCTCCGGGTTTCATGAGCTTCAGGTGTTCGCGCCGCACCAGGCACGGCGCCTTGGCGCCGGGCACCAGTACGCCGCCGATCAGGATGTCCGATTCACGCAGGACCTCCTCGATATTGTGGTCGGTGCTGTAAAGCGTCGTGATGCTGCTGCCGAAGATGTCGTCGAGGTACTCGAGCCGCTTGGCCTTGACGTCGAGGATCGTCACGTCCGCCCCGATGCCGACGGCGATTTTACAGGCGTTGGTGCCGACCACGCCGCCACCGAGAATGGCGATCTTGCCGCGGGGAATGCCGGGCACGCCGCCGAGCAGGATGCCGCGGCCGCCGAACGGTCTTTCGAGGTATTTGGCGCCTTCCTGGATCGACAACCGGCCGGCAATCTCACTCATCGGCTTGAGGCACGGCAATTCGCCGTCGTCGGTTTCGATGGTTTCGTAGGCGATTGCTTTGATGCCGGTCTGCAGCAGGCTCTCGGTCAGCTCCCGATTCGCCGCCAGGTGGAGGTAGGTGTAGAGGATCTGGCCCTGGCGGAATAGAGTGACCTCGTCCGGCTGCGGTTCCTTGACCTTGACGATCATATCGGCCTGGGCAAAGACCTCCTCTCGCGTGCCGACGATTGCGGCGCCCACCGCTTCGTAGGCGCTGTTTTCAAAGCCGGACGGACTGCCGGCGCCGTCCTGCACGAGGACGTCGTGGCCGCGGGCCACATAGGACTTGACGCATGACGGGGTCAGGCCGACACGGTACTCATGGGTCTTGATCTCTCGAACGGTCCCTACTCTCATCAGTATCCCTTTCTTCCCTGCGACGCCCGCCGGGCGCTGCCGCCGGGCGCCGGCAAAGCGTCACCTTCGTTGTGCACCATCCCGTGTGAGGCATGGAATGCAGTCGTGCAACTGTACTCGCTACCGGCGCCTCATTCCAGGTCTCCGAGGCAGGCGCAGTCGCGAAAAGCAAGGACGCGATGAATCGCGTCTCGCCCTGCGGCAGGAAGATCCCGCCGCTGCGACGGCCTTGGCCATCACTTTGACGGCGGCAGCCCCGGATCCGACCGGCAGGACGCGGGCTGCCGCCTAGATGGTCTCGGCGGAAGCCGTTCCGCCACGGATTGCCCGGGGTTTGAGGCTCGCGGGAGGCGGCGGAAGGGTCGTGTGCTGAAGCACATGACCATTTCGCCAACGCCCCCCGAGCCCGAAAACGGGCAGCTCGAAGAGCGGGTCCAAGCATCCGGCCAAGGCGGGACCCCGCGATGCGGGGCAAGCACGAGATTTATCCCGCCAAAGCGGGACACGATGCTCGCATCGCTTGTTCGACGGCGCCTTGCCGGACCGGCGCCTGGCCGCCGTCCCTGGCTGGAGAACTCACGCCGAGCCCATCTGGCAGGAATGTCCGCCTTCCGGCGGAGACGACGAAGTCCATGACTGCCCCAGGCGCAGCTTTGGGAGGATCTCGAGACCGAACAGACAAAGCGTGCAGTCTGTGAGGCAGGACATCGCCGGCAGAGGTTGCCAAATCCGGGCGCCGCATCACCGTAAGAGATCCGGCCGCCGCCGTCGTTTCCGGCCGCCGCGCCCGGACCATCCCGGCTGCATGGCCAACCGGTTTGCGACCAGGTCCAAAAAGGATACCGACATGACTCAAGATCTGTCTGCCGTTATACAGCATTTCCTGATCCACGGCGATTTCATCTCGGCCGCGCCGTACGGCAACGGCCATATCAACGACACCTTCGCCGTCGTCATGAATCAGGGCGGCGCCACAGTGCGATACCTGACCCAACGCATCAACCATGGCATCTTCACGGACGTCTCCGGGCTGATGGAGAACGTCGCATGCGTCTGTACGCACCTGCAGGCGCGCCTGGCGCAGGCGGATGTCGACGACGCCTCGCGCCGGGCGCTGACGTTGATCCCGACGCGCCAAGGGGGTGCTTATCACGTTGACGCCGACGGCAACTACTGGCGCGTCTACATCTTTATCGAAGGCGCTACCGGCCATGAGGTGATTGCCGACGAAGCCCAGGCGTACGAAGTCGCGAAGGCGTTCGGCGACTTCCAGAAACTGCTGGTGGATCTTCCCGGCGGGCCGTTGAACGAGACCATCGTCGACTTCCACCACACACCGAAACGATTCGCCGCATTCGAAGCCGCGCTGGCCGCGGATTCGCACAACCGCGCGGCCATGGCGAAGGGCGAAATCGACTTCGTCCTGAACCGCCGAGAGCTCGCCGGTGCGTTGATCAAACTGGCCGCCGCGGGCCTGCCGATGCGCGCGACCCACAACGACACGAAACTCAACAACGTCTTGATCGACGACGCCACCAATCAGGCTGCCTGCGTCATTGACCTGGACACGCTGATGCCCGGGCTCTCACTCTACGACTTCGGCGACCTGGTGCGGACGTCTACCAGTCCCGCGGTCGAAGATGAACAGGATCTCGGCAAAGTGACCATGCAGCTGAACATGTTCGACGCGCTGGTCCGCGGCTTCATCGACAGCGCCGGCGAGGCTTTGACGCAAGCGGAGATCGCGAACCTGCCGTTGGGCGGGCAGGTGATTACGTTTGAGTGCGGCGTCCGTTTCCTGACCGACTTCCTGCAGGGCGACACGTACTTCCGCACCAGGCGCGAAAACCACAACCTCGATCGCTGTCGAACGCAATTTGCCCTCGTACGTTCCATGGAAGAACAGGCCGCAGCCATGGCCGCCGCCGTCGCCAGGGCTTCCGGCAAGACCTGACTTCAGCCGCCGCCAAACGGGTTATGGCTTGGGTTCCAGCTCTCCAAAAAAGAAGCCCCGGCGCAGCTTGGGGGGGTGAGCGGATTTCGCGCCTCTTCGCGCTCTGTTTCGTCAGCCGGCCTCAACGACACTAGGATTCAATGCCTTTCCGCGCTTTGACGCCGTCCGTGTAGTAGTGTTTCACCTCGCGCATCTCCGTCACCAGGTCGGCGCGGTCGATGATGCGCGGATCGGCTTTGCGGCCGGTGATGACCAGTTCCACGCTGTCCGGCTTGGCGTCGATCACAGCCAGGAGGTCCTCGACGGTGAAGAGCTTGAAGTGAATGGCGATGTTGGCTTCGTCGAGGATGACGACGTTGTAGTCACCCGACGTGATGATATCACGCACTTCGGCGAGACCCTCCCGGGCCGCGGCAATATCGGCGGCAGTCGGCTCATTGCGGATGAAACAGCCGCGGCCGTATTGTTTGACGGTGATCTCGTCGAATCGCTCGAAGGCGACGATTTCGCTGTACTTCATGCCCTTGACAAACTGGGCGATGTATACGGTCAGCCGGGCGCCGGCGGCCCGCAGGGCCAGTCCGAACGCAGCAGTGCTCTTTCCTTTTCCGTTGCCGGTGTAGACCTGGACATAGCCTTGGTCCCATACGGTTGGCTGGGTCATGGCAGGACCTCCATTCGAACAGTCAGACTTCGGCGGCACATGCGTCATCAGATCATTCCTTTTTCCGGCGCGCTTTTGCGAACCAGCAGCCAGACGAAGAACGGGCCGCCGAGGAGCGCGGTGATGATGCCGACGGGCATGGTTGCCGGGGCGATGATGGTGCGGGCGATAAGATCGCAACACGTCAGGAAGACCCCGCCGAAGAGGGCGGTGGCGGGAGTGAGCCAGCGGTGGTCGGCGCCGAGGACGAGGCGACACATATGCGGGACCATCATGCCGACGAACCCGATCGGGCCGCAGACGGCGACCACGCCGCCGACCATCAGTGAGGTCACGAGGAAGAGGATCTTCTTGACCTTCGCGACTTCGGCGCCGCGGCTGACGGCGATTTCCTCGCCGCTCATCATGAGGTTGAGTTCGTTGGTCAAATAGATGATTACGGCAATGCCGGTCACGGCGATGGGGAGGACGTTGAGGACTTCATCGAAACCGGCGACTTCCAGGCCGCCAATCAGGCGGTGAAAGATCTGACGCGTTCCGGCGAGGTCGGTCATGTATTGGGCGAAGAGGATGACGCTGGAGAAGAAGAGGCTCATGGCAACGCCGGCCAGCAGCATGGTGGACGTTGAGAAGCCGCGCCTGAGCCGGGTCAGGCCGTAGACCATGAGGATCGCCAGCAGCGCACCGGCAAAGGCCATGACGGACCGGGTGGAAATGCCGAGGACCGTGAAGACGAGACCGAAGCGCACACACAGCGCCGCGCCGAGAGAGGCGCCGCTGGCGACCCCCAGGGTGAACGGCGTGGCCAGCGGATTGCGGAACATGGCCTGGAACGCCATCCCGCTGACGGCCAGAGCGGCCCCGGCCAGGAAGGACAGACACACGCGCGGCAGCCGGATTTCCCAGAAGATGACGGATGCGACGTCATCGGGATCATGCCGGAGTGCGGTGACCGGCGAGATCCATTGCGCGCCCATCAACGGAGCCAGCGCCATAGCGACAACCGCGCCGCCCAACAGGAGCAGCAGGACAGTCCATTTCCGTCTGGCGTCGGCAGGCATCAGGGAGTCTCCGGGACAACCACGGCCTTGCCGGTTGTCGGGTGGGTGGCGAAGGTGAAGGTACGATCGTAGATCTGCTGTAGAACGTCGTTATTCATCATCTCGCCAGGCGTGCCGCAGAACGCGATGGAACCGTGTTTCAGAGCGAGGATGCGATCGCTGGTGACGGCGGCGCTGTTGATGTGGTGGGTCACCGCGACGATGGTGGTCTTGCGTTCGCGGTTGATCTTTGCCAGCAGCGCCAGGACATCGGCTTCATGTTTGGGGTCGAGAAAACTGGTCGGCTCGTCGAGCAGCATGATGTTCGTGCCCTGCGCCAGGGCGGCGGCGATGTAGACGTTCTGCCGTTCGCCGCCGCTGAGGGTACCGAGAAACCGGTCTTTGAACTCCGCCGTCCCGGTCATCGCCAGCGCGTCATCGACAGCTTTGTGATCCTCGTGCGTCGGCGAGGAGAAGGGGCTCATGTGCGCGTAGCGCCCCATCAGCACGAACTGATGCACGGTAAACGGCGCCATGCGGCCGCCGGCCTGGGGGACATAGCTGACTTCCCGGGCGAGTTCCTTCTGGGTGAACGTCGCCAGCGGCCGGCCGTCGATGTTGATCGTGCCCGTGCCGCCGCGGTAGATGCGGTCAATGCACTTGAGCAGGGTGGTCTTGCCGGCGCCGTTCGGGCCGATGACAGAGAGGTAATCGCCGGCTTCGACGGTGATCGAGATATCCTGCAGGATCGCCGTGCCGTCGATGGCGAAGCAGTAGTTGCTGATGTTGATGGCGGGTGTTTTCATTGGTTCCAGTCGACGTCGGGATGGAGGGCTTTGGCCATGTCTTCCAGAGTGAGGATAAAGCGCGGTCCGGGCACGACATGGTAGCCCTTGCCGAAGACGTAAACGCGCTGGTTTTTGACGGCGTTGATCTCGGGCATGGCCGCCCATTCCCGGCGCACCTTTTCGGGGTCCAGCCCTTTGTCCTCGACATCAGAGACCATGTCAATGATCACATCCGGGTTAAGCTGGATAATGCCTTCGCGGCCGACAACCGGAAATGTGACATCGCCCTGGTAGACGTTGGTGCCGCCGGCCATGTCGATCAGCGTATCGTAGAAACCGTCCTTGCCGGAGATGTAGGCGTCCTTCAGTGAACCGGATCCCATATTACGGCCGACGGAGACCATGACCGTCGGCTTCTTCCGGCCGGCGGTCTTCTGTTGGATTCTGGCGGCCCGGGCCTGTGTGTCCTTGACGATGGCGTCGGCTTTTTCCCCAACGCCGCAGGCGTTGCCGACGCTGGTTATGGAGTCGTAGATGCCGGCGACGCTTTTGTGATCGACAGTCATCACTTCGATGCCCAGGTGCTGCAAGTGTTTTTTCGGTTCCGTGTGCTCCGAGACCATGATGACGAGATCGGGCTGCAGGGCGACAATGGCTTCGTAGCTGGGGTCGAAGTAGCCGCCGACCTGTGTTTTGGTGGTCGCCGCCGCCGGGTAGTCGCAGAATCGGGTGACCCCGACCACGCGATCGCCGAGGCCCAGCGCGTACAACTCCTCGGTAATGCTGGGGGCGAGCGAGACAATGCGCCGGCAGCCTTGACGGTCGGCCTCCGCCGTTGGGGTGTGGGTCAACATGCGTTTGGCAATGTAGCTGCCGGCAAAGGCCAGGATGATGATGGCGATCAGGATATACTTGCGCATCGGCATCGGTCCTCAGTACAAAAAACCCCCGAACCGAGATCGGTTCGGGGATGCCGTGTTTCATCCTCATGCTCGGGCTGTGTCCGGTCCGCGAGACAACAGAACTCGAACTGCAAGGCGGTCTTCCGGCTTCCGGATCGTCCTACTGACTGCGCCTTCCCGTCGACTGGACAGTGGCGGTTGCAGCGTTCGTACCCGGTTACGGCGGCGGGTCCGCGACGGATTCACACCGTCTTCCTCAATCACTTGCAGACGCCATACCAATGGGTTGGCGGACGCGAGATGTCAACCCTGAACGCAGTTCGAGCCACCAGTGGGGGCGCATGTCAGTTCTGTAGGTCATCCCTTGGCGTTGGCAAGAGCCGCACCA
>CAYLNH010000096.1:0-23855 GCA_964384625.1 uncultured Lentisphaerales bacterium
CCGTGGAGGCCGGAAACAGGAGATGAACGCCGACGGGGCTGGTCGAGTACTTACGATCGAGCCACTATCCGCGTTCTGGTTGATGGCAAAGAGTCCAAACGTTACCATATCGAGACGATTCCGATGGGGGTGAAACTGTGGATCCCGGTGCCGTATACGCCCGGGCCTCATTGTCTGCACGTGTTCGCCGCAGATATCGCCGGGAACAAGATGGGTCCCATAGATCTGAAGTTCAGGGTGGGCTGATCGAGCCTTGCATCCGCTGCGTGAGCCGCTACCCTATGCCTTTCACGTGGAAGGCGAAGGTGTCTGACCAGAACCCCATTTTCTATGTTCTGCTTGCTGGTGACGGCCGGTTGCGGGTCGGTTGGCGGATCCTGATCTATCTGATCGGTTTTGTGGTCGTGGAGGTGATTGCGGTGACCGGTGCGGCGATTGTGGTCATCGTTGTGATGGCGGCCGCGGGAGAGCCCCCGGGGCCGGATATGGCGGCGCGGTTGCAGGGCGATCTGCTGCTGATTACCAATACGGCGGCGCTGCTGCCGTCGCTGCCGCTGCTGCTGGGGTTGACCTGGGTCTGTCGCCGGTTTCTGGATCGACGCAGTCTGGCCGGCATGGGGTTGGGTTCACCGCGTTTGCCGTGGATCTCTCTGATTCCCCTCGCGCTCTTTGCCGGCGGTCTGCCGATTGCCGCCGGGGTGGCCATTCTGACGGCGACCGGTCGACTGGGTTTCGCCGGTTTGCAGTTGCCGCCAATGGCGTTCTATGTCACGCCGATGTTTATCGGGGCGGCGTTTGTGGAAGAGCTGATCTTCCGCGGGTACATCCAGAGCAACCTGATGGAGAGGGGGCGCGTGATCCTCGCGGTGACGATTTCCGCGGTGTTGTTCGGGTTGCTCCATTCGTTCAACCCCGGCGTCTGGAAATCGACGGTAAGCATGCTCAATCTCATTGTCGCCGGCGTGCTGCTGGCGGCGGTCTATCTCTGGAGTCAGGACCTGTGGTTCCCGACGGTGATGCATTTCGCCTGGAATGCGACGCAAGGCGTGGTGTTCGGCATCCCGGTGAGCGGCATGCAGATCAACGGCGTTATCAAGACGCAGATGCAGGCCGGTCCCGTGGATCCCCTGACCGGCGGCAGTTTCGGTCTGGAAGGATCTGTGATTATTCTCGGGTTGCAGTTCGTCATGATCGGCGTATTCGTTTGGCTGTATCGGCGGCGGCAACAGGACGAGACCGACCTCAACCCCGGCCTTCCTCCGGTTCCGCCCGAACAGTCCGAACCCGTCAATCCGTCAACTCCGTCGAGTCCGTCCTGAACCCTGCCAGCCACGGCTGGTCCGCCAATGGCGGAAACCCCGTCCCCCACTACTATGACACCAAAAGAAAACCTCCGTCGCGTGGTCCGTTTCGAACGGCCCGAGTACATCCCCATGCGCTTCCACATCAACGCCTCGTGCTGGCACCATTACGACCAGCAGGCACTGCAGGAGCTCATGGCTGAGCACGAATTTCTCTTCCCCGGCTACGAAATCAAAGACAGGGTGGAGCCGCACTACGGCCCCTGCGATCGCGCCGACGAGCCGTTTACCGACGACTTCGGCTGCGTCTGGGAAACCTCCGACAACGGCATCACCGGGGCCGTGACCCAACACCCCCTGGCCGATTGGGACGCCTTCGATGACTATCAGATGCCCGATCCCGGGACCAGCAACGGCCTGACGCCGATCAACTGGGACGATGTTCGCGCCGGCGTCAAAGCCGCCAACGCCGCCGGCCGCATGCCGCAGGGCGGGCTGCGTCATGGGCATACCTTCCTGCAGTTGACCTATATCCGCGGCTACGAGAACCTGTTGTTCGACATGGTCGACGACGACCCGCGGCTGCATAAGCTGATCGCCGACCTGGAGGCGTTGAACCTGGGTCTGGTGACGCGGTTCCTCGATGCCGGCGTTGAATACATGGGCTACGCCGAAGATCTCGGGATGCAGGTTGGTCCCATGCTGTCGCCGCCACAGTTCCGCAAGTTCATCAAGCCCTCCTATGAGCGCTTGATGGCGCCGGCCCGGGAAGCCGGCTGCATTGTGCACATGCACTCGGACGGCGACATCCGACAGCTGGTTGAGGACCTCTTTGACGGCGGTGTCGACATCATCAACCTGCAGGATCTGGTGAACGGCATCGACTGGATCAAGGAGAACCTGGCCGGCAAGCACGCCATCGACCTGGATATCGACCGCCAGGAAATCACGCGCTTCGGCACGCCGCAGGCGATCGACGATCTGATTCGCAAAGAGGTCGAAACCCTCGGCTCAAAAGAGGGCGGGCTCAGCATGATCTTCGGCCTCTACCCGGGGACGCCGCTGGAGAACGTCAAGGCCCTCATGGACGCCATGGAGAAATACGCCTTCCACTATAGTTAGTCATTGGTCATTTGCCGCTGACGCGGCGAGCTTCCGGCTGAAGGGCCCGTCGGTTCAGTCGGAACAACACCCTCCGTCAGCGCCAACGGCGGAAGACGCTTTCTGTTCGCAGGTATGCCTTTTTTGAGTCTAAATCCATTGGATTTCCGGGACTGGTTAGACATTGTCTGGCGGGCTGACTATGGTAGTTCGTCCGGCGGGGAAAACCCGACAGAGGCATCGGGCGAATTCGAATAAACTGGAGGTGAGGAACACTCGCATCATGGCTGATTTTGCGCACCTGCACTTACATACCGACTACAGCATGCTCGACGGCGCCTGCCAGATCAAGAAGCTGGGCAAACTGGTAGCCGAACAGGGCATGAAGGCCGTGGCCATCACGGACCACGGCAACATGCACGGCACCTTCGACTTCTACAAAACGATGAAGGGACTCGACGTCAAGCCGATCATCGGCTGCGAGTTCTACCAGGCGCCGGAGGACAGGCACGAGAAGTCCCAGCGCAACCCGAACTACAAGGGCTTTCATCTGTTGATGTTCGCCCGCGACCAGGAGGGCTATCAGAACCTCTGCCGGTTGAATGCGCTGGCCCACCAGGAAGGCTTCTACTACCATCCGCGCATCGATAAGGAGGTCCTGGCCCAGCACGCCAAAGGCCTCGTCGGCACCACCGCCTGTATCGGCAGCGAAGTCAATTTCTATCTGATGCAGGACAACCTCGAACGCGCCCGCGAGATTATTGATGATTTCGTCAACATTCTGGGCCGGGAGAACTACTTCCTCGAACTGCAGGACCACGGTTTGCCGGAACAGCGCCAGTGCAACCGCCACCTGCTGACGCTGGCCAAAGAGTTCGATCTCAAGTGCATTGCCACCAACGACGCCCACTACCTGACGCGTGAACACGCCAAAGCCCACGACGTCCTGCTGTGCATCGGTACCGGCAAGAACGTTGAGGACGAGAACCGAATGCGGTTTGCGTCGGACGAGTTCTACGTCAAATCCCCGGCAGAGATGGCGGCGGTGTTCAAGGAGGTCCCGGACGCGTTGACCAACACGATGCTCGTGGCCGAGATGTGCAACGTCACCTTCGATACGAAGACGAACCACTATCCCGTCTACGAACCGCCGGCCGGGTTCAGCCGCCAGGACTACATCTGGAAACTCTGCTGCGACGGCCTGCTCGAACGCTACGGCGTTGATCTCGGCGTGGTTTCGGAAAACGACCTGCCGGCGGATCAGAAGGCCATCGTGGATCGGGTCAAGTTTGAATTGGGCATCATCGAGCGGATGGGGTTCACCAGTTACTTCCTGGTGGTCTGGGATTTCATCAATTTCGCCCGCGACAGCAAAATCCCGGTGGGCCCGGGGCGCGGTTCCGGCGCCGGCAGCATTGTTGCCTATCTGCTGCATATCACCGACATCGACCCGCTGCGCTTCGGCCTGCTGTTCGAGCGCTTCCTCAACCCGGATCGCGTCAGCCCGCCGGACTTCGACATCGACTTCTGCGAGCGGCGCCGGGTCGAGGTGATCGACTATGTCCGCCGCACCTACGGCGCCGACCGTGTGGCACAGATCTGCACCTTCGGCACATTGAAGCCGAAGCAGGCGATCAAGGACGTCGCCCGGGTGCTTGGTCGCAGCTTTGACGAGGGCAACACGCTGACCAAGATGGTGCCGGACGGCCCGAAGGTGACAATCCAGAGCGCCCTGGAAGAAAGCGATGAACTGCGGAAAGCGATCGACCGGGAAGCGTGGGTGCGTGAGGTCGTCGGCTTCGCCGAGCCGCTGGAGGGCCTCTCGCGGCAGTTGGGCATTCACGCCGCCGGCGTGATCATCGGCGACCAGCCGTTGACCAACCTCGTGCCGCTCGCCCGCGGCTCCCAGGAAGAGGTGCTGACGCAGTTCCCCGGCAAGCCCTGCGAAAGCCTCGGCCTGCTGAAAATGGACTTTCTCGGACTGAAGACGCTGACGATTATCCAGGACACCTGCGACAATATCAAGAAGGTCCACGGCCTCGACTTCAAACCGGAAGACATCCCGTTGGACGACGAGAAATGCTACGAACTGCTGCGGCACGGCGACACGGTCTGCGTGTTCCAGCTGGAGTCCGGCGGCATGCAGAACCTGTTTCGCCGGGCGCAGGTGGCGAAGATCGAGGAGGTCATCGCGCTGATCGCGCTGTACCGTCCGGGGCCGATGCAGTTCATCGACGAATTCCTCGACCGCAAATTCGGTCGCGTACCGATCGAGTACGACGTGCCCGTGATGGAGGAGGTCCTGAAAGAGACCTACGGCATCATGGTCTATCAGGAGCAGGTGATGCAGGTTGTCCAGCGGGTGGCCGGGTTCTCCCTGGCGCAAGCGGATATTCTGCGGCGCGCCATGGGCAAGAAACTCGCTGAGGAGATGGAAAAACAATACGACCGCTTTCGCGAAGGCTGCAAGAAGAACGGGTACGACGACCGGATCGCCAAGACCATCTGGGAGAAGATCGCCAAATTCGCCGAATACGGTTTCAACAAGTCCCACAGTGCGGCCTACGCCTTTCTGGCGGTCCGCACGGCCTACCTCAAGGCGCACTACCCGGTCGAGTTCATGTGCGCCAACCTCACCAGTGAACTGGGCAAGTCCGACCGCATCGCCGAACTCATCCACGAATGCCGCGAAATGGGTATCCAGGTGTTGCCGCCGGATGTGAATGTGTCCGATCTGTCGTTCACGGTGGACGGCGGCGCCATCCGTTTCGGCCTGGCCGCCATCAAAGGCTGCGGCGATGCGGCGGCCTCCGCCGTTCTGAAGGCGCGGAAGTCCGGCTCCTTCGAAAGCCTCGAAGACCTCTGCGAACGCGTCGGCAGCGCCGCCAATAAACGGCTGCTGGAAAGCCTCTGCATGTGCGGCGCGTTCGACTGCTTCGGCCACCGGCGGTCACAGCTGTTTGCCGTCCTGGACGACGTTATCAAGCGGGTGCAGGCCACGGTGCGCGATCGCGAAGCGGGGCAGGCCAACTTCTTTGACCTGATGATGGATGAAGGTGAGTCGGCGGCAGACAGCCTGGCAATCCCGTTGCCGGACATCCCGGAATGGGGGCTCCTGGAACTGCTCGATCACGAGCGCGAACTGCTCGGCTTCTATGTCACCGGGCATCCCCTGGATCTGTTCAGGGAACTCACGGATACCTACGCGACCCACAAGATCTCCGAACTGGCCGGCATGCCCGACAATGCCGGCGTCCGGCTGGCCGGCCGGATCGCCACGCTCAGCCGTAAGATCTCCAAACGCGACGGCCGGCCCTGGGCGATCATCACGCTCGAAGACATCGACTCGGAAGTGGACTGCCTGGTCTATTCCGAGAACTACGAGGAATGGCAGGAGAACATCACCGACAACGGCCTGGTGTTCATCGAGGGCTATGTCAATTATCGCGACGGCCGCGAAGGACCCCAGATTATCGGCAATAAGGTCGTCGCCTTCGATCGCGCCAAGGAGACCTTTACCGAGCAGGTCCACCTGACGATTCGCCAGAAAGAAGTCGATGAGATCCTGCTGTCCGCCCTGGCAACTGTGCTCCAGCAGCACCCCGGCGAGACGAAAGTCATTCTCTCGCTCGTCCTCGAGTCCGGCAGTTACGCCTTCGTCGAGGCCGGCCCGAGGTTCCGCATCAAATTGAGCGCGGAATTGATCGAGAAGCTCAAACGCTTCACTGCCCAGGAGGACCTCGTCATGAAAGCCGTCCGCAAGGTGCCGCCGCGCGAGAACAGGAGACGCTGGGAGTCGAAAGCCGCGTCATGAGCCGCGCCGGATCCCCGAAGCTCATGACGCGCGCGCAGATCCGCGAGTTCTTCGATGTGCTTGCCGACCACATTGACCCGCAGTCGGAGCTGAACTGGTCCACCCCGTTGGATCTCGTCGTCGCCGTTGTCCTGTCCGCCCAGTGCACGGACAAGGCCGTCAACAAAGCGACCGCAACACTGTGGCAGACCTGCCGTGAACCGCAGGACTACCTGGATCTCGGCGCCGACGGCCTGCAGCAGCACATCCGCAGCATCGGGCTCTACAGGAATAAGACCAGGAGTATTCTCGGCTTGTGCGAGATGATCCGTGACGATTTCGGCGGCAGCGTGCCGCAGACGCGCGAGGAACTGCAGAAGCTGCCGGGCGTCGGCCGCAAGAGCGCGAATGTCATTCTCAACGTTGTCTTTAACCAGCCGACTCTGGCCGTCGATACCCATATCTTCCGCGTCGCCAACCGCGTCGGGCTGACCCGGCAGAAGACGCCGGAAAAGACCGAGCTGGAACTGCTGCAGAAAGTGCCGGAGGAGCACTTGCTGCACGCGCATCACTACCTGATCCTCCACGGCCGCTACACCTGTGTCGCCCGCCGGCCGAAGTGTGCCCAATGCGTGGTCAACCGCCTCTGCAACTGGCCGCAAAAGGATGATCAGGAATAGAGACGTGCGCCCGTGTCGCGGTCGAGACATTGCGGCGGGGCGTTCTGCATGTATCGTTTGCTCTCAACCCTGGGAGAACCACGATGAACGGACGCGAACGAATCCTCGCCATGATTGCCGGCGACCCGACCGACCACCTGCCGCTGATGCCGATCACCATGATGTTCGCCGCCGACAGGATCGGCGCCGCCTACCTGGATTACGCGACCAACTATCAAGTGATGGCTGAGGCGCAGGCGCGAACGGCAGAGGAGTTCCGCTTTGACTATGTGTCCGCCATCTCTGATCCGGCCCGCGAAGCGGCCGACTGCGGGGCGGAGATCGAGTATTTCCCGGACCAGCCCCCGGCAATCATCGAAACCCGGGCGCTGCTGGCAGACAAAGCGGCCCTGACCCGTCTGCCGCAACCGGACCCGCTGGGCGGCGGCCGGATGCATGACCGCGTCAAGGCCGTGGCCGAACTGAAGGAACGCGTCGGTCAGGACCTGCTGATTGAGGGCTGGGTGGAAGGGCCCTGTGCGGAAGCGGCGGACCTGCGCGGGATCAACTCCCTGATGCTGGACTTCATGGACGACCCGCAGTTCATCAGAAACCTGTTCGCCTTCATCGTCGAGATGGAACTGGCCTTTGCCGGAGCCCAGGTCGATGCCGGCGCCGATCTGATCGGACTCGGCGATGCCGCGGCCTCGCTGGTCGGCCCGACGATCTATGAGGAATTCGTCTGGGATTGCGAGAAGCAATTGGTCGACGGTATTCAGGCGATGGGCGCCGCCGTCAGGCTGCATATCTGCGGCAATACATCGCGAATCCTCGAAGGCATGGGAAAACTGGGGTGTGAGATTGTGGACATTGACTACATGGTCCCGCTGGCCGAGGCCCGCCGCGCCATGGGGCCCGAGCAGGTCCTGCTCGGCAACATCGACCCCGTGCGCGAGTTGCGCAATACCACAGCCGAACAGGTCGCCGACAATCTGCAGGCTTGTCTCGACGTCTGTACGCCGCGGTACATCGTCGGCGCCGGCTGTGAAATCCCCCGCGACACATCCGTCCGGAATGTCATGGCCATGACGGCCTTCGCTGAAAGTCATTGACCGGGCCTGCGCGCGGCGGGCGCACCGCCTTCAGGCGCTGGTACAGCGATTGTCCGATACGTTGTTCCCGATCGCAATGAACGCATGCAGAGGGCAGCAGCCCAGGCTTTGCGGCTGAACGCTGATGCGTCAGACGGGACGAACCTCCCGTCTGCTGCCGTTCCAGGATCTCGGGGCTCTCGCTCGGCTGTCAAGAAACACTTGACGACGGGCACTTCACCGGGCATGCTTTGGACTTCCTTTTAACATCGGATTCCTTCATGGACTTGCTGCACGTCAACCGATTCGCGAATGCCTTTGCCCAGGAGGCGAAGACCGAAGGTTATGCCCTGTTTGCCCGCGGCGAGACTCGATTGCTCGGGGACGACGATGTTCGAGTTCAGTTTCGTGTCGCGGACGAGGAAGATTGCTGGTTCGAGATTCGCGCCAAGGTGCTGAAACTCGGCTGCACCTGCGAAGAAGCGCAGCAGGGGATTCCCTGCCGGCATCTGTGGTCTGCTTTCACATTCCTGGAAGAGACGCGGTGCCTGTTCAGCCAGAACCTGCGCTTTGCCGACGACGTCGAGCTCGATCAGGAGCACTTCAAGTTGCCGGCCCGCGAATTGCTCTCACCGCCGCCGCCGGCCGCGACAACAGACAGCAGCGTTGCCGCAACAGAAGCGCGGTCGGACAAAGCCCGACGCATCGCCTACGTTGTCGAAGTCGCTTCACTGGACGAGCTGCACACCGCGTTTGTCACACGCACGGTTCAGTATCGTAAGGGAAAGGGCAGATGGAAGCCGGCCGGGGGCATTTCATGGGACGACGAACTGCAGGCGGTCGGTACAAATCTGGATCATCAATTGCATCCAGTGTTCAGCCGCGGCGCGGGCGGCGATGCAGACTTGCCGTTGTTCGCCGATATTCCCCGCAACCGGATTGCGCTGGCGTCGACCGAATTGGCGGAATTGCTGCCGCGGCTGGCGAAGACCGGCCGCTTCTTTCTCCAGCAACGGCGCAATCAGCTGCAGCCGCTGGTTTTCGGTGGAGACGTGGCACCGGTGATCCGCGTTGCTGCCGACGGAGACGACTACGTTTGTCAGCTCGAGATTGCCGACTTTGCCGACACAATTCACGCCGTGCTTGATAACGGTTTGCTGTTGTCAGGGAACAGCTGGTATCGATTCGAAACGTCGACTGCCGCCTTGCCGGAATGGATCCGCCTGCTGCAGCAGCGCCGACGCTTGCCGGCAAGAGAGGTGGAGCAGCGTCTGGAACGACTGCATCCGAACGATTTCCGCCGTTGTTTTGAAGTGACCGTCGAGGAATGCGAAACCCCGCCGTTCCAGCCGGTGCTCGCCCTCGGGCCGCACGCACTGTGGCAGCCGCGCGACCGCTTCGGCGCCGCACTTCAGGTTTGCTACAACGGGGCCGAACGCAAAGCTGATCCGCAGCCGGCGCTGCTGGTCAACCTGGCGCAGGGCGTCTGGTTTGTCCGCGATCACGAGGCCGAGGCGGTCTTGATCAACGCCTTTCGTGCCCGTCCGGGAGCGGGGCGCGACAGCATCTACGGTGAGTTCTACGTCCAGAACAAACGGGTGGAACGCCTGTTAACGGACCTGGAGGCGGACGGCTGGACCATACGCTGGAGCGGCCAACCGGTCATCCCCGTCAGCGGCGTCGAACTGGATGTGGCCGTCAAAGGCAAGGAGATCCTGGTCGCCGGCGATGTCGTTTACGATGAGCAGCGTATTGCGTTAACGGAGATCCTGGGACAATGGGGTAAGGACCGCTCCTTCCTCGACCTCGGGAACAACCGGGTCGGCGCCTTCCCGGTCGACTGGCTCAGCGCCGCCGAAGGCGCCTTGACTATGGGGCAGGTGAAGAGGGACACGATTTCGTTTGACCGGACCGGCACGGGCGCCGTGCAGATGCTGGTGGAAGCGGCCGACGTCTGCCGTTGCGACCGCGACTTCGAGGAGATCCGGGCGCGCCTGACCCGGCCGCGCGACGACGAGTTGGATTTGCCGGCGACCTTTCAGGGAACGCTCCGTTCGTATCAGTCGGAAGGTGTGGCGTGGCTGCAGTACTTGCGCGGTCTGGGTTTCGGCGCGTTGCTGGCGGACGACATGGGCTTGGGCAAGACGATCCAGGCACTGGCGGCATTGGAAACGCGCCGCGGCACGGGTATGGCACTGGTGGTTGTCCCCCGTTCGCTGCTGGGCAACTGGCGCCGCGAAGCCGAACGATTCACTCCGGCGATGCGCGTTCTCGTGCACCATGGCACCAACCGGCAGACGACGTTTGAGGATGTCGATTTGATCCTCACGACCTACGCCACACTGCGCAACGACATCGGGGTCTTCCAGCCGCTGGAGTTCGACACCTGCATTCTTGATGAAGCCCAGGCGATCAAGAATCGCTGGACGCAGTCGTCGCGCTGTGTCCAAAGCATCCGGGCGAAGCACCGGATCGCCCTGACCGGCACACCGGTGCAGAACCACGTCGGCGAAATCGCCAACATCTTCGACTTCCTCAATCCCGGTGTTCTCTCGCAAAGCCGATCATTAAAAGCCGTCCTGAACCCGAAACTGACGCCGACTGCCGGCGAGATCGAGTTGTTCGCGAAAGCCGTCGGCCCCTTCGTCCTGCGGCGACTCAAGGAAGACGTCGAAATCGAATTGCCGCCGAAGACCGTCCAGGACATCTGGTGTGATCTTGACGGCAGCCATCACGATGCCTACCGCGAACTGCTCGACGAAATCAAGAGCGGGGTTTCTTCGCGTATCGCTGCCGACGGTTGGGGCAAGAGCAAGATGCATGTGTTCGAGGCGATGACCCGCTTGCGGCTGTGCGCCTGTCATCCGGGTCTCGGCGCCCTCGAAGCCCGGCCAGACTGCGCCTCCGCCAAGATCGAACTTCTTCTGGAGATGGTCGCAGAGGTCATCGAGTCCGGGCGTAAGGCCTTGGTGTTCTCGCAGTTCACCAGTCTGCTGGCCTTTGTCCGTGAACGCTTCGAAGCGAACGGCGTCGCATACGAGTACCTGGACGGCCAGACACGCAACCGCGACGAACGCATCGAGCGCTTCCAGTCCGATCCGGACTGTCCGGTGTTCCTCCTGAGTCTCAAAGCCGGCGGCCTGGGACTGAACTTGACGGCGGCCGAGTATGTGTTCATCCTTGATCCCTGGTGGAACCCGGCGGCCGAACAACAGGCGATCGACCGGGCCCATCGCATCGGCCAGGAGAAGCCGGTGTTTGTCTACCGCATCTTCGCGGCGGACACCATCGAACACCGCGTCGTCCAACTCCAGGCGGAGAAGGACCTCCTGGTCCGCGATGTCCTCGGCAATGCCGCGTCCGTCGCCCGTGAGATCGAAGAGACCGATCTGGATTTGCTCTTCTCATGAACCGCCGGGACCTTTACGGCGCTGAAGTCGTGGGGCAAAGGCACAAAGCAGAAACCGCGCTTCAGCAAATCGGGCAGCCCGGCGATCGAGATGGCGTATGCCGCCCGCGTCGTCTTTTACCGCAGGAAAGAAACAAAGGGGCGCTAAGGAACGAAAAAGGGAACCGTTAAGCTTATGGCATTTCAAAAAAACTATAGCCGCTAACACGGCAGGGCCTACTACAACGCCTTCAGCGTTGAACCGTATCTCCCCCCATCCTGGGGTAGGCTTCGCCAACCCCAGGCTCAAGACTATCACGCCTTCAGCGTGAGGAGTGGCGGCTACAGAATAGTTTAAGACGCTGTAGCCTCAAGACCTCCGTCAGAGGTTCAACGGGTCGACATTGATGGAGCCCAGGCCATCGGCCTGGGTTGGTAGTTTCGTTAACCCAGGCCTGAAGGGCCGAGTTAGCTTTACGTGACCATAGGCTGAACGGTTTCGAAAAAGGAGCTGAAAGAATGGCCAAGTGCGTTGTTTGCAACCAGAGCAAGGGCAAGCGCGAGTGCATCCGCGAGAACAGTATGATCTGCAGCCGCTGCTGCGGCACCACAAGAACCGCTGAGAGCTGCGGCGATTGCCGCTACTACCGGCCGCCGGCGGCATCGCGTAACTATCGGGCACTGCCGCGGTTCACGCCTGCCGAGATGCAGCACAACCTTGATCTCGGTGATTTCTCAAACACCGTGGAAGGTGCGCTTTGCGCCTTTGACATGCAGCAACCGACTCCTCTGCGAGACGCGGTTGCCCTCAGCCTGCTGCAATTGCTGTTGGACAAGTACTGCTTTCAGGATGCCGAACCCGGAGATCTCGATCCGGTATTGGCAGTCGGCCTTGAGCAGATCACCGATGCAATCGACCAGGCCATTGGCGAGGAGCAGCATTCCGAGGACTTCCGCAAAGTCCTGGCATGCGTCTGGTATGTGGCTCAACGTCGGTCCAAGGGGAACCGGGAGTACCTGGATGTGATCGCCCGCTATGTCGGCCCCAGCGTGGCGCCGGGCATTCGAATTCTGCCGCAACGGGACTGATCGGCATTCAGTCGAGTTTCGGCAGGTCCTCTTCCGCCACCAACAGTTTGATTGAGCGCGCGACTCTCGGCGTGCGTGTGATCAGACCTTTCTCACAGAGTTTCACCACCATCTGATGGATCGTCGGCGGCGTCTTGCCGAAGTAGCGCTGCAGGTCCGTTTCCGCCGGCGCCTGACCATGCGTCCGCATGTAAGCGGCGATAAACGCCAGGTATTGTCCCTGCGTCGGGGTGAAATCCGGCTTCGGTCGTTTGATTTCTGCGGGGAGTGCGCCCGCCTCCGATGCAGTGTAACGCTCGATCATGAAACGGAGTTCCGGGAAATCCGCTGCCGCGACTCTCAGGATCTCCTTCGCTTCGGTTTCCGTCAATTGATCAATCTCGTCCATGGCCTCAGTCTTTCGTTGGATCCGTCGTGTTCAGGAGGCCCTGGATTTCCTCCAGGTTGTTGCGGGCCAAGGGATAGTCATCATCTGACAGCGCGATCGCCTGTTTCAAGGCCTCTGCGGCCTCTTCCAGTTGGCCGGCTTCACGCAGCGAGACGCCCAGATCATTCAGCAGTTCGTGGTCCGTCGGGGCCAGTTCCACGGCCCGCTTGGCGTGTTCCACGGCCAGGTCGTGGAGATCCAGGAAGCTGTAGACGTACGACAGCCCGCATGGATAGGACGGGTTGTCCGGGAAGGCCTTCTCGGCAGCCATATAGAGGTTGAGCGCGTTGCCGTGGTCCTCGCTGTCAAGCAGGAAGAACGCCGCTTTATCGATGATAATGTCAAGGTCGGGTTCGTCAGCGGGCAACGCGGTCAGGGCCATGAACAGTTCCATGCCATCGGCCTTTCGGCCCTGCTGGTATTCGACCGAACCGACGGTAAGAAGTGCCGGGGCAAAAGACGGGTCTATGGCCAGCGCGACATAGCCTGAGGGATATTCCGGTTCGCCGAGCCCCTCCATGCCGGCCAGGGCAATCGCGTCATTGAACATGCTGCCGGCGGCCGCGGAATGATACTCCCAGTCGGCCGCCATCCGCCGCTCCTCCGGCGGGCTTGATTCGTACTCCCGGCGCAGATTCGCCAAGCTCGTGTCGTCGGCCAGGCATTCTTTGAAAGATCTGGTTTCCATATCAGGGCCTCCTCAGATCAAGTCGTAGAACGACTCTCCTTCCAAGTGCGGACAGAACTGCCGCGCCAGCTTGTCCAGTGGCTCGATGCCGGCGTGGTAAATCGTGACCCAGTCGTCGATGCCGCCGCGAAAACAGTAGCGCTGAGCCTGAAAGAGCCGGTGTTCGTCGTCTTTCAGAATGAAGCGCAGCATCGGCATCAACGTCGCCGCTCCGCCCAGGAAACCGGCCAGGCTTTCTACTTGCCCGTTACTCAGCCCGCCGAACAGATCGCGTACGACTTCTCCGGAGTCGGATCCGGTTGAGACGATGATTGCATCCTTGTTGCGCTCGACCCAGAAGGATGTCAATGCCGTGGTTTCGCCGATGATCCGGCGTACGAGGTCCACTTCCGCCGTACGAATCGCTTGTGCATCAATGCGGCGAAGGAATACCTGGGCATTGTGGTTTTCATAGACCTCGTACCCTTCCGGAAGTTCATGCAGAGGGGCCTCGGGTTTCTTGCGAGAGGCCGTGTATGCCGTCTTCCCGGTCTTGGTTGTTCTGGCGGAGAAATACCAGGTCTTACTTCTCCTATTGGTGTAGGTGAACGGTTCCATCGACATCCTCAGTACTTTGACTTGCTGATTTCGCGGTGAAAGGCCCTGATTGCCGCCATTTCGGCTGGTCGCAGTCGCTGTTGGGAACAACTTCGCGGTTCCAGGCGGTGTGCGCCAGGGCCAGGGCGCAATGCGCCCCTTCCGACGAAGTCATCTCCAACGGCGGCGCCAGAATCTCTTGGGCAAACTCGATCGTGATCGCCGAGAGCGGCGGCGCCTGCCTGCCTTGCGGGCGGCGTTTGTATTTCTTTCGCTTACGTCGCGTCATGCATTAGATTATTGCCGAACGCTTCGATGTTGCGAGCCTTCCGCGGCAGAAATCTTCTGATTTTTCCGGATCCGCGCTTGTGTTTGCCTCTTTGCATTGTAGTGATGACTCACAACATAAATCATCACTACAAAGGTGGGCTGATGGCATTCGCACGTTTGCAGGGGAATACGATTCGCATCCTTCACAGTCGGCGTCAGGGGAAAAAGGTTCGGCATCAGGAAATCTACTGCTTCGGCACGTGTGATTTTGCGTGGAAGACCGTGCAATCCAACGTGCGCTGGAAAGCCGCGGCCATGGCGATGCTGCTGGAGTTGGGCCGGGATGCCGCCGAAGTCGAGTCCATGGACAAACTGCGAACCCAGATTACTGAGCTGCTCAAGGATTCCCCCTGGTTCAAACATGGCGGCGATGCCATCAAGACCGCGGCCGCCGGTCTCAAGGACCTCCTGCTGAACATCGACCGCCCCCTGAGTGAACCGGCGGTCGAAGCCCTCCGTGAGGCCCGGGAGGAGCTTCAGTTTGCCAAAGGTCTGATTGAGACGAAGCTCAGGCTGCTTGACCGCCATGAAGCGGGCCGGGCGCCGATCGTGGACGATACCCAATTGGCGGCGGACGAGCTATTGGACAAAGGCATGGAGTTCTATTGGGCCGGGCATTGGCAGGAAGCACAGAAGTATTACCTCGCCGGCCTCCAGGTTGCGCCGGAGCACGTCGACTTGAACGTTCACGCCGGCTTGTGCTGTCTCCTCGCTGAGCAGTTGGTTGAAGCCCTGGTCTTCTTTGACCGGGCCTATGAACTGGGAATGGCCGAGCTGCGCCGGATGATGGCAAAGACGCCGGAGGACTTCATGTGGCGGGAGGATTGGGAAAGGAAATGGGCCGAGGTCCAGATCCCCGAAGAAGGCGAGTTCCCGGACGACATCAGCGACGCCGAGTGGCAGCGCTATGACGACCTGCGCGACCAGCGCGAGACCGACGCATACAAGATCCCGTCCAGGCGTTGGATTGAATTCCGGCCGTTGTGCCGCGCCGCCGGCAACAAGATCCATACGCTGCAGCAACTCGGCCGGCACGAAGACGCTATTCGCTTCGCTCTCGAAGTTCGCAAACGCCTGGACTATGAAATCGACCGGGACATCGGCTACAGCTACATGTGTCTGGCGGAATACGAAGCGGCGGCGCACTGGTCGGAGCACGCCGAGCCCATCCAGAAGGCCTTCATCCAGCTCATGCGCAACGACAAGACGGCCTTCCTGCAGCAAGCGTTCGAGATGCTTTGTACGCGGCCGCTGCTGGTCGCCATGCTGGCCGGGCATGTCCGACCGGAACCGGAACGATGCTATGCCCAGAGCAGTCAGTTTTCGCCCTGCGGCAGTTGCTCCAACACCTTTCACGATCAACAGATATACAGTCAGAACGGCCGTTTCCGTGATGCCCTGCGCTTTGTCACGGATTTCGAAGACATCCAGCCGGTATTCGCCGAAGTCGTCGACCATTTTCTCGACAGCGATTCTGACTCCATCCAGCTCCAGCAAGAAGCACGTGACCGCTTCCCCGCCGGCGCTGAGCGCCGGGATTTGATCGCCCGCATGGCGGCGGATTGGGAGAACCCGCGCCACGAGCATTGGCTGCCGCCGGCCGGCGCCGAACTGAATGTCGCCGTGCTTGAGCGCAAGCAACTGCATTGGCTGGTGCAGCTTTCTGGATCGGGTCGGAAGTTTCACTACCGGATCAGCGGCGACGACTGGCTTGCGGCGGCCGACCGCGGCGTCATCACCGTCCGAAAGGCCTGGCGTCACCGCCGCCGGCTCTACGCGACGGGCGTCTTCGCCAGTGAGCCGGGATCGGCGGCCGGTTGCTGATGCCGCACGGAAGCTCGGCTGTACTCGCGGCGGCAGGCACTCAGGATTCGTCGGATTCACCGTCTGCAGTTCGATCCGTCGAAAAATCCAATGGACTGCGCGCCTCCTTTAACGTCTTGTTAGGGAAGGCAAACTTCACAGGGGGATAGGCCTTTGGAGCTCTTGACGAATGACCTGTCAAATGTGAGCATCTCTGTGCAGTGCTGACTGTTGGCCAGATGAAGGGCATCAGCAAAATCCAAGCCGCTATTGTGCCATTGGATTGCCTGATGTGTGACAACTGGGTTCACCGTGTGCACATTCGGCAGACCAAATAGACCAGAGAAAGCCCTGCATACGTCTTCTGGAACGAAACCGTAGGTGTAGCGAAGAACCCATTCTGTTTCGAGTATGACCGTATCAGAGATAAAGAGTTCGTCGTTACTGAATAGCTTGTAGGCCTTCTTGAATTGTGTCGGATCATCTTTTGCCAGGAAACGAACAATGACGTTGGTGTCTGCAGACTTCATCCAAAACGCTCCTTCACACCCTTGGCGATTCCTGCTTCCATATCTTCCAGGGTCTTTGGCTTGCCAGTGTACTTCAGGCAGCCTGCAACCGAATCGACAGAGGTCTCTTTGAAAGGAGTGGCAGGCTTGAGAATGATCCCATCACCGATATCGATGACAACCAGCTCTTGCCCCGGATCCCAGTGGTGAGAAGACCGGATTGGCTTTGGGATGATAACCTGTCCCTTGCTTGATAGCTTTGTCGTAGTCATATCGATCTCCATGTAAGACTAAAGTAAGAATAATGCCTGTGGCTGGGAATGTCAAGTGGTCGAGCTGGAACGTATTACAGCCCTGGCACACGAACACATACGAGAAGAAGAGGGAGCCCCAACAAGTGAAGGGACCAGGCTGACTGGTCCTCCCGGAATTGTAGTACGGCCGCTTCCGGCCCAACGGCCCGGGAATACTTCAGAGATGTGGCTTATCATTCTTCACGCCGGCAGGTTCACAGCAACTCGTCCAGCCCCAGTTCGCGCAGGGCGAAGCTGATGTCGATGGTGACGTTGTCGTGTTTCGCCTGCCGGCTGATGCCGCCCAGATGCTCCTTCATCAGCGTCACCAGCCGCGGCCGCAGGTTCGGATCAGCGGCGGCCTGGCGCGGAGTCATGTTGTCGAGCGCCGGTACGGCGTCGTCCAGGAACTTGCGGTAGTGTTCGGTGAACATCTGCTGCACCGCCTGTTGTTTCACCGCCGGCGGGATGTCGGTCGGCGCCGACGGCGACGGCTCATCCGCTTCGTTCTGCATGTCGGCGAGGTCTTTGCGCGTGCGGTTGACCTCTTCCAGGCGGGTGCCGAAGTACTCTTCCAGTTTGCTCTCAAGGAAAGCCAGTTTCTTCTGACCGACGACGACCAGATCCAGGCGTTCCGGCCACAACTTCACATAACCCAGCGTGGCGATGGCTTCGCCGGTTTCCGGATCACGGCGGCTGGAGATGATGAATTCATCCTGAAAACCGGCCGAGCCGTCAGCCTGCAGCCAGGCGTACTCGCGGTAGCCTTCGCCGTCGTCCACATCGACCGGATCGAACTCCTCATGCATGTGAAGTCTGCCGACGGCTTCTTCGTGCGAACAGTTCAGTTTGTACTCTACGGTGTACAGCACTGGATCGAAGCGCCGGCGGATATTCTCCTGGCGCCGGCGATGGTATTCGGCGACAAGAGTATCCACCTCGCCGAAGTGGTGCTGCATATAGTCGACGACATCGCCGTCCGAGCCGGCGCGGCGCTGTAATTCGTCCATCAGGTTGCCGACGTCGTCCTGGTTGACGCCGCGCGCCACGCCCTGCATGCGGCAGTAGGCCGGCAGCTGCCGCATGGCAGCAACGAACACGGCAAAGGGGAAGGCCGCCTGGGCCAGTGCACGATCACACATGAGGATGGGCGGTGCTTCCGGCCGCAGCAGGTCCAGGCACTTGACCAGACGATCGTCGAGCACCTCCCGGACCTCGAGGATCACCGGCCGCGCTGCCGCTTCCGCCTCGGCGATGACAATCTTGTCGTTGGTCAGCCCGCGCCACTTCTGTTCGCGCCAGTGGTCGATGCCGCGCTTGCCGTTTTCGTCTCGATACACGCCCAGCAAATAACGGATGGCGGCGGGCGCGGGACTGCGTTCCGGGGTGCCGTCCCATGTCGACAGCGGCGGATAGCCGAGTTCCCGTACTGTCGCCTCGAAGGTTTGTTTGCCGTAGTGGTCTACGATGAATTTCACGGCGTGGTCCGGCCAGTTGTACTCGATCTTGCAGTACTGGTCGTAATTCTGGATGGCGAACAGGTTGTGCTCGCAATCGGTCGGGCAGTTGATCTCGCGGTTGCGTTTGCTGCCGCAGCAGGCCGGGCAGATATCGCCGACTACCGGGCATTGCCGCCGGGCTCGGCTCTGACACATTGAACATTTCGCTTTCGGCATCAGGATTTCCTTAGCCCGTCTCGGATTCAGCTGCCGAACCATTTAGGGCGATGGCGTTGGTGATGATTCGCTCCGTTGTTTCCCGGAGGTGTTCGCCGAAGAGGTCGTCCAGCTCTTTGAACATCGGCCACAGAGCCCGCTCGACAAACACGCCCGGCGCCCGCACCATCACGGTCGTTCGGTGTTGTCTCTTGCGGCGATAGGGTTTCAATTCATACCGCTTGAGCAGAGCGAGGAACAGCATGCACGACCAATTGTCTTCCAGAGAAAACTGGTGTTCACTCGCCGCCCCGGCCGTTTCAAGATTCCGCAGCCACCGAAGCAGGACTGGTAGTCCGGGTTTTCCCGGTTCCGGCATTTCCGGACCGCAGCACATGGTTTCCAGAAATTCGAGCTTCCGCCGAAATTTCGCATCGAACTCCGTCATTTCGGGTTATCCTCTGTCTGTGGTTGAATTCAAAAGGTTGAAACGGACAGTAGCTGGATGAAGCGAACGATCAAGCAATGGTGTCGGGGAAGTGAGATGGGCAGACGACTGCCTCGATGGCTGCCCGCGCGAGATGTGATCAACGGGTATCAGCGTTTCAGAATGTAAAGCCCGCGTTCGGAGCTGTGGACTTGGCCCTGAGCGCGCGCACGGGCAATTGCGTTGCGAATCTGGCTCTCCTTAAAGCTGGTGTCGGCGATCAAGTCGAACGCGGTGGCGCCGTCGGGAAAGCGTGCCAGCGCCGCCAGGACTTGTTCGAGCAGGGAGCCGGCTCTCTCCGCCTGTGTCTTCCGTGAACCGCGACGGCGGGCAGGTGCAGCGGAACGGCCAGATGTTTTCGGTGTTTTGCTGCCGGCTTTCTTTGTCTTCTTTTTCGATCTGCCCGATCGCGACCTTTTCGTTTTTCGTTTCTCTTCCGCTTTACCTGATTTCTCTCTTCTTGGTGCATCGGGCGGAGGGGAAGCAACGGGTGTCGGCAAAGCTGCGCCGATGAACTCGCCACCTTCGTATTCGCCGCCGGCGTCAACCAGGTCCAGCCCGACCCCGTCCATATCAATGCCGAAAACATCCCCGAGATCCTCGTCTTTCAGAACCCTGTCACTGCCCGTTTTGGCACGCTCGGTCAAAGCTTTCGCGACTCCGTCCACCGCTTGCGAGACAAGCTCGGTCTGGTCGACCTGCCGCAAGGTGAAGAACAGCGAGGGGTCATCATCGAGGCGGGCGCCGACGCCGTAGAGCGCGGCTGCGACATGCTTGCACATCACCGCCCAGTCCGGACAGGAACAGCTCAACTCGATCTCTTCGGGGGCGGGGAATAATCCGCTGCCTTTGGCCGTGAACAACGACGCGAGGTCTTTGGGAAAACGACCGGCAATCAGGTCGCGGACGGATTCCAGCTGCCCGGCGCAACCGGCGATCATGTGTTCCCAGGTTTCCGGTTTGAGCTTCGAAATGGCAATTGTGACTTCGTAGGGCTTGGCGCCGCTTCCCTGCACCAAGGCCTCGACGCAACCGGCCTGGATGTCCAGATGCAGGACGGAGCCGTGGCGCGCGTAGCTGCGACCGCGCGGCAACCGGTTGCTGAAGTCGGAATACCGTTCAAGATTGGCATTCCATTCCTTGCCCCACCAGCTCTTGGCAAGCGTGCGTCCCTGGATTACCACCGGTTTGATGTCTTGCTCCTTTGCGAGCTTTTTTGCCGCCTGCTCCGCTTTGCGGCGGCGCTCGGCAACCGGGACGTATGGCGGGTAATAGCTGTCGTAATCTCGATATCGTCGGCTCATTTCAGGGAGACTCCGTTAATGACAAAGTAAACATCTCTTTCAGTTCGCGGTTATTCATTTCGGTGATCCGCTGTTCACCGGAAGCACCAACCACCTCGTCAGCCAACTCGTTCTTGTGCGCAATCATCTGATCAATGCGTTCTTCAATGGTCCCTTTGGTGACGAACTTATGGACCAGCACATCCTTCTGTTGGCCAATGCGAAAGGCCCGATCCGTTGCTTGATTTTCGACGGCCGGGTTCCACCAGCGGTCGAAATGAACCACATGATTGGCCTTCGTCAGGTTGAGCCCGACACCGCCGGCCTTGATCGAGAGGATCATGAACGGAACGTAGTCGCGTCCCTGGAAACGGTCAACCATCTTTCGGCGTTTGCCGACGGCCACGGAGCCGTGCAGAACCAGACCGGGCCGGCCGAAGATGCCCTCCAGGTAGTCGTGCAGTGGTTGGGTCAATTCTTTAAACTGGGTGAAGACCAGCACGCGTTCGCGTTTGTCCGCGACGATTTCGCAGATTTCCCGCAAGCGCTGGAATTTACCGCTCTCGGCCGGGTCATAATCGTGTTGCCCGAGGTATTGATCGGGATGGTTGCAGAGCTGCTTGAATTTCATCAGTGAACCGAGTACCAGGCCGCGGCGCTGGATGCCGTCAAGCCTTTCAAGGGAGTCGAGAAGTTCGGCGGTAAGCCGGTTATACAGGACGACCTGTTTCTTGCTCAACTCGGCGTAGGCTTTCATTTCGACCTTGTCCGGCAGGTCGGCAATGATCCGGCGATCGGTCTTCAGTCGACGCAGGATATAAGGCATGACAACACGGCGCAGCGGGGCATAGCCGTTGGGGCGATCCGCAATGCCCTTGCCGAACCGCTTGAATTCGGCGCGCGTACCCAGAAGTCCGGGGTTCAAAAAATCGAAGAGCGACCAGAGATCGCCAAGGCGGTTTTCGATGGGCGTGCCGGTAAGCGCGATGCGCATCTCGGCGGGCAGTTGTTTGACTGCGCGCGCCTGCCGAGTCGCCGGGTTCTTGACGGCCTGGGCTTCATCCAGAATCACCGTGGTCCAGTGGATCTCGCGCAGCCAATCGTAACGGTACGTCAGGGAGTACGTCGTGATGACCAGGTCCCAGTCTTTCCGCTCGGTTTTCTTGAGAGGCGACACCCGGCCGCCCTCCTGCAAACTGGGATGGGCGCCGTAAATACGCAGGCCCGGCAGAAAACGGGCGGCCTCCTGTCGCCAGTTGCCCAGCAGCGACGCCGGCACGACCAGCAGCGAAAGCGCTTGCGGCGTGTTCCGTTTGAGCACATCCAGAAAAGCCAGAACCTGAATCGTCTTGCCCAGACCCATGTCGTCGGCCAGGCATGCGCCGAATCCGAGCTGCTGCAGGAACCGTAGCCAACGTAGCCCCTCCTGCTGATACGGCCGCAGTTCCGCGCGAAAGTCCGGACCGGTGGCGACGGCGTCCAGCGTTTCCGGTTGACGCAAGCGCTGCAGGACCTCCTGCAGCCATTCGCCGTTGCTCACCTGCGGAATCACGTCGCCGTCGCCCAGAACGCTTTCGGGATTGATCTGCAGGCGAATGGCGTCCCGCAACGACAACCCGTCGGCGAGCAGTTCCCGCGCCTCTTCGTAGGCGGCGAGGGTCTGCCGAAGTTTTTCCGGATCGACGGGAACCCAACGGTTTTTGAGGAAGGCGAGGCCCTCGGTCTCCTGCAGCAGGCGGCGAATTTCTTCCGGCGAAATCGGGGCGCCGTCGACTTCCAACGCCGGCGCACAGGCTGTCATCGCCTCCAACCCAACGCGTGACGGCTGTTTGTCGCCCAACGAAATCTGCAGCGAGACGCTGGCGGTCTTGGCTTTCCACCAGTTGGGGATTCTACACAGCACGCCGGCGGTTTCGTAAAGCGGGACCTCCTTCAGAAACTGGTAGGCCTCGTCTGCATTCCAGGCAAGCGGATGAAACAACTCGCCGCTGTCGATTAAGTCGGCGATGAGTTCGCTCTCCCGACCGGCGGCATAAACAGTCGACAGAAGCTCCAGCAACCGCTCCTGTTGTCCGGCGAATTCCTTCAGAGCGAACTTCAGTGGTACGTGGCGGGAGCGCCCGCCGGCAACGCGGGTGGAATAGGTCGCCATGAAGGCGAAGGGATGGGCGCCCTTACTGTTCTCAACCAGATGGAAATAGACGCGGCCGGCAAGATGAACGTCCGGATTGAACGAGTGAATGAATTGCTCGACCGTACCGGAAAACTTCGCCAGTTCTACCGTGAACGCGGCAGTCAGCCGTTCCCACTCGCGGCGCAGCAGGGCAAGGTCGACATACTCCGCCCCAGGCATCAGAGGCATGGCATCGAGGCATACCAAAAGCTCCGCGTCGGTCATCGTCAGGGGCAACGCAGTCCGCTGTTCTTCAATATCCTCGATCCGGCGCAGTTTGGTTGCGAGTTCGGCAGCGAAATCGCGCCAGAACGCCAGCGAAAGCGAGAGCTGCACGCGGGCATCGCCGAAGGCCAGCTCCAGCAGCCAGGAATCGGGGTGATCCAGGTAGCGCCGCAAGACTCTGCGCTCCAGCCGGGTCTTGTCGGAACCGACGTCTTCGGAAGGCGCCCACTCAAGGGTCACTTCGCGATCCGCGTCGATGGTCGCGACCAGTTCACGTTGTTCGTCGGGCGTCATCGTTTATTTGCGCTGCCTTTGCCTACTCCTGAAATTCTGGGTACTGCTGGGGATTCGGGCCAACACTGTCAATCAGGCGCGGATAGTCAAGATCGGGATCCGGCTTATTCTCACCGCGCTGCTTGCGAATCTCAAAGCGCCAGCCGTCGCCGTAATCAAAGATGTAGTACAGTCTCTTGCGGCCCAACGGCCAAATGTCGGCAAGTAGGATTTCGCCGTATTCCTGCATCCGGTCTTCCCAATTGTCATACAGCGACAGCGCCTCTCTCTTGTGCCCGTAAACCTGATTGGCAATATAGAAGTCATGCAGGTGGTCCCGATCAAAATCGACGGCGTCCTGAATGATAGTATGAAGATCCTGAAGCGTGGCGTCAGCCGGCACTTCGACGATTCGTACACACTCCTCGCACAGATAAAAACCAGCCACACATTCAATGCGCAGCGTGTAAATGTCAGATGGACCAACGTCTTCCGGGTGCGGCAGCCTGGCACCGCCGCGGCGAAACGCCTTGAAATGGAGTTTGTCACCGGCGTCAGACACCAGATCGACCAGGATTTCATCTCCTTCAATTCGGCATGCGCCGGTCCCGCTTTTGTTCCGGCCTCTTCGAGACGCAGTAGTCAGCTCCCAGTCCAGGCTAAGAGCTCGTCCGAAATTAACATGAACAATTAGCGGCGATTTTGTAGTTC
>CAYLNH010000097.1:0-23674 GCA_964384625.1 uncultured Lentisphaerales bacterium
TGGAACTACAAAATCGCCGCTAATTGTTCATGTTAATTTCGGACGAGCTCTTAATGAAGTCACCGGTGATGCGGACGTAGTTCTGAACGGGGTTGAACTGCGGTTTGACGATCACCACATCGCCGCGATCCCGATATTCTTTCCAGATGGGATCTGCTACCTTCATCTTCTTCTTGGGATTGTCCGGGTTCTTCACCCACCTAAACTTCTGGCCGAACTGACGCTGCGCGCACCAATCCAGGAGGACCTTCTGTTTGTCGTCCGTCACTGTGATGCGGAAGTTCCCCTTGCCCGGTCGGTCGAGATTCTTCAGTGCCGGCAGTTTTGTGAGTTTGCCCTTCTTGACGTCCAATGTGCCGGCCTTCTTGACGCCGCCATCCGACTCGAAACGCCAGTGAATCCTGCCGTCCTGCCGGCCGTAGGCCGCGAGCTCGAGGCCGAAGCTGTTCGCATCCCGATCGCTGACGGAGAGCAGGTGGATGGCGGGCGCGGTCTTCGAGAGGATGTACCTGGAATGTGTATCAAGCACGGCGAAACTGCTGGTGCCCTCGAACGAGTTCTGCTCCCACGGCCGCTTGAAGTTGCGGGCGATCAGGCAAGTCAACGCAAAGCCGTCCTTGAAGGCATCCGCCTTGCCGATGCTTTTCCGCGGGATCACCATCTCCCATTCCCACTCGTTGTTCTTGGTGATCCGGTTCTTCGGTTCCCAGCCGGCCGTCCAGCCCAAACGCGAGTTGCCGACCGACGGCAGGTGGATCACGTCGTAGCGCGCCCCGGCGTAGTTGCACAGGAACTGGTAGAAGCAGACCAGGCCGGTCTTCGGATCGGTGGACCCGACGTCCAGCCAGATCTCGTAGGAGTCATCGAAGACCACGTTGATGTCCCGGTCGCGGTTTCGCAGTCCCTGGACGATGCGTTCGCCCGGCCGCAGCGGCGAGCGCATGGCCATGTAGAGGTTGTCCTCGTCCCACATCATCCAGTAGCGCGTTGTCCGTACGCTGATCTGTTTCCGCGTGGTCTGCAGCGCGTTCACACTTTCGGCCCCCTGCCACTCGGCGTCATCGATGACGCCGTCAATCTGCGGTTTGCGCCAGGCATAGGGAACGGTGACCGTCGGCCGGCGATAGTCGCCGGCGACGCCGTTGGCTGCCGGCTGGTTCGGCGGCGCTGCAACTGCGCCGCCGCAGACGAATAACAGGATCAGGAAGACACACGTCGTCAGGTTCGTCATAGCCCGGGTTCCTCCACGGCTCAAGGGCTTCTGGTATCAAGTAAGATACAAATAGGAATCAAAATGTCAACAGATTTACCGGGTTAGAGGCCGGTTTTGGCGGAAGGTTCCGTTGGCGGCGGCGGGATCGCCGCGGCGGCGACGGGACGGCCGGCGGCGGGATCGGTCCAAGCCCCGCGGCCCGGGGTGGTTTGCTACGGCGGAAAATCATTCATAACAACCTTGCAAGGACTTGATCCAAACGATAGACTATAGGGCGATTGGACGTTTCTGGTCGGAGCAGCTTTTGATGTTTGCCGGATGTTTCCGGGCGGAGTGGCTTCTGATTTTACCATTTATGATTGCAACCAACGAGTAACACACACCAGGAGGAATTGAACACGATGAGTACAAAGAGGGGTAAAGCCGCGACCTCGACGGATGCGTTCCGTCGGCGTCGGCTTCTTGTCGGGATCTCGGTGTTCCTGCTATTGGGATTGTCGCTGTTTACCGGCAAGGTCGTTGTGGACCGCGTCCGGACCGGCAGTGACCGGGGAACTCTTTCCAGTACCGCGCCGGAAGCAGGCCTGCAGCCGGCGGCCGACGTCCAGTCGCAGCCGACCGCGACCAACAGTGCCGGCAACGATGCCGTCGCCTTGACGCCGGCCGCGCCCGGCGACCTGGGGGACGACGCCCGGGCTCGCCGGCGGCGGGTGTACGAAAGCCGCCGCAGTCCGCAGATGGCGGCGCTGCGCCGCCAGATGGCGCGGGAAGACGACCCGCTGTTCGGCCCGTTCCGGCGTTACTACTCCAACTACATCAACCCGGGGCGGCAGCGTCCGCGGCGCCAATGGGTGCTGCAGGAAGGCGTCTCGATCTGGACGCCGGGCATTTGGCCCCGGCCGTTCAGTTATCCTCCAGTTTCATACGGCGGTGCGGCAACCGCCGCGGCGGCGATGGCCGCCATGGCCGATCCCTGTCTCGACCAGGCCGCCGCCGTGCCGAAGAATGCCCCGGTCTCCATCGTCTATGTCGACGCCGACGCGACTGACGGCTTGAACAACGGCACCTCCTGGACCAATGCCTTCACCAATCTCCAGAAGGCGATGCGGACCTCGTCCACCGCGGAAATCTGGGTTGCCGACGGCACCTACAAGGCAACGGACGTTCCCGACGGCGACGCCACGGACAAAAAGACCTATTCCTTCGTGTTGCGGTCCGGGATGCACGTCTACGGCGGCTTCGCCGGCGGCGAGACCGCCCGCAGCCAGCGTAATCCGGCAGTGAACGAGACGATCCTTGACGGCGACGGCGCCTACCATGTCGTTGTCGGCGCCGACAACTCGACGCTGGACGGCGTCACGGTGACCGGTGGCGACGCCTCCGGCGATTGGGAAGCCAATTTCGGCGGCGGCCTGTTCAATTTCTACTCCTCCCCGCGGATCAACGGCTGTACGTTCAAGAACAACCGCGCCCTGGATTCCGGCGGCGCCATTGCCAACGACTACTCGGACCCGATCATCACCAACTGCATCTTCGTCTCGAACCTCGCCACCTACGGCGGCGCCATCAGCAACATGAACTCCAACGCGCAGATCATCAATTGCACGTTCAACAACAACACCGCCGGCTTTGGCGGCGGTGTGGACAATTACTGGTCCATCGCGACGGTGCTCAACTGCATTTTCTGGGAGAATATCCTGGATTCGGAAGATCCGCTGACGTTTGACAACCTCATTGATGGCGACACCAACGTCTCCTTCGCCGGCAACACGATCACCTACTCCGGCGTGGCCTTCCCAACCCCGTTTGCCGGGCTGGGCGCCGGCGATTCGATCCGCGTCTCCGGCAGCGTGGAAAACAACGGCATCTTCCTGGTGGCCTCAGCTACCGCCAACACGGTTACCCTGGAGCAGACTCTGACCGCGGAACCGGCGCCGACTGCTCTGCCCGTGACGATTGATCATCTGACGGCTGAGGGCGCCGACATCTACGTCGACGACGTCGGCAGCAGTGTCGTGCTTGCCGATTACACCTACTTCCAGCAGGATGTCCTGGCCGATCCGGGCGCGCCGGACGTCATCGCCGCCGGCGAGACCTACAGCATCAACTCCGACCCGGTACATTCTTCCACTACCGCCGCTCCCGGCGCCTATAACACGGTCGTGCTTGATGCATCCGCCAGTGCGACGGATGACTTCTACAACGGTCGTGTGATCACGATCACCACCGGCCCCGCCGCCGGGCAGAGCCGGACGATTACGGACTACACCGGCGCCAGCCGGACCGCGACCGTCAGCCTGCCGTGGTTCAGCGGTGTTGTCGACGGCGGTCACAACCTGATCTACGGCTTCGGCGGCCCCCCGCCCATCTATACCGGCGCTGAGGAACCCGGGCTGCTCAATCCGCCTGACAACGTGCGGCTGAAGACACTGGTGTTCCTGTCCAGTACGTTTGACGCCGTTGGCTCGGACTGGTTCACCTATGCGCCTGGCGATCAGTCCGAAAAGGAAGACGATGACGTCGGCCTGATCATCTCGGTCGTCAGCGGCCCCGGCGCCCCGCAATCGCGGGTGATCACCGCCTACAATGCGACAACGCAGGAGGTCACAGTCGACTCCCCGTGGAGCACGATCGGCGGTTCCATACCGACCACGGCCAGTACCTACGAAATCTGGATCAACACCATCTGCTACAAGTCCGGCACCAAGCTGGCCCCCAATGTCCCGACCAAGGATATCGACGGCAACGACCGTCAGGAAACCGATGTCGTCGATATGGGCGCCTATGAGAACGGCTACGATGTTACCGTGGGCGGCTCCGTCCAACTGCAGTATGCGATGGTCGGCAACAATGTGTCGGCGGACACGGTGCAGCTCTCGCGTTTCGGCAGCCGGGTGGACGACTACTACGTCGGCATGGAGATTTTTATTGTCGGCGGTACCGGCGCCGGACAGTCGGCGACGATCACTGCGTACGACGGCATCAGCAAAGTCGCTCTGGTCGATACGCCGTGGACGACCCAACCGCTGGGCCCCATTGCCGCACCCAACGACGATGCCATCTCCTGGTACATCATCTATGATCCCGTCGAGGCTGAGTACGTCTACGTCGAAGACGGCCATGAACTCACGATCCCGGACGGACAGGCCGCTGCAAGCGAGGACAACCTGACATCCTTCGACGTTCTCAATGGCTACACCCATCGCTATACGATTCGCAACAACGGCCTGCGGACGATCAAACTCACCGGCAGCCCGTTCGTCCAGTTGACGGGCGACGGCGCCACGCAGTTCTCGGTGATCAACCAGCCCGGCAGTACGGGATTCGAGCCGATCAACCGAAACGGCGGGGCGCAGGCGGTTGACTTTGTCGACGGCGATTTGGTCCTCGAACCCGGCAGTACGGTGGATTTCGTCATTGAGTTCCAGTCGTTGAGCCATGACGTCTCCTATTCTGCCAAAGTCGTGATCCCGACAACCGTCGCGCTTAAGAATCCATACGACTTCGTGATCGGCGGCAAATATCTGCGCGTGATGCCGTGTACTCCCACCATAGCCCTCTTGGGCAACGACAGCATTATCGGCGACCAGTCCGACCCTGACAGTGCGACGACGAGCCTGGATAATTACACTGACTTCGGCAACATACGCATCGGCCGCGGTGAGATGATCCGGACCTTCAAGATCGCCTGCCAGAGCAACTGCATCACGCCTCTGCTGATGTTGACGAATGACCCATTGCTGCCGAACCAATATCGTGACTACGTGGAGATTTTCGGGCCGAATGCCGACGACTTCGTCGTCATTGCTCAGCCGGAGTTTCCCGACGGCGGGGCCACGTTCCAGCCGATCATTGAAAACGAGGGCAGCGTTACATTCCAGGTGCAGTTCATCGGGCCCGACGATGTCGGCGAACGTTGGGCGTACGTCCAGATCGCCAACAATTACTCTGCCGACGGCTACTACACCTTCCGCATCAGCGCCTTCGGCAACCCCGACACCGACGGCGGCGACGCCGGCGGCGGCACCGACCCGGGCGGCGGCGGCGGCGGCGGCGGTGAAGGCGGCGGCGGCGGCGGCAGCGGCGGCAGCAGCGGCTGCAGCATGTCCGACAACGGACAGCCCGCCAGCTTCTACCTGCCGTTCCTGGTCATCCTGGCCGTTGCCGGTCTCGGTCGGCTGCGCTTCGCGAAAGCAGAGTAGCCGGCCGCCAAAGCGAACAAACACATTGCAGGCCCCGAGGCGATCGCCTCGGGGCCTGATGCCTTTCCAGGGGGCACTGCCGCGGCGACGGCGGCGGACCGCAGCAGGACCAGCCGGTCAAACGCTGCGGCGGAACCTTCGCCGCTACCCCCGGTCTTCGAGGTCGTACAGCGCAATGATATACGGATGGCTCGCGTCGAAGTGCGTCAGGGTGTCGGCCGCCTCGACCCGACCGATCGGCCGGCAGTTGGCGCCGGCCAGGTCGACGGCGGAATCGCCAAGGTCCTCCCGGCAGGCCGCGATCTTCGCCGTCAGCTCGGCCACCACAGCCGGATGGTCGGCATAGACGTTGGTGCTCTCGGCGATGTCCGCGTCGAGGTCGTAAAGCTCTTTGACCTCCTCCTTGCCCTTGCGCACATGCAGCTTCCACCGGCCGACGCGGACTGCTTCCAGTTGATCCATGATGTAGTAGAAGAACGCCTCATGCGGCGAAACGGCACCCTCTTCCTGCCGCATCAGCGGCAGGATGTCCCTGCCGTCGATGATGCGGTCCTGTGGTGGCTCCGCGCCGGCGATGCGGGCGAATGTGGGTAGGAAGTCCATGGCCGTGACGATCTCGCCGGACTCGCCGCCGGCCGGGATCATGCCGGGCCAGCGCATGATGCACGGCAGCCGCTGACCGCCTTCCCACGTTGTTCCTTTGGTGCCGCGCAACGGGGCGTTGCTGCCGCCCTCGCCGTGCGTGCGCGAACCGTTGTCCGACGTGAAGATTACCAGCGTATTCTCTTCCAGGCCAAGCTCGTGCAGTTCATTGAGCAATACGCTCATGGACCAGTCGACGCACTCGACGCCGGCGCCGTAGCGGCCGTTCTTCGATTGCTTCAGGAAGCGTTCCGGCGCGTAGATCGGGCGGTGCACGTACATGTGGGCGAAGTAGAGAAAGAAGGGCTTGTCTTTGTTGCTGCGCATGAAGCGGACTGCACGTTCGACATAGCGCTCGGTCAACGCCGCCTGATCCGGCTGCTCCTGGATAACCGCTTCGTCGTCCATCAACGGCAGCGGCGGGTACTCCTTGCTGATCTGACGGCCCATGTCGTTGCTGAACGGGACGCCGTAGTAATTGTCGAAACCGTGGCGGGTCGGCAGAAAGTCCGGCTGATCGCCGCAGTGCCATTTGCCGACGTGCAGCGTGGCGTAGCCCTGGTCTTTCAGGATGTCGGCCATCGTGATTTCATCGGGACTCAATCCGACGGGCTGTCCCGGGAAAAGGACCCAACGGCCTTCGAACGTGCCGAACCCGATGCGCCGCGGGTAGCAGCCGGTCATCATGGCGCCGCGCGACGGCGAGCACACGGGGGAAGCCATATAGAAGTCGGTGAAGCGGATGCCGTCCTGCGCCAGCCGGTCCAGGGCCGGGGTCTGGTTGACGCTCGAGCCGTAGCAGCCGAGATCGCCGTAGCCCAGGTCGTCGCAGTTCATCAGGATGATATTCGGTTTGGTCATCGGGTACTCCTGTGGTCTGGTTGCAGGAGTACCGTTGCCCCGGAATGGCGGTGTGCAAGTTGAAGCGGGGCACGACCTCCGAAGCCTCCGGCGACGTGCCGCGGTTGTTGCCCTGCTGCCGCTTCCTGGTAACCTGCACCCTGAAGTTCGCAGTATCCGCGAAGGCGTTGGGGGCGTTCGGCGTCGAAGCGGGAGGCGGCCGCGACGGCGGCTCCAGCCGCAATCTGTGTGCCGCAGCCGGTGAACGGCGAGTTGGCGGCGAACGCGGATTTCGATGAGGCAAATGCCGCCGGCAGCACCGACGGCTGGGTGGAAAAGAAGCGCGTGGTCAATGTGCCGGACGATGTGCAGGGGATCCGCCTGATCCTGGCGCTGTGGAATGTGGCGAACGGCCAACTGCAGATTGATTATTTTCATGCGAAAGCACTGAGTAAAGAAGAAGTGGCGGCGGCCCGGGCGGAGCGCGAGCGCATTGCCGCGATCGAGCGCGCGAAGTTTCGGCCGCAGGAGGAGTTCGGCGAGCCCGTCAGCGACGCGCGGTTCGCGAAACTCGCCAAGGGCATCAACATCAACAACTGGTTCGGCCAGCCGTACAACGCCGGGATGAACGGCAAAAAAGGCGCATTCACCAAGGAGTAGTTTGCCGGATTCATCACCGATGCGGAATTGAAGATGCTGGCGGACATCGGCTTCACGCATATTCGTCTGCCGGTCGAGCCCAAGGTCTTTATGGACACCGGAACCGGCGCGCTGAAAACGGAGTTTCTGCCCAGCCTTGATGCAGCCATTGCCCGCATTCGGAAGCAGGGCCTGGCCGTGATCGTCGATGCGCATCCGAAGACGAATGCCTATAAGAAGATGGCGCGAAAGTACAGCATGCCGGCGCGTTACCTGAAATGGTGGGGTGCGTTCGCCAAGCATCTGAGCCAGACGGATCCGGAGTGGGTCTTCCTGGAGCCGCTGAACGAGCCGGGCGGCCAGAGCTACTGGGCGCATCAGGCATGGTGGGACTACCAGGACAAGCTGTTCACCGTCATCCGCGCCAACGCGCCGCATTCGATAAAGGCCCTGCGCGACTGTGTCAAACAGGGCTTGGGTAAGCGCCGGCGGCTGGCGGAGAACTTCGCGAAAGTGACGGAATGGGCGGAGCAGCACAAGCGCCGGATCTACGTCGGCGAGTTCGGCGTGATGTACAAGTACGCGCCGCATGCCGACCGCTGCCGTTGGTTGACAGCCGTCCGGGAGACGATGGAAACCGCGGACTGCGGCTGGGCCATGTGGGAATACGGTTTGAATTTCGGCATCACCGAGGGCCGGAACGAACCGGGCAAGCGTACGTTGAATACAGACGTGGTCAAGGCGCTGGGTTTGACGGTGCCGGCGGAGCTGCCGATGCCGACGGTGCCGGCGACGGCAGAAGCGAAAGCGGAGTAGCTGGCCGCGCGCGTTCGATTCCTGCTCCGCGTCATTCTTGACGCGGCTGCGCGCGCGTTTGGTTACTGCTCCGCGTCATTCTTGACGCGGCCCCTTGCGCCCTGCGACAATGCTGGCGTTGCGCGCTCCGCGTGTTCGGTTACTGCTCCGCGTCATTCTTGACGCGGCCCCTTGCGCGCTGCGACAATGCTGGCGTGGGGCGCTTCGCGTGTTCGGTTACTGCTCCGCGTCATTCTTGACGCGGCCCGTTGCGCGCTGCGACAATGCTGGCGTTGCGCGCTCCGCGTGTTCGGTTACTGCTCCGCGTCATTCTTGACGCGGCCCCTTGCGCGCTCCGCGCGCAGGAGAAGAAGCACTTCGGACCATTGCAAAGCCTGACACCCGGGCCATAGTTCCTGCTTCCGTTCTCCCAATGAACCAGCCATCACGAAGGGCCCAATATCCATGGCAAAGAAGAAGTACCGCGTATCCGCTCAGTTGTTCACCTTGCGCGAACATTTGAAGACCCCGAAAGATATGGTCAAGACCATGCGCCGCCTGCGCAAGATCGGCTATGCCGCCGCCCAGATTTCCGGCGTCGGCCCGATCGAACCGGCAGACCTGAACAAATTGATGACCGACGAAGGCATTCAGCCGATCGGTGCGCATGTCGGACTCGACGCGTTTAAGGACGTCCCTGCGGTCGCCGCGCAGTGTCAGGACTGGGGCATCAAGTACGTTGCCATTCCCTGGATGCCCGCCGACGCCGTCAAGACCGCCGCCGGCTGGAAGAAGATGGGCCGCGATTTTACCAAGATCGGCAAAGCCCTCGCCAAGGAAGGCATCACGCTGCAGTACCACAACCACTGCTTCGAGTTCGCCAAGTTCGGCATCAAAGGCGGCAAGGGCGGCAAAGTCGGTCTGGACATCCTCTATGACAACAGCGACCCGAAATATCTGCAGGCCGAGCTCGACTTCGGTTGGGTGGCGCGCGGCGGTCACAACCCCGTGACGTGGGCCAAGAAAATGAAGGGCCGCCTGGATCAGGTGCACCTGAAGGACTGGGGCATCAAGGACAACGAGCCGGTCTGGCGTGCCATCGGTGAAGGCGGCATCGAATGGGCCGACGTCATCAAGGCCGCGAAGAAGTCCGGCACCAAGGACTTCATCATCGAGCAGGATAGCTGCACGATCACGAAGAACCCGTTCAAGAGTTTGGCGATCTCGTTTGAGAACGTTAAGAAACTCGGTCTCTAGACGGCTGTTCGTTTTGTCATGCAACGCCCGGCAGTTTGCTGCCGGGCGTTGTTGTGTGCCGCGCTGCGGCGCGGCCGCGTCAAGAATGACGCGGAGCAGTAACCGGAACAAAAGACGCGGAGCAGTAACCGGAGGGCCGAGCGCCTCTTGCCGCGCGGAGCGCAAACAACGCGGGGCCGCCGCCTGCCGGGCCCGGCGCCGGACATATGCCGTACACATTCTCCGCCATTTCCTATTTTGCGGTATTGTCGGTGGACACGCGAAGGCGCACAGCTAGAGTCCAGTCTGTACCGTGTTTTACTGAGTTTAACCATAGCAAGGAGCGCAGGAGATGAAGTTTATCCAGGTTGGCGTCGGCGGTTTCGGCAACCGTTGGGTTGATGTGTTGAAGAACAGCGAGCAGGCCGAGGTCGTCGGCATGGTGGACATCAGCGATGACGCCTTGCAGAAGGCCTGCGAGAAGGGCGGCTACGAGCAAAGCATCTGTTTCAAGTCGCTGACTGATGCGATGGCGAAGGTTGATGCCGAGGCGGTGGTTGTCTGCACGCCGCCGGAATACCACCTGCCGCCGGTCTGCGAAGCGCTGGAGGCCGGCCTTGACGTGATCAGCGAGAAGCCGATGGCCGACAGCATCGAGAACTGCAAGACCATGCTGCGCACGGCGAAAGAGACGGGCAACCGCTATGTTGTTTCCCAGAACTACCGTTACAACGCGCCGACCTGGACTTTGGGCCAGATGGTGAAGGACGGCAAGATCGGCGAGATCGGTCAGGTGAAGGTGGACTTCTTCCTCGGCAAGGACTTCCACGGCGGTTTCCGCCATGAGATGGACTTCCCGTTGATCGTCGACATGTCCATTCATCACTTTGATCTGATGCGGTTCATCACCGGGCTGAACCCGATCACGGTGCAGGGCATGGCGTGGAACCCGAAGTGGTCGAACTACAAGGGCGACTGTTCCAGCATTGTGCTGTTCGAGATGGACAACGGCGCGCGTATCGCATACAACGCCTCGTGGTGCTGCAAAGGCCAGTTCAACGGCTGGAACGGCGACTGGCAGGTGGAAGGCGACAAGGGCTGCCTCAAGTACGAGAACGACGTCATTCGGTTCCTCGACGTGCCGGAGCTCTACAACGTTGAGAACGACGTCGAAGTCGAACCGCAGAACCCGCCGCTGCCGGGGCAGGACTATGTGCTGGACGAATTCATCCGCACGGCCGGCACCGATGAACGGCCGGCGACGGATGTGTTCGACAACATCAACAGCATTGCCATGGTCTTCGCCGCGGTCGAAGCCGTGAAAACCGGCAAGCCGGTTCCGGTTCTCGACGATGAGATCAAGGACCTCCTGGCGTAGAAGCCGACAGTTTTGGGAACGCCCGATTGCCTTTGCCGGTCGGGCGTCTTCTTTCTCCGAGCAGCTGACAAAGTAGCCCGCCTCTCCGAGGCGGTTAAGCCTAAGCAGCTGACAAAGTAGCCCGCCTCTCCGAGGCGGTTAAGCCTAAGCGGTCTTCCGCGCCATACCCCACCTTCCGAAATGGTTCGAAGCGGACGTTGCATTGTGCCGAGGTCCGCCTCGGAGAGGCGGGTTACTTTGTGTGGAGATGCTGCGTGATGCCGGTCGGCTTGCCCCAAAGCAAGAAGCCCCGGCAGTTCGGACCTGCCGGGGCTTGGTATTTGCACCTGGGAATTGGCCTTACAGATCGAGGGGGCTGATGTACTCGCCCTTGGCGGCCTTGAGCTCTTCAAGGCGCTGGCGCTGGGCGGCCATCTCGTCCTTCATCGCCTGCGGCGTGTCGTCGATCGTCGCATAGATGTCGTCCATGCGGTCGAGTTTCGCGATGCATTCGGGGATGCGGATCGTGAACTGATCGACGTAGTCCTGTTCGCTGTAGTCGACGTCCAGGACCTCCTTGAACAGGCGTTTCAAGTCGTCGTATTTCGGAATCAGGCCGTAGGCGGCGTCAAGGGCGTTGACCTCGCCGTGCGCGCGGAGCTCCATCCACTTGAGCCAGACGGCCTTGTCCAACTTGCCGTTGAGGTACATGCCGTCCTTCTTGAGGAAGTAGTTCGTTCCGAAAACCTTCGGGCGCTCGATCTCCTTGGCGAAGTTCAGGTTGTTCTCGATGTAGCGGCCGACGGACATGGACAGGAAGTCCATGTTCGACATCACGTTCCACTTGCGCACGCCTTCCTGGCCGATCGTCGCGGAGGTCGTCTCCGACTCCAGCGTGGCGCCCATGGTGCAGACGCCGTGTTCCCAGGAGTAGGCTTCGCGGACAGGGACGGAGGTGTCGCTGTCGCGACCGCCGTAGATGATGCCGTTGACCGGGAGCCCCTCGGGGTTGTCCCAGTCGGGATCTGCGTTTTTCAGGTCGGTCATCTGCACGGTATAGCGGGCGTTCTTGTGGCTCAGGGTCGTCGGCCGGCCGTCCGGGCCCTTCATGCCTTCGTGCCACTCGCCGCAGTAGTTGATGCCCTCCTTGGGCAGTTCATCGTCCATGCCGATCCAATACGGCTTGCCGTCCTTGACCAGGACATTGCCGAAAATGACTTCGCCCGGCTTGTTGAGTACGTCCCAGATCACCGGGTCGTCCTTGGAGTTGACGTCGGTGATAATGCCGAAGATGCCGCTTTCGACGTTGGCGGCGCGGAATTCGCCGTCGATGACGCGGAAGTAGGCGAGGTCGTCGCCGACGATATTCTCGCCGGGGACCATGGCGGTGGAGGTCTTGCCGCAGGCGCTGGGGTAGGCGCCGCAGAAGTAGCTCTTGCGGCCGTCGGGGCCATTGACGCGCATGATGAACATGTGCTCGGCGAGCCAGCCTTCCTGGTCGGCCTTGCGGATGGCCAGGCGCAGGGACAGCTTCTTCAGGCCGACGGTATTGCCGGCGTACTGGGTGTTGACGCTGAGTACCGTGTTCCGCGTATAATCCATGTAGACGCGGTTCTTCTCGTAGTTCTTCGAGGTCATACGCTCATCGACTTCACCGGTGGCGTGGCGATATTTAAAGACCGCGCCGTCCTTCGGCAGCTTGGTGAACATGTCGTAGGCGCGCCGATAGAGGAGATCCTCACTGTGGCAGACGTAGGCCGAGTCGGTGATCTGCAGGCAGGGCAGGGAGAAGACGGAATCCGTCGGCCCGAGGCAGAAGAAGCGGACATACATGGTGCGGCCCTTGTAGGCGCCGCGCTGCAGGTCTTCCATTTCCGCCAGGCCTTCATCGCGATCCATCTGGTTCAATTTTGAATCCAGCGTCTGATCTTTGGGTACCAGGTATTTGGTCACTTCCTTCTTGCGGGCCTGGTCGAAATAGCCGTCGAAGTGCACCGTGTGGCCTTCCATGGCCAGCGGGATCTCTTCCTTGTTGTCGATAGCCTGCTGCCGGATCCAGGCGACGTCCTCAGCGGAGTCGTCGCACACCGCGACATTGTCCGGCGTGCACAGCTTGATGGCGTAAGCGATAAATTCATGCACCTCGTCACACTGGATGGCGGCGAGCTTGTCGAAGCTGCTGTCATCCATGACGCCTTTGAAGATTTGAACCAAACGATCTTCCATTAGAGTTCCCTTTGGGGGCTATATCCTTTCGTTGTGTGTTGCTCTCGAAACAATGGGCTCTGCACAGTCAGCCGGACAATCTACCAATGTCAAGCGAAATGGCAAACCGGGGATCGGCAAATACTTGAAAAAACGCAAATCTTTGCTATACTACGAATACCCGTCCGAGCCGCTGTACACGGACGCGGATAAGAACTCGAAGTATGCGGACAGTCAGACAAGACTCCCACAGGGAGGGGAACAAGGAATGAAGCGCTTTACACTGATCGAACTGCTGGTGACGATATCCGTCATCGCTATCCTTGCTGCCATGCTGTTGCCCGTACTGGGGCGTGCAAAATTGAAGGCCCAGGAAGCTGGTTGTCTGAATAATCTAAAGCAGATCCAGCTCGCATCCGTCATGTATGCCAACGAGAACGACGATTGCGTGCCGCCGACTTCGCCGAATACGGAGGCGCAATACTCGTATCTCAACTACTACCAAGGCGGCGGAGTTTTGGCCGGTCAGTGTTCGCCAACTTGGTGCGATGTGATGATAGAGACACTGGGGCTGCCCATCCAAACATTTCAGTGTCCGACAGTGGTTGCGGGGGACCAACAGGGCCCCCGCACCAGCAACGGCAATTCAGCGCCATTGTCCACGATGTTGGACTATGGTATCAACAGTACGATCGACTTGCATTGGGCAGCAAAAGGGCCGGACTATACATATGATCTGGCCCCCTCTGGCGGGCGCAAGCTCACTACGATTACCATTCCTGACAGCAAGATGCACTATGCTGACAACAGCGGCCCGAACTGGGCCTATCCGTATTGTGCCTGGTGGAACCGATTCTACATTTTCAAGCACGGCGACTACACAGCCGCTTCAGAGGAGAATGTGGTTGCCTTGTCGCAGAATTTTCGCGGCGCTGTGGCGTATTTTGATGGACACGTAGATATTCGCAAAACCGAAGACATGTTCTGTCCGAGTCACATCGGGGGGAACCCGATTCCACTTACCTATGATGCACTGATATACCGAAGTGACGAAGACTACAGCGCGCATCCATGGTAATCGGGTCCGAGTCTTCTGTTGCTTCTGGCATTTCCCTCGGCTTGACAGGACCTCCTTCCGCCTGTATTGCCATGCCCGAATGATCTGTTTCGGGAGCCAGCGTGGCCAAACTCAAACTTCTTTTCTATGTCGAACACTTTCGCGCCGCCACAGGCGGGTTGGAGAGTGCCGCCGTGCAACTGTGCCGGGCGTTGGCGCACCGCGGCTATGACGTCCATGTGCTGGCCGACGACGGCGACGAACTCGACGACGTGACCGTGCATACCGACGGGCTCGACAACCGGGTGAGGCTGGAAGGCCGGCTGCTGCCGGACCTCTGCATCGATTGGGGGTTCTTTCATCCGGCGCACCTGCACCGGCTCGGCGGCGGCACGCACCGCGGGTTCATCGACTACAATCTCGACGCTTACAGCGGCATTCCGCTGCTGTTCCGGCGGATGCGCTACAAGTCGGTCAAGCACCGTTCGATCATTGCCCGGGAGCAGGCGATCCTGCGCAACCCCCGGGCGCAATTCCTGGCCAACTCCAAATTGACCGCCGGCCTGGCGGTGGCCGACGGCGCCAACCCCGAGCGCGTCACGGTTCACCACAACGGCGTCAATCTGAAGCATTACAACCCGGAGCGTATCGCTGAATACCGCGGGTCGGTGCGCCGCGATTGGGGGTTGGCGGACGATGACATCGCCTTCCTGTTCATCGCGCACAATCTGCGACTGAAGAACCTGGATTTGATGCTGCAGGTATTCTCGAAGTTGGATCCCGCACTGAAGGCGAAGCTCGTGGTCATCGGCAAGCGCGACCCCGGGAAGACGGCGCCGTGGCTGGTGTACGCCGGGGCCACCGCGGCGATGGACCAGTTTTACGCTGCCGGTGACGCATTGGTGCATCCCACGTATTTTGATTCCTGCGCCAACGTCATCCTGGAAGCCATGGCCTGCGGCCTGCCGGTGGTCGTGTCCGATACCTGCGGGGTCAACGAATTGATTGCCGACGGCGAGAACGGCCGCGTGCTGGCGGTCCGCGAGAATGCCGCGGCCGCCTGGTCGGCGGAGGTCGCGGCGCTGGCTGCTGATGACGACTTACGCCGGGCCCGCGGCGCTGCGGCCAGAGCGCTGGCGGCGGAGAACGGCTTTGACGCCTATATGGACTGGTTTGACCAGTATCTGCAGGACGTCTACGCGACCAAGGAGCGCGAAGCCGACGGCGGTTAGCCGGGGAGGGGACGGAGAAGGCAGAATTAGGAGAAGGCAGAATTATTGTGGGGCAGAATTATTTCGGCAGGAGGATTCGGATTGGCAGGGGGAGGGGACGGAGAAGGCAGATTAGCAGAAAGCTGGATTACTTCGGCAGGAGGATTCGGATAGAGGAATGGGGAGGTGGGAAAGCTGCCGGGGGACGAGGAATCTGTCTTGGCGCTGCCTGGTTCGTGAAAGCGGCAGACGGCGGCCGGTTGAGGCTGTCCGGTCGCGGGTGGGCCAAATCCCGAAGTTCGCTTTGTTTCGCGTGGGCGATGCGTTATGTTGCCGGATTGAAGGAGGCTGTATGGGCAAGCTGTTTGCATTGCTGTTCGGTGCGATCATCGGTGTCGTGGGCGGATTGTTCCTGGCGTTGATGCCGTGGTCGACCGTACTCGGCTACACCGAGGTCGGCGTGGCGAACAACAGCGGCCGGGTAGTGAAGGACCTGACGATTCAGGCGGGCAACTACCAGCATGCCGTTCAACGGCTGCAGAACGGCGCCCGTTCCACCGTTCTCCTCACTCCCGAGGTCGCGACGGAGTTGGTTATCTCCTTTGAGTGCAACAACCAGCGCATTACGGTCAAGGGCGGCACGGTCGAACCGAAAGGCGACGATCGTACGCTGACCATCCTGGAGCAGGGCAAAACAGTTATTCTCACCTACGGTTCTTCGGCGTCGGTGGTCGAGGCGGCGCCGGCGGATGTGCAGGCCGTGCCGATCGCGCCGCCGGCGCCCGAGACCACGCCGCCGCCGACCTCCACCGCCGCCAGCCCGGTCCAACCTCAAACACCCTGACGGCCCGGCGGGCGCTTAACTTTTTTTCCCGCTCCCCCTTGCAAAGCCGGGGCCTTTTTCCTATACCATTTCCTGACGGGGACAGGACGAGACCTGGCAACCTACACAGTTCGAAATCCTCCGCCAAAAATCCATTCCCCGAGGCGCCCGGCGAGTATTTAACTTGCCGGGCCCATTCTGTTTCGGTCAATTGCCGGCGGCGGCGCTGTTCTCCACCCGAGGCCGTTGTTGACGGTCATCCACGCTCGTTGGCGACCGGACATTTGCCAGCGGCTCAAGTCGGCGGCACATTGCCGTATGCACGATCTCCCGGTCAGAGCCGCGATTCCCGAATTGCGCCAGGCGTTGACAGCGACGAACTGTGCCGTCCTGCAGGCGCCGCCCGGCGCCGGCAAAACCACCGTCGTGCCGTTGGAACTGCTGCATGAGCCCTGGCTGGACGGCCGCAAGATCATTATGCTCGAACCTCGACGGCTGGCGACGCGGGCCGCCGCCCGACGGATGGCAACGACCGGCAGCGAGAGGGTGGGGCAGACCGTCGGCTATCGCGTGCGGCTCGAAACCAGGGTCTCCAAAGCAACGCGCGTCGAAGTCGTCACCGAAGGAATCCTGACGCGGATGCTGCAGGAGGACCCGGAACTCACCGGTGTCGGACTGGTGATCTTTGACGAATTCCATGAACGCAACCTGCAGGCGGACCTTGGACTGGCTCTGGCGCGTGACGTACAGGCGTCGCTGCGGCCGGACCTGCGGCTGCTAGTGATGTCTGCAACGCTCGACACCGAACGGCTGGCGGCGGTGCTGCAGGCGCCGGTGATCACGGCGTCCGGGAAGAGCTTCCCGGTGGAAACGCTGCATCGTCCGGCTGCCGCCGGTCAGTGGCTGGAGGACCACGTTGCCGTCGTCGTCCGTGAAGCCGTTGCGACGCATGACGGCAGCCTTCTGGTCTTCCTGCCGGGGGCCGGGGAGATTCGGCGAACGGCGGCGCGGCTGGCGTCGGTTGCGTCGGACACGCTGTCGGTGGCGCCGCTCTATGGTGCTTTGTCGCGGCAACAGCAGGACGCCGCGATCGAGCCGGCGCCGCCGGGCCAGCGGAAGGTAGTCCTGGCCACGGATATTGCCGAGAGCAGTCTGACGATCGAAGGGATCTCGGTGGTTGTTGACGCCGGTTTGCAGCGCCTGCCGCAGTTCGACCCGAACAGCGGTATGACGCGGCTGGAGACGCGGCGACTGTCGCGGGCCTCTGCCGATCAACGCCGTGGTCGCGCCGGCCGTCTGGGCCCCGGCGTCTGCTACCGGCTGTGGTCCGAGATCGAGGATCGGGCGTTGCCGGCGCAGACAACACCGGAAATACTTGCCGCCGATCTCTCCGGACTGGTCCTGGAAACTGCGCACTGGGGCGTAACAGATCTCGATTCGCTGTCTTGGCTCGATCCGCCGCCGCCGCCCGCGGTGACGGTAGCGCGAGAACTGCTCGCGGAACTCGATGCTCTCGATCAACGGGGGGCGATCACTGCTCACGGCAAGGACCTCCTGCGACTGGGGGCGCACCCGCGCCTGGCGCATATGCTGGTGCAGGCACGAGAGATCAACCAGGCGTTCACGGCCTGTTGTCTGGCCGCGCTGATCAGTGATCGCGACGTAATCAACGCCGACGGTCCGCGCCGTGACGTAAACGTGGCGACGCGACTCGATGCACTGGCGGCCGCGGCCGACGGCAAGTCATTCCGGCTTCCCGGGGCGACCGTGAGTCGCTCCGCCTGCAGGGCCCGGCTGGAACTGGCGCGGCAATGGCGCCGGCGACTTGGTGTGAAGGACAAGGCAATCAAATCGGATGACGCGGGCCGGCTGTTGGCCTTTGCCTATCCCGACCGCATCGCCCAGCGCCGTGACCGCGAAGCGCGCACCTACCGCCTGGCCAACGGCCGGGGCGCGATCCTGCCGCGCGACGATCAGCTCTGCCGCAACGAGTTCATTGTCGTCGCGGACCTCGATGCCGCCGGCGGGAATGCCGCGATCTTTCTTGCCGCGGCGATCGACCGCGAGGAGATCGAGACCCATTTCGCCCCACACCTGGGAGACCGGGAACTGGTCCGTTGGGATGAAGCCGCAGAAGCCGTAATCGCTCGCCGGCAGACGCAATATCACAGCCTGATCCTGCGCGATGCACCGTTGCGCCGGCCGGATCCGCAGGCGGTCCTGGATGCCATGCTCGAAGGCATTCGCGCGCTGGGACTGGAGGCGTTGCCGTGGACGAAGCAGACCAACGCCTGGCGTCAACGCGTCGCATTCCTCGGACGCCTGTTCCCCGATGACTGGCCGGATGTCTCCGATGCCGCCCTGATGGATAATCTGGAAGACTGGCTCGGGCCTTTCCTGACCGGCGTTCGGCGACGGGCGCAACTGGCGGACGTGGATTTGTTGTCGGCGTTGAAAACGCTGTTGGATTACCAACAGCAGCAGCGTCTGGACAAGTTGGCGCCGACGCATCTGACGGTTCCCAGCGGCGTTCGCGTGCCGTTGGACTATGGGGCAGGGGACGCGCCGGTGTTGGCGGCGCGCATCCAACAGATGTTCGGCGCGGCGAAGACACCGGCGGTAGCCGGCGGCCGGGTGCCGGTGGTGCTGCATTTATTGTCGCCTGCCGGCCGGCCGGTACAGGTGACCACGGACCTTGAGAGCTTCTGGGAGAACACGTACGAGACGGTTCGCAAGGAGTTGCGCGGGCGCTATCCGAAACACCCGTGGCCGGACGACCCGCGGTCGGCGCCGCCGACGAATCGTGCCAAGCCGCGCAAATAGCACTCCTGTCATGGAGCGCCGTTTGCGTCCATCGGGCGCTGCGGGCGGAAGGAGGAGCCGGGGCTCTGCCCCAGACCCCGGCACGGAGGCAGTGGCCCCCTTGCACCCCAAGCAGTTTGCGCGTCGCGCGTTCGGTTACTGCTCCGCGTCATTATTGACGCGGCCCGGCGCGGGCAGAAGGAAACTTGCGCGGTCCTTCAGGAAGGCGCGTTTACGAGGTCCTGAGCTGACCGATCAGCTCTCGAAAATGGGCCTGCGTCGCCTCCGGCGGAGCGCCGCCGCGAACCCGGGCCATCTCCGACAAGGCGTCGTCAATCGGCCAGCCTTCCTCGATTACCCGCCACAGCGCAATCATGAAGCCCGTGCGGTTGGCGCCCACTTTGCAGTGGGCCAACACCGGACGGTTCGAGTCGTCGCGCACCAGTCGAAGGAACTCCTGACACTGCTCCAATGTCGGCAGGTTTGTGCGCGGCGGAATCAGGATACGGACCTCGTCCATGCCGTACAGCTTCTCGTTCTCCTTGAAGTCCTCGCGCAGATTGATCACCAGGCGGACCTTGAACACCCTGGCCAACAGCCAGAGCGCCATCAGCGTCGGCTGCCCGCCGCGATACAGGACCCCCCGGGTCACGACATGAAATCGGCGAATCCGCAACTGCCGCCACAGCCAACGCAGCAGCACCAGGCCGATAATGACAACAGGGATGATCCAGATCCAGTGCATCGCTTCTCTCCAGCGTTGCGGCAAAGATAGCGCCGCGGCAGCGTTCCCTCAACCTGCCGTGCAGAACCGGTTGGGCCGGGTACGGCCGGGCGGATCAGACGGGGCCCGCCGCCGACGGCGCCCTTCTTGTCATCCAGAAGGCCAGTCCGGGAAGGGCTTCTTCCGGTACAGCGCCCCAGTGGCGATCGATGTAGACTTGTTCGACTCTCTCGATTTTGAAGTGCGGATCAAAGGCAGTTCGGACCGCTTGCTCTTTGGCGTGGCGTTCCTCGGGATCGCCGATCGCGATGCCGTGCCGGAAAGCGCGGCAGAATAACATCATCTTCGCATCCGGCGCGGCGACGTCGACGATGTGCCGGACGAACGCATCGTGATCGATCGCGGGGATCTGGTGGAAACAGCCGCGGTCGATGATGATCTGGAACTGCCAATCCGGGGGACGTTCGGCGCAAACATCCAGCGCCTGGAAAACCGGCGGTTCGGCGAGTCCGGCACAAAGCTCCCGCGCGCGATCGACGGCGGCCGGAGAGATGTCGCAACCAAACACTTTGTGGCCCTTCTCGGCAAACCATTTGCAGACCTCGCCCTGCCCACAGCCCACGTCGAGAACGGATGCGCCCGACGCCAGCCAGCCGCGCTTGACGGCGGCAGCAATCTCGGGCGAAATGCCGCGGCCGCCCCAGGCGGGGTTGAAATCATCGCGACGCCATTCCGCTTCCCATAAGCGCTTGTGGCGGCGTCGGGCATAGCGTTTGGACAGCCGTGCCAGCCCGGCATCAAACAGGTCTGCAAATCGGCGAATCACGTGCTGATCTCTCCTCGTCGGTATGTGATCTCTTGCGCTCGAACGTCTTAAAGACTCGACGGTCTGTTGCCGGCAAGACGATCAAGCTCGGAACAAGCTCTATAGCATTTCCAAAAAAAAACAATAGCCGCTAACACGGCAGGGCCTACTACAACGCCTTCAGCGTTGAACCGTATCTCCCCCCATCCTGGGGTAGGCTTCGCCAACCCCAGGCTCAAGACTATCAGGCCTTCAGCGTGAGGAGTGGCGGCTACAGAATAGCTTAAAACGCTGTAATCCTATCCGGCGGCGCAAAGAGAGCAAGGGAATCGGCGCGAATTGACGCGAGAAAGATCCATTTGACACGCTGACATTGAGCCGTTACATTCTCTTTCGTATTGTTGCTATAATAGCACCACTCATGGGAGCCTGTCACGTATGTGTAGCTGTGCCGTCTGCCGCGAGCGGGGACGACCCCGTCCGTTTACGTTGATTGAAATGCTGGTGGTGGTGGCGATCATCGCCATCCTTATTGCTTTGCTGCTGCCCGTTCTCGGCCGGGCCCGGGAACAGGCCCGGCGGGTGCTGTGTATGAGCAATCTGCGACAACTGACCATGGCGATGACGCAATATGCCGGGGATAACCAGGGCCGCTATCCCAGTGCCCATGCGGATCGGGCGTACGCTTTGGGCTGGCGTCAGGCCGACGACCTCGTGCAGTACGGATTGGCGTACAGCGGCGACGAGAAAGAGAACGAGTTTACGATCTACCGCTGCCCGTCGGCGTCCAAGCCGCCGCGCGGCTACAAGGCGTGCTGCGGCACCGAGTTCTTTCTGATGGACAACTACGCCTTGCTGGCGAACCTGGATGATCTGGCCGGCACGTACCTGGCAACAAACGAACCGCCGCGGCGGGCGTCCGACGGGGTGCTGCCGATGTTCATCGACAACGTCATGCTCTGGGGCGGCGACTACACCTGGGGCTCGACCCATGCGGTGGGCGAGCAGTTGACCTCCTGGACGCGGTTGCGCGGCGACCCGGTCGGCTTCAATCAGGCGATGACGGACGGCAGTGCGATGTGGTACGACATCGACGAGATCCCGGGCGGGCAGTCGACGCCGCTGTTCAAGGGCAGCACGGGCTACTGGCTGTATTGGGTGGAGGAGTAGGCCGGTCGTTGGTCGTTGGTCGTTGGTCGTTGGTCGTTGGTCGTTGGTCCTTGGTCCTTGGTCCTTGGTCCTTGGTCCTTGGTCGTTGGTCGTTGGTCGTTGGTCGTTGGTCGTTGGTCATCGGACACGGTGGGAGGGGCGTGGTTCTCCGGAGCTTCGGCAGCTTGTCTGCCGACCAGAAGGAATTCCGTCCGCGGAATTACTTTGAGGCATCCGTGGGTACGGTTCGGATTGGAATTGGAATGACAGAAGGCCGTGGCCGGCTGCGTGTCCGCCGGTGTGAAATCGATCCCTTCCCATCCGCTGGCGGCCTGTCTGCCGATTGGCGCAGATTCTCTCCGCAGAATCGGCTGGACAAGGCGATACAGGGTGCTAGCGTATGCACCCCGCAAGAGAAAGGCGTGGTGGCCGAGTGGTCAGGCAGAGGTCTGCAAAACCTTGTACACCGGTTCGAGTCCGGTCCACGCCTCCAACAGCAAAACGGTCGAGTGAAAGCTCGGCCGTTTTGCGTTCCCGATGATCGGCTGTAATCGGCTGTCGTCGGTTGCAGTCCTGAGGGCAGATTCGGAACTTGAGTTGACGCCGGAGGTGCTGAAGCAGTTCAAGGCGCCGGCACCGGACAAGATCAGGGTAAAGAAAGCCGAGGAAGAGTATCGCGGGGCGTATAGGTCCGCTCATGCGAAGCCGGGCGGTCAGGGGATTCAGCGGGTGCCGTTCTCATTGGTGATGTGGCGCGAAGCCAACCGCAGGCAGGGCTGAAAGGCCCTCGAAGTCGACTTCGAGAACGTGTTTGTGCTGACCAGGAAGTAGGAGTTACCAGGAATTATTTGTTGCGTGTACGGCCGGCCGCCACGCGACATATGGCACGTCTCCGGATGATTTTATACTGGTGTCGTACCAGGTGCCCCCCCCATATTCACCACCCCAGGTAGGAACTCGAAAGTCGATTGCCGCCATGGATACGGCATGGCCATCGAAGAATGCGACATTCACGTCTCCCGCATGTCGGCCAGTGTACGCATAGCTGAACCAGTGGTAGGGCCAGTTCTGGCCGATCCATCCATCTGCAATAAGCAACCCCTTTTCATTGAGGTCCATAGCGTGCATGGGCCAGGGACCGGTTCGCTCCATTTCTCGGTACCAAGGGTGCGTGTCTTGGCCAAATGAGCCGTTGTTGATCCCCGATTCAACATCCAGGAACGGCGACATGGCGTACTCGGGCTTGGGCTTTGTATCGGTGCCTCCGTTTTCCGTTGGGCAGTCGAATGTGTCCATTGGCGCATAGTTATCGTCGATAAGTATGTCGGCGTAGAATGGAGTCGTATCATCGTTGCCGTGGGCTTGCCACCGGCTGTAAGGGGCAGAGGGGGTGGTCTTGTTCGGCCCCGTCCATGAGGGTGGCATGAGTTCAGCATTGTCAGAACCATACATGACAAAAGCAAGATGGATCTGCTTCAGGTTATTCAGGCAACTGATTCGGTTTGCCGATTCTCTTGCCCGCGTCAGTGCCGGCAGCAGCATGGCGGCGAGAATCGAAATGATCGCAACCACCACGAGCAATTCAATGAGCGTAAATTTCCCTCTTGTAGCCATAATCAGCTCTCCCGGGTCAGATTGACCGCCAAAGTGATCTAATAACTATATGAATATGGGGCGGAATTCTGCTGAATGCAAGAGGGTTTCGGAATATTCTCCAGGTGGTTCCGGCAGCTGGGGCCTGCCGGCGGCAAGGCCGCTTGCTTTCTGATTTAATGACTCGATTGTCGTCGTGTCGTGGAGGAGATCGCGGGGCCGCGGCAGCCACTGGCCGGCGGTTGTCGAGCAGGCTCGGACTGCGCCTGCACCCCCACGATGTTGGCCCGGCGCGTGTTCGGTTACTGCTCCGCGTCATTATTGACGGTACCTGTTTACCGCGCCTCAAACTGAGGCTGTAATTTTTTTCTTCATCAGCGC
>CAYLNH010000098.1:0-23524 GCA_964384625.1 uncultured Lentisphaerales bacterium
CGCGACTCTTGAAAGTCTCTCAAAATGTGAAGTTATTTCCGCGCGGACCCTTACCTGGCGTTGGCGGGCGTTCTGGCAACGGAATATGCCGAGGTCGTCGCTGCCTTTACCGAGTGCGGCTTGGCGGAAGTTGATTCGTGCGTCATCGACGAGTGGCAAAGCGCTCTGCTGCGGCTCGCCTGACGTCAGAGTCCCAGCGTCTGCCGCAAACGGGCAAAGCCTCTATCACCGGTGTAAAACCGTTGCCTGCCGCTGCTGTCCGTGGTGCTCAGCGCCAGGAATTGGATGGCGGGAAGTTCGTCCGTACTCGCCGCGATGATGCCCCGGATAATGTCATCGGCGGACAGGGTGACCCGGCCTATGCGCCGGTCTGGGGCGAACGTAACGGCGCCGACGCCGTGATAAGTTCGGTACAGGACTTCGGTGCAGACGACGCGATCAGACCGGCTGAGATCGAACTCAAAATCATAGGGCTTGCCGTACTGCGCGAAGGCATTGCTCAGGGCCTGCAGAACGCCTTGCCGGTCGAGGCGCGGACGGAACGCAACCACATGGTCGACATGAAGCGATTCCGCCAACGGGTTGACGACGACTCCGGCGGCGAGTGCCTCCAGCACGGTGGCCTTGGTGTTGCCGTTCGTGCGCATCTCCGCAAGGACGGCGGCAATGGCCGGATCAGCATCCGCTCCGATCGCCGCCAGGCGGTCAATGCCGCCGAAATAGACGGCCCCATGCGTCCACCATCCGGGGATCAGCATGGTGCTGGACTTCGCTTCCGGTCGGACGATCATGAAGTCGCCGGGTTCAAGCAACTCCTCCAATTGGCGGCGGTGGTCCGCAGGAATCTGCGGGCGTTCCTCGAACCAGATATTGCCGGCGATATCAATGAACCACCGCTGCAGGGCGTACGCTGCCTGGGCGAACGGTTCCACCGCGCGGCGCGGAACCACATCGAGGTCGCGGGAAATCCGTGTTGTGAGCATGTCGATGAAATCCCGCTGTAACCGGGCATAGCGTGCCTCGATCTGCTGGAGCACCCAGGACAACGGGCCGCCGGGAAACAAGGCCTGGAATTCCCCGCGATTGGTTTCGTAGTACCGAGCCGCAACGGCCAGCCGCTGCTGGGTTTCGACGCGCGTCAGAATGCGGTAGATCTCGTCGAATGAGCCGGCCGTCAGTCCATAGCGGGCATCCGGCTCGTTCAGTTTGTCGCGGACCGCTTCTTCGTCGCGGTAGTTGTCGACCAGGACGGAGGACCATTCGTAGAGCAGGACAGCGCTGCCGAACCCGAGCAGAAAGGCTGCCGCCCGCTCTTCGCCCGCCGGCAACTGTTCGAAATACTGTCGGCGGTTGATGATGTCGTACATCGCCGCCCGGTAGTTGCGGTAGGCGACGTAGATGCGTTTGGCGGCGTCGTCCTCGTTCGGCAGGAAGTAGCCCCGGTCCATGGCCTGAAAATCGACGGCCGTCTCACTGACTTCCGCCATCAGACGCAGGACATCCGCGCTGATGCTCTGGATTGTCGTGCAGTCGCGTTCGACGTCGAGGTCTATTCCCATCGGCAGGAATCCATCCAGTCAGTCCGGGAAGTGACGCCACATGTCTTTGCGGTCCTGCAGCTCCGGCGTCTTGGTCTTGCTGTCGGGCGAGTTCATGATGCGGACGTGCGGGGTTACGTAGATGGCCAGGCTGTCCGTCGAGCCCGTGCGGGTGAAGTCTGTGCCGAAAACGTCTTTCATGAACCCCCGAAGATTCTTGTCGCCGCCGCCGATAAAGAATTTCGTTCCCGGTTTGACGGTGACTTCGGTCTTCACCTTCTCAACCCGGAACGACTGAACCCCGCCTTTCATCAGTTCGTAGGTGACCACCGGGAAGACTTCGATATGGACCAGTCCGTTCTTCATGTACGTTGGCTGAACCCACAGGGATGAGCCGACCTCGCGTTTGATGATCTCCGGCTGGAACCCCTCGATCACGACGTCGCCGACAACGCGCCAAGGCAACAGCCGGTAAATCTCAAGTGCCGCCTTGTCCAGGGCTTCAGAGGTGACCCATAGCTGCGCGGCTTTGCCGCTGCTGACGGTTACCGATTGCTTGGTATACTTGGCTTCGACCTTCTTCTGGTGTTTGATTCCGATATCGACATTGGTCGGGCGCCGCACCACCTTCGGGTCTTTCGTGCGCAGCTTCCATTGCGCCGGTCCCTTCGTCCCGTCCTTGTAGCCCCAGCCCAGTTTGATGCCCTTTTCGGTCAACGCTTGTAGGTTATGGAACTCGACATCGATCGTGACATTGACGATCGGGCCGGCGCCCTGACGCAGGAGATCCTGGACCAGTCGGTGGACTTTCGGCACGTCGACGACGAGGATGCGGTTGGAGGCCTTGACATAGCTGATGCTGCCCGTTTTCGACTTGATCGTGTCGAGCGTATCTTTGATCTCGTCGTAGCGCAGGTTCGCCAGGTCGTAGCCCTTGACTACGCGTTTGTTGCGGTCGATGTCGCTCTTGCGGATCTCATAGGAGCCTTTGGGGTTGGGTTTCGGTCTGGTATCCTGAGCGACGGTCGGCACGGCAACCAAACCGGCGGCCAACAGATTGAGCAAAACGGTCTTCATCAGTCGATCCTCTCCATGCGTGTGCTGTCGTCCCGTTCCATTCAATAAGACGTTGCGTCCCGCTACCTGTATTCAGTGCAATGTACGGATAGTTCGGGCAGAATGCAATTGTGACCAATGGCGACGGGCTTGATGGTACCCCGTCCAGGTTCTATAGTCTGGCCGCCGGGGCAGGGCTGCCTGCGGTTGGTTTGGACCGTCCATGAACTTTTGAAGGGAGAGACAATGGCTGTAGGTGTTGAACAGAGCTGGCTCATGATCGTTCGCCTTATCCTGGCTGCGATTGCCGGGGCCGGGGGCGGCGGGAACGAAACCGCAAACCGCATCCATGCCGGACTCTATCCGGCGAAAGCGCCGCTCTATGCGCAGGTCCAGGTCGGGGAGCTGCGGCAGTTCCTCAACGGCGACAAAGACCTGGTGAAGGCACTTCATGGCGGCAAGTCTGCCAGGGAATCGAGCGCGGCTGCGGCCGGAGAACTGGCTCGCGTCATCGGTGTGCCGGCGGACAAACTGCAGGCGCAACTGGCGGCTGTGCGCAGCATCGGCGTCTGGTACCTCGCATTCTCTCCGGAAGAGGAGAGCCAGCGCTTGTTCTTCGCGGCGGACTTCGGGGCCAAGAGCGATATTGCCGGTCTGCTTTCCGGGCAGCTCAAGGGCCGGGTCCGACTGATCTCCGACACTTACGCCGGCCGGAAGCTCCATGAGCTGAAGCTGAGCCGGAGGCTGAGCGTCTGGTTCACCGAACACGACGGCCTCGCGGCGTTCGGCAATGATCCGCTCGCCGTCAAACGTTTCATCCTTCAGTGCCGCAAGCAGAAACCCCAGCTGCGCCGGAACAAGGACAAAGCAGTGCTTCACCTGCAAAGCGACGGCGAGGCATTCTGGAACAGCCTCCTGCCGTTGGTTCCGGATCATGACCGGGATGAAGTCTTCCTGGTCACGCCGTTCTTTGATCCGGCCGCTTTCGAGTCGTTTCAGGCTCGACTGACGGCGACCGGGCTGGAAGGGACCTTCAAGATCGCCGCCGGCAGCGATGCGGTCAAGCTGCTGGCAGCGCCCGCCAAGGCATCGGTCCTGTCGCAATACCTGCCCAAGTCAGGCGGTCAGGGCTTTGTCCTGATGCCGAAAGATCCGGCGGCCATCTACCGGACGGTCATGAAACGGTTGGCTGCGGCGTTTCCGAATGACAACGATGTTCGTTTCTTTGAGCAGGCGCTGGGGCGCGAATTGGGGCTTGATTTGAAGAAAGACGTCATGCCGCAGCTCAAGGCGGGCGGCATTGTGTCGCTGGCGCCGCTTGCCGACAACGATCTGGACGATCGCGTGATCCTGTTGTTCGAGGGGAAGGACGCGGCGAAGGCGCGCCAGACGTTTGCCAAGATGGAGGCCGCCGTGGCGGCGCGCCAGAACGGCGTTTCTTCTGAGGCAATCAAGGGCGGCCGCTACGCTGAATCCGGCCGGAATGGCCGGGTCAAGCTCGGTATCGCCAACGGCGTGGTTGCAGTTACCGGGGCGCGGAAGGTCACTGCCAAGGAGTTTATCGCCGTCCTGGAAACCAAGGCCGACGCCAAATTGGCGGCCGGACAGAAGGGCACAATTGCCGCCGGCGTGCTGGATCTCAGCGGTACGTTCCCCGGTCGGCAGAAGCCGATTCGAGCATCCCTGAAATGGGCCGAGAAGGACCTGATGCTGACCAGCGACGTGAAACTCAAGGACTTCCTGGTACCAATGCTGAGCGGCAAGAAGAAACCCCGGCTGCTGCCCTTCCAGGCGAAGTCGATCATGGTCCACAATGCCGGCAACCTGAAGCAAATCGGTCTGGGATGCCTGATGTATTCCGGCGAACATCGGGGCGTCTTCCCGCCGAATCTCAAGACCCTCGCCGATGAGGGTATCCTGGACGAAGGGGCCGTCTACAAATACCGGGATCCCGGTACCGGCGAGCGTAAGCTGAGGTACATCTACTGCCCGGGCTTCCGTGATGATCATGCACAGCCGACAACCACCATGATCGCGGCGGATCCGAAGCCGTTTGACGGGAAGCGTTGTGCCTTATTTGTTGACGGCCACGTTGAGCTCCTGCCCGAGACGCGGTTCCAGAAACTGGCCAAGCGACAAGGCTGGAAACCCGGTGGCGGCGTGACCAAGAAGGAGATCCCCAAGGCCAGACAGGGGGAAATACGCAAGCTTTGTGAGCAATTGGGGTCCACGAAATTCAAGGTTCGCGCTGCCGCCAAAAAGAAACTCAAGGCCCTCGGCGCGCAGGCCCACCCGATTCTCAAGGAATACACCGAGCATAAAGACCCGGAAATCCGGATGGTCGTCAAGGAACTCCTGGGCGAGTAATCGTCCAGCGCCGTCACCGGGGCGGCATTTCCGCCGCGGCCCGTTCGGCGCCTCCGGTCGTCTCGCGTCGGCGGAACCACCGGGTCCGGCAGGAGTACCAGTCAGTACCGGCCGGCAGCCATGTCCGCGGTGAGTTCCACGGACGCCGCGGCTGCGCCCAGATCGGGCTCGGGCCAATCGGCGGTGCGCAGCGCGGTCAGGAAGGCCTCGGTCTCGGCCATTGCCCCGGAACGCACGTGGTCCGGGGCGGCGTCGGCATCCCAGTTCAGGACCTCCTTGCCGGCTTCGTGGATCGTGACGCGGCAGGCAGCGGCGTCGATCCAGACCTGAAATCCCGGGCCCAGCACTTCGTAGGTCTCCTGATGCCGGCCGCAATCGGGAGCGATGGTCAGGGTTGCCGCACTGTTTCCGGCACTACAGAGACTGCCCTGGCAGGACTGGCCGCCGTCCGGGGTCGTCCAGCGGCGGGACGTCGACAGGGTTGCAGGGGCGGGAAGCAGCGACAGGACCGTGTCCACCAGGTGAATGCCGGTTTCCATGATGAAGTCGGGCTGATGCCGGCCGACACGCAGCATGCGGGCGTTGATCTGGTCGACGCGCCGATCTTGCAGCCACGCGCGCGCTTTCGTGAGCGCCGGGATGAAGCGGCGGTTGAACGATACGAGGTGCGGCGTGCCGGTTTGCGCGGCGACGGCGGCCAGCTCTCGCGCCTCGTTCGGTGTCCGACCCGGCGGCTTCTCAATCAGGACCGGGATGCCGGTTTCGAGGACTGCCGCTGCCAGCTTGCGGGTCAGGGCAATCGGGGTGACGCTGACGATGGCGTCTGGGGCCTCGGCGTCAACCATGGCCCGCCAGTCCGTGTAGGTGCGGGCACAGCCGAATTCCGCGGCGTACGCGTCGGCGGTTTCGGCGTCGATATCGCAGACAGCCGCCAGCTCAAGTCCTGGCATGGTCTGCCTGGCCTGGCGCAGAGAAGCGCCGTGGTGTTCCCGGGAATGAGCGCCGGCGCCGATGACGGCAACCCGTATGATTCGGTCCGGGCGAGTGGAAGATTTCATGAGTTCTGTTGCGCGCCGATGTCGCTGGTTGTGCGGGCAAGGCAGCCGCGAGGTGACTGCCCCTGGTGTCTCTGACATATTTTGAGCCACAGGCTGATTTGCTGAGGGGAGAAATATGCCCGAGTCGGAACGCTGCAGCAAGCGCCGCAGGACGTGAGAGTTATGCAATCTAGAAGCGGTCTTCAGGAGTTTCGGTGAACAAGCGCTCGTAGTCCGGATGCGGTTGGAATTCATAGCGCTTGGCCAGTTCCTGGACGTAGGCGCCGGCCATCTGCCGGCCCTGGTATTCCGTCAGCCCGAAACGGTACGCCCCGGCCACGTTTTCAAAGCCCTGCGGATCGGGTTTCGCATGACCTTTGACATAGATGACGGTTGCGCCGGTGTTCGTATTGATGATTGTGACGTTGTTGGCCGGGGTCTTGCGGGCGACCTCCATGACCTGATTGCGGCGGGGATCGCGGCGATACGGGTTGGCCGGCGGCAGTTTGAAGAACCGCTTGCTCTCGGGCAGGCTCTCGAACGACTTCCCGGCGTCCAGCGCGGACTTGATTTGTTCGCGTAATTTGTCGGCCTTCTGCCGGACGATGGTCTTCTGTTTGCCGCGGCGCAAATCGCGCTTGACGTCTTCGCGCACCTCCGCCAGCCGGGGAATGCGTCCGGCTTTTTCGCCCGCGAGGCAGGCGATGTAGCGGTAGTCATCGTTGCTTTTGAGTACGGTGCTGATCGGGCGCGCCGGCGTCAGGGTCTGGGCGGTCTTGACCAGTTCGGCGGCGCTGCCGTTAATCTTGGGCAGGTACTGGCTGTCCTTGGTGAAATAGCCGGTTTCGATCAATTCGACGTCATGCTTCCGGGCCAGGGCCCGGAAGCCGGCCTTGGTCGCGTCAAGCTTGCCGCCTGTAACGATGTCGTTGCAGGCGCGGTAGAAGGCGGCAGCCGCTTCATCGGCGGCTTGGGCGGCGGCTTTGTCTTTCTCGCGGCGCAGATCGCTGATAATCTCGTTCTTGACGCTGTCGAAGGGTACCGGTCCGGTCTTTTCGGCGACCTTCTTGATAATATGAAAGTCCCCGGCTCCTTCCAGGACTTTGGACACTTCACCGCGTTTGAGATCGAACGCCTGTTTTAGGTGGCTGCGGCCGTTGAGGTCCAGGTCGCTGACGAAGCCGAGATCGCCGCCCTTGTCTTTCTCCGGGCCGTCACTGTATTTTTTCACCAGCGCGGCGAAGTCCTTCGTCTTCGCTTCCTGCCGGATCTTTTCGGCTTTGTCGCGGTTGAGCTTGCGGTCTTCATCCGTTGCTCCGGGCTCATTGGCGATGGTCAGGATCAACAAACGGTGCTGCTTTCGGATGTACTTCCGGTCTTCCGGCTTGCGATCGGCATCCTGCTTCAATTCCGCTTCATAGACGGCTTTGGCCTGTTCTTCCCAGAAGGCATCGGCAGCTTCGCGCTGCAGTTCGTAGCGCAGGTCGGATTTGACCTCCTCAAACGGGACGTGCGTGCGTGTGTCAAACTTCTTGATGATGTGATAGCCGAACGATGTTTCGACGATATCGCTGATTTCGCCCTGCTTCAGCTTGAATGCGGCGTCGGCGAAGGGCTTGACCATATCCCCGCGGGCAAAAAAACCGAGACTGCCGCCGTCGCGGTTGGCGACGACGTCTTCGCTGTGCTTCTTCGCCAGCGTGGCGAAGTCCTGCTTGCCGGCCTTCACCTCTTTCAGGATCTCACTGGCCTTTTTGAGCTTTTCCTGCTTGACTGCGTCGCTGTCATCCCGGCCGAACTTGATCAGGATGTGGCTGGCCTTCACCTCGTCCTTTTTGTATTCGGTTTCGCGCCTGGCGTCGTAGGCGGCCTTGACCTGCTCGTCGGTCACCTCGGTTTTCGGCGGTTCGAAGGTCGCTTTGAAGCGGGCGACGAGCAAGGCCCGTTTCGGCGGTACGTAGTAGTTGCCGCCTTTGTTCTTCTGCGCCTCAAACGCCTTGCGGATCTCGGCGTCGGTGACATTGATCGTCTTCGGGTCCTCGCTGTAGTAGTTGAAATCGCGCGTCAGGACTTCCGGCTGCATTCGGGTTTGCAGGTATTCGGCCCGGATCTGCGCCTCATTCAGCGTCAGCGTCTTGAAGCGTTCGTGGAAACGGGCAATGACGATGTTGTCACGCATCATCTGCTCGAAGTCGGCCATGGTGAACGTTTGTTTCGGCAGGTACTCCTGCTCGAACTTGTTGTACTCCGCCCAGGAAAACTCGCCGTCCTTGCGGAACGGCGGGAACTCGCGGATGGCGTCCCGCAATTGCTCGTCGGTGACGTGGGCGAAGCCCTGTTCCTCGGCAAGGTGCAGGATGCGCATGCGGTTGAGCACGCCTTCGTGGAACTGCTGCACGAATTTCAACTTCTCGCGTTCCAGGTTGCGTGGCAGTTCATTGTACGTATCGATCAGCAGGCCGTAGAGCTGGAGCTGGAAGGCATCGGTGCGGACTGGCTTGCCGAACAACGTGCCGTAGGAATCCGTGCCGAACATGGAGGCGCCGGTGCTGCGTTGACCGAAAAAGACAAACGGCACCACGATCAGCACCAGAAGAACCAGAAGCGTTGCGCGGCCGTGTTTGGCGAAGTATCGATTCAGTGACTTGAACATGCTGTTTCGTCCTGCGTATTTCGTTCCGAAAAAAGTGCTGAACGGCGATGGAAACGGGAAGTATACCGGTCGCGGAGAGGCTTTGCAAGTGCCGTGCTCATTTTGCCTGCAGCTCGTCGGCGAACCGCTCCAACCGCCGGTCAAGACACTCGCGCAGACCCACCGTGCCCCGGAAGACGTGGGCTGCCCAGCCCCGTTTGCGGGCCGCCGCCACATTCGGTTCCTTGTCGTCGGCGAACAACAACGGCGCCCGGCCCCCGCCGAACTGCTGTTCCATCGCCTCGTACATCGGCGGTTCGGGTTTGAGGGCGCCCACCTGACAGCTCAGGACGGCGCCGTCGATGACATCGGTGAAGGACAGCCGCTGCCAAACCAGGTCGTAGTGGATCGTGCAGATGTCGCTCATCAGCACGATATTGAGTCCGGCGGCTTTGGCGTCCCGCACCAGGTCGGCCATGCCGTCGATTTCCTCGCCGATCAGTGCTTCCCAGGTCCGCCTGGCGCGCGCCGGCGGCTGGGGCTGGGGCAGGGCGGCGCCGAACTGCTGCAGGAAGTCGGCTGCGGCGAGACTGCCGTTTTCGAGGGCGAGGCAAAGGGCCGGGATGGCGCCGTCCGGGTCGAAGGAATCGAATTCGGCCATGCTCTGAAAGCCCATTTCGGCAAGGAGGTCCTGCAGTTCGACGTGCAGGCAAACGTTGCCGATATCGAGGGCGAGGATAGGTGCCGGAACGCGATCAGGGGCCATCGGGGGCGACCTCCGGTTGCGCCTCCGGCAGGCCGGGTTCGGCTTCCGAATCCGGCAGCGGCTCATCCGTCAGCTGCGCCTGCGGGATCTCATGGATCCGGCGGTATTCGGCGTCCGGCATCGGTTCGGCGCGGTCCGCCAGGCCCCAGCGGCGCGAGAACGGCCACCAGACCCAGAAGGCACGGCCGATGATGTTGCGCCGCGGGACCACGCCCCAATACCGGCTGTCGGCGCTGTTCTCGGTGTTGTCGCCCAGCATGAAGTACTCGTCCGGCCCCAGCGTGAAGGTCTCGTCTTCGGTCGTCAGGTATTGCGCTCTGGGGCCGTCGGCGTTGGTGTAGCCGTGGTAACCGCCCTGCATGCTGTAGATCCGGTCGAAGGCTTTGTCCATGCTGCCGTCAACCAGGACGAATTCCTCGCTGCCGGCCTGGCGGACGTAGAGCTTGCGGTCGCGGATCTGCAGTGTTTCACCGGGCATGCCGACCAGTCGTTTGATGTAGTGCAGACCGGAAAGGGAATCACCTTCGCGATAGCGGATGCCGTCGGTGGTGAAGACCACGATATCGCCGCGGCCGGGGTCAATGAAGTTGTAACTGAGCCGGTCAACAAACAGATGGTCGCCGAGCTTGAGATGGCCGGAGATAACGTCGCCGGTGCGGAACACGCGGGTGCCGTCCCCCTGGTCCAGATGCAGGATGCGGCGAGCCACGGCTTCGGCGTTTCCCGGGAACCGGTAGGTCCGGCTGCCCAACCGCACCATGGTGTATTGCAGGACGGGGAACGGGCTGATGGTAATCGGCAGGGCCGACCCGACCCGAACGGAATCAGCCCAGTTATCAACGGAGATCACCGCGTCTTCTTCGACTTCATGGTAGACATGGCGGGCGGCGAAGTTGAGGAAATCGAGCGGCCGTTTGACGGCGCTTCGCGGTTCGGTCTGCTGCGGCGTGTTCTCGAAGTGGATGCCGTAGAGCGTCGGCTGCATGCTGCCGGTGGGGATTTTGAACGGCTGCAGGAACAGCGCCCGAATCCCCATGACAATGCCGAAGACGACCACCAGCAGTTCGATGATCTCGTGCGGGGTGTCCGACGGTTTCTTGGGGTAGATTCGTCCCAGTTCGGCGCCGGCGTGTTTGACGAAGTCCTCCAGTTGCTCCACCGACGGCTCGGTTTGGCGCAGGTCCGCGGCCTTGGCCTGGATCTCCTGCATGGTCGCCTGCTGGTCTTCCGGCAGGATGTCCGCATCCCACCGCAGACGGTCACGGGTGTGGTTGCGGATGTGCTTCAACTGGCGCCGGAGTTTGCGGTGGCGGGTGGACAGGAACCGGCGGTAGATGAACATCACCGTCCAGCCGAGCACGAGATAGATGAGTATGCCCATATGAAATCTCCGGACGACCGGTCCGGCGCTCCCGGGTTATTCGTTATTCTGGAGAATCCGGACGAAGGCTTCCTGGGGGATGCTGACCTTGCCGACAGCTTTCATCTTCTTCTTGCCTTCTTTCTGCTTCTCCAGCAGTTTCCGCTTCCGCGTGATATCGCCGCCGTAGCATTTGGCGGTGACGTCCTTGCGCATGGCGCCGACGTTTTCGCGGGCGACGATGGTGCCGCCGACAGCGGCCTGGATGGCGATCTTGAACAGATGCTTGGGAATCACGTCCTTGAGACGTTTGGCGATCGTCCGGCCGCGACTGGCGGCATAGTCACGATGCACGATGGTGGCGAAGGCGTCGACCGTTTCGCCGTTCACCAGCATTTCGAGTTTAACCAGATCTTCGGCCTGGTAGCCGTCGGGCTCATAGTCGAGGCTGCCGTAGCCGCGGGTAATGGTTTTCAGGCGGTCGTGGAAGTCGACGATGATCTCGTGCAGCGGCAGGCGGGCAGTCAGGATTACGTGGCGGTGATCGACGTTTTCGGTCTTGGTGCAGATCCCGCGGTTTTCCATGATCAGGTTCATCAGCGGCCCGATGTAGTCGGTCGGCGCCATGATGCTGGCCTTGACCATCGGCTCTTCCACGCGATCGATGGTGGAGGGGTCCGGCAGGTGCAGCGGGTTGTCGACTTCAGTCATGGTGCCGTCGGTGCTGTAGACTTTGTAGACCACGCTGGGGTAGGTGGCGATGATGTCCATGTTGTACTCGCGCCGCAGGCGTTCCTGAACGATTTCCATGTGGAGCAGGCCGAGGAAGCCGCAGCGGAATCCGAAGCCCAGAGCGGCGGAGGTCTCCGCCTGGAACACGAAGGCGGCGTCGTTGAGCTGCAGTCGGGCGACATTCTGCTTCAACGCTTCGTAGTCGGCGGTGTCGATCGGGTAGATGCCGCTGAAGACCATGGGGCGGATTTTCTTAAAGCCGGGAAGGGGGACCCGGCATGGCTGCTGGCGGCTGGTGATGGTGTCGCCGATCCGGGTTTCGTCGGCGGACTTGACGTTGGGAATGACATAGCCGACGTGGCCCGGCCGCAACTCGTCGACGGCCTGCATGTCGGGGCGGAAGACGCCGACTTCCTTGACGTCGGAGGCGAGGTCGTTGCTGAAAAAACGGACGGCGGTGCCGCGGCTCAGCACGCCGGAGACAACCCGCACATAGTTGACCACGCCGCGAAAGGTGTCGTAGAGCGAGTCGAAAATCAGCGCCTTCAGTTGGCTGTCTTCGGTCACCGCGGGCGGCGGGATCTGCTTGACCACCGCCTCCAGCACAGCGGCGATGCCGGTGCCGTCCTTGGCGCTGCAGAGGATGGCTTCCTCCGCGGGGATAGCCAGGAGTTCCTCGAGTTGCTGGCGGCACATGTCGACGTCGGCGGCGGGCAGGTCGATCTTGTTGATCACGGGGATGATCGTCAGGTTTTGTCCCATGGCGAGATTGACGTTGGCCACGGTCTGGGCCTGGACGCCTTGAGCCGCGTCGATGACCAGAATGGCGCCCTCGCAGGCGGCCAGACTGCGGGAGACCTCATACGAGAAATCGACGTGTCCCGGGGTATCGATGAGATTGAGCGTGTACGTCTGGCCGTCATCGGCGTCGTACGGCATCACCACGGGATGCGACTTGATCGTGATCCCGCGTTCGCGTTCGAGATCCATATCGTCGAGCAACTGGTCCTGGAACTGCCGTTCATCAATCAGGTTGGTCAGCTGCATGAAGCGGTCGGCCAGGGTGGACTTGCCGTGGTCGATGTGTGCGATGATGGAGAAATTACGGATGTGTTCGAGTTCAGACATTCTTCAGAAACGATAGCCCAGGTTGAAATGCACGCGACCTCCTTCGTCCAGATGGTCCTGCACAATGCCGATGGGGATGCCGTAGTCAATGCTGATATTGCCGACCGGCAGGCGCATACGGATGCCGACGCCGACGCCGAGGTTGAGTTCACTCATCTCCCACTCCCAGGAGCCGGGCCAGACGTTGCCGGCGTCCGCAAAGGCGGCGGCATAAATGGTATCTTCGACCAGCGGCTGGATGATCTCGGCGGACATGAGGATGATGGATTTGCCGCCGACCGGTTCGAGGTTCAACGGGTCGATCGGTCCGACCTGCCGGGGCTCGAAGCCGCGGATGCTGCTGGAGCCGCCGGCGAAGAAACGGTCGAAAATGCGGATCTCGTCGCCGTCCATCCGGTTTACGTGCCCGATCTGGCCGAAGAGCTTGAGGATCGGGGAGTAGGTCATCGGCAGCAACAGGTCGCTGTCGAACAGAATGGGGAAGTAGAAGGTGCCGCTCAGAACCAGCCGGTAGGCTTCGGTATAACTGCCGATTTCTTCGGCCTGATACGCCAGGCCGGCCTGCAGCAGGGAGCCGTAGGTCGGCTGGACATAGCTGTTCCGGCTGTCCCGGGCGATGCCCAGCAGGATCGCGCTGACGTTCTCGGTGCCTTCCTCTGCCGTGCGGAACGCTTCGCTGTAGCTCTCGTCGATGTCGCTGATTTTGACGTGATCGAGTTTGTAGCCCGCATAGCCGCGCCAGTACCGCCAGGGCAGGTGCCGGGTGAACTTGATCTGACCGCCGGCGTGGCTTTCGTCGAAATCGCGGTTGCTGCTGGTTTCGCGGTCCCACAGAGACAGGTCGAAACGCAGGCGCCGCTTGAACAGCCAGGGCTCGGTGAAATTCAGTCCGAACGAATGCAGATCGCTGCCCAGGGTGCTGGTAATCCGGAACCGCTGGCCGCCGCCGCGAAAGCCCCGGCCGAAACCGAACAGGTCGAAGTTCGACTGGCCGAATTCGATCCGGCCGACGACATCGTCGACATCCGAAAATCCGGCCGAAACGGAAAATCTGCCGGTGTCGCCTTCTTTGACCTTCAAATGAAGGTCGCGCCAGTTGTCGTCCCCGGTTTCCACCGGCACGATTTCGACCGTGTCGAAGTACCCGAGGTTCTTGAGGCGGGCTTTGGTCCGGTCAATCCGGTTCTTGTTGCTCAGATCCCCCGGCTGGACGGAGAGCTCCCGGCGGATGACCCGGTCGCGGGTGATCAGATTGCCGGAAATGTGGATGTCGCGGATCCGAGACGGTTTGCCTTCGAGGATGCGATAGACCAGTTTGACGGTGTGGTCCTTGGCGTTCGGCTCGAGTTGCGGCCGCATGAGAAAGTCGAGATAGCCCAGTTTGTAATACTTGTTGGACACCCGCTTGATGTCCAACTGACTGTCGCTGCTCTTGTAAACCTGCCCCGGTCGGGTTCGCAGGACGCTCTTGAGTTCGGCGCTGCTGAAACGCCGGTTCCCCTTGAACTCAACCGCGGCGACCCGGTAGGGCTTGCCTTCGTCAACGTTGATCGTCAGCGACACGGTCCAGCGGCGGGCGTAGGGAATCAGCAGGATGGTCTTGCCGTAGCGCCGTTCGACGTTGACGACGCGGGCATCAAAATAGCCTTCGTCCCAGTACTGTTCTTTGATCCGGTCCAGGTCCCGTTTCAGCGCGGCGTCATCCAGGTATTGAACGAAGAAAGGGAAGAAGGTCTTCAGCGTCCATGAGAACGGCGCCAGGACGAGGCTGTTGCGCCAGAGCTGATGGGTTTCGAGTCTTTTGGCCAGGGCGACGTCGCTCAGCGCGTGGTTGCCGCTGAACTTGACGCGCCAGGTTTTCGCCCGACGTTGCTCGAGGATGTCGTAGACGATATCGATCTCACGGTTGCCTTCGAGTTCGACGACCTCCTGCTTGACATCGGTGCCGGCATAGCCTTTGGATTTGTAGAGTTCGTTGACCGCATCGAGGTCGCGCTGCAGGTTCGACTCGATCAGGGGTTGGCCTTCGCGTTGGCGCAATCTGGCTCGGAGGGCCTTCGGGCGCACGAGCTGACAGCCGCGGAACGTGATCTGGCGGACCTTCGGCGCGACTTCCAGAAGGAAGACCACGTTGACCCGGCCGGGCCCCGCCGGATTGACCTCGGCCCGGATGTCGTAGTACTGCCCGGTCTTGTAGAGCTCTCGGATATCTTCCGACAATTGCTCGCGGACGAACGGGCCGCCCTCGCGCAGGCGGATATTGGCGCGGGCGATCCGGTTGGAGATCGGCCGGCCGGTGACGGATTTGAGGATGATCTTGTTTATGGTCTCGGCGCCCAGGCCTGCACCCGTTATACTCAGGAACAGCAGGGCAGCCGCTACGTGTCTACATTTCATGCGCATACCTTATAAGGTGAAACCCGAACGACAAGCAACGCGGTTGGGCCGGGTGCAACCGGACTACTCGAAATCCGGGACATCGCCGTCGTCCACCATCGATTTGGTTTCAAACCGCGTGAACTGCGGGTAGAAGTCCAGACTGACGATCCCGGTCGGTCCGTTGCGGTTCTTACCGATGATGAGTTCGCACGGAATCGGCTCGCCTTTTCGCACCGCTTCGAAGATCTCCTTGCTGTCGGTTTCGCGGTCGCGGTGCAGCAGGCCGACGACATCGGCGTCCTGCTCGATGGCGCCGGACTCGCGCAGGTTCGACAGCTTCGGCCGGCCGGTCTGTTCGGCGGCGCGGTTGAGCTGGGCCAGGACCATCACCGGGATATTCAGCTCGCGGGCCAGCGCCTTCAAATCGCTGGACATCCGGGCCACTTCCTGCTCGCGCGTTGTGGTCTTGTTGCCGCCGACCGGCCGCATCAACTGCAGGTAATCGATCACCAGAAACTCTATCTCATGCTCGCGAAACATCCGGCGGGCCTTCTGCCGCAGTTCCAGCGAGGAGATCTGCGGCGTGTCGTCGATGTAGACCGGCAAGCCCTTGAGCCGGTCGCAGGCGGGCAGCAGATCGCTTTGCCAACGGGTGTTGTCCAGCTTGCCGTCGCGGGCGTCCCGCAGATTGATGCGGGCCTCGCTGCAGATGATGCGCATGACCACCTGCGCCGCACCCATCTCCAGACTGAAAAAGCCGACCGCATGGCCGTTGCCCGCGATATTACGGGCGAAGTTCATCGCCAGCGTGGTCTTGCCGATGGACGGCCGGGCGGCCAGCACAAAGAGCTCTCCGGGTTTCAGGCCGGTGATCAGATTGTTGATCTGGAAAAAACCGGTATCCAGACCCATGCGGCTCGGATCCTTGCGGATCAAAGCCTCGAGCTCGTTGACGGCGTCCGACAGCAACTCGCGCATACTGGACGTATGCGTGGTCGTCCGCATCTGGGAGATGCCCATGATCTCCTGCTCGATGCCGTCGATCAGAGCCAGTACCGTATCGTCGCTTTCATAGCAGCGGCCGACAATGTCGGTACAGGACCGAATCATCGAACGGACGACATAGTCGTCGAGCACCATTTCGACGTAGTTGTCGGCGTTGGCCGTGGTCGGGACGACATTGTAGAGGTCGCGCAGGGCGTCTTCCCCGCCGACTTCGTCCAGCATGTCGTGGTCCCGCAGGTAATCGATCACCGCGATAAGATCGATCTGACCGGGGATCAGGGCGCTGCGCATCTCGCGCAGGGCTTCGAGGAGCCGGCGGTGGGCCGGCAGGTACATGGCGTCGTTCGCCTGCAGTCGGGCGAAAACCAGATCCATGGTGCCGGCCGGATCCTGCAGCAGACAGGACAGTACCGCCCGTTCAGCTTCCGGGCTGTGCGGCAACGGCTGATCCCCCACCAGCAACGGCCCGATGCGGCCGGATCGGCTGGGCGTCGAACCTTTGCCCGCATCCTCGCTCATGGCGCCTCGTCAGACTTCGAGCTTAACCACCCACACCTTGACGGTGGCGGTGACTTCCGGGTGCAGGTGAATCTCGACGTTGCTCATCCCGACTTCGCGAATCGGTTCAGGCAGGGCGACCTTGCGGCGGTCGACTTCAAGGCCCAGTTCCTTCAGCGCGGCGACGATCTGCTGGGCGCCGACGCTGCCGTAGAGCTTGCCGTCTTCCTGTGCCTGAACCGGGATCGTCAGACTCTGATTGCTGATTTCATCGGCCTGTTGCTGGGCGTCGGCGACCTCGCGTTCATACTCGGCCTGGGCCTGGGCTTTGCGGCGTTCCAATTGCCGCAGGATGCCGGCGTTTGTCTGGCCGCCCTGTTTGCCCTTGTGCCGGGTCTCACTCACAATGCCGAGGCCGCGGGGTACGAGGAAGTTGCGGGCGTAGCCTTCCGAAACCGTGGCTTCCTCGCCGATCTTGCCAAGGTTCTCGACATTTTCCAAAAGAATAACTTTGACTGCCATTCGAGGCTCTCCAATTGCCGGGGTGGGTGCTGCCGGCCGTCAACCGGCAGAACAGAACTAGTGCATCAGCGCAATGTTGCGGGCGCGCTTGATGGCGCGGGTCAGCATCTTCTGATGCGTCGGACAGGTGCCGGTGATCCGGCGGGGCAGAATCCGGCCCTTCTCCGTCACGTACCGGGTGATGGCGTCGACTTCTTTGAAATCGAGGTACAGAATACCGTCTTCACAGAAACGACAGACCTTCGGCCGGACGTGCCGGCGGCGGCGCCGACGCTTCTTCTTCGATCGCGATGAAGCTCTTGCGGGCATATGTTTCGTGTCCTTATCTTGATTTTAATGTGTCGGCTAAAAAGGGATGTCGTCGATGGACTCGTCGTCGTCGACGTCAAACGCATCATTGCTGTCGTTGCCGCTGTCGTCCTGCGGGAACGGCGGGGGCTGCTGTTGCTGCTGTTGCTGCTGTTGCTGCTGTTGCTGCTGTTGCTGCTGTTGCTGCTGCGGCTGCTGTTGAGCGCCCCAGTTGCTGCCCTGGTCCTGATTGTAATTGCTGGAGCCGCGGTCCTGGTTGTAGCTGCTGCCGCCGCCGCCGGAGCTGTCATTCCGGCTGCCGAGAAACTGCACGCGTTCGCCGACGACCATGAGCTTGCTGCGGCGCTGGCCGGTATTGCGGTCTTCCCACTGATCCAGCCGCAAACGGCCCTCAACCAGGACGGGCGCGCCGCGCTGGAGGTACTGATTGCAGGTTTCTGCCTGGCGGCCCCAGACGTCAATATCGACAAACGTGGTCTCTTCGCGGTTGCTGCCGCTGCTGTCGCGGAACCGCCGGTTTACGGCCAGCCCGAGCTGACACAGCACGCCGCTGCCGGCTTGCCGCATTTCCGGATCCCGGGTCAGGTTCCCCATCAGAATTACGCGATTGTATGACGCCATGAAACTCTCCCTTCCGTTTCGCCGCCGTGGCTTAGGCTTTGGCCGATTGCTTTTTCTCGATCACCGTGACGGCCGGCTTGTCGTAGACGAAGACCTCAAGCCGCAGCACGGTATTGTTCAGGCGATAGCGGTCTTTCAGCTTGCTGATGCTGTCGGTTTCCGCTTCGAACACCAGGTCCCAATAGAGACCGGCGGTCTTCTTCCGGATCGGCGCGGCAAACTGCTTGCGCCCCATCTTCTCATTGCTGACGACCTTGCCGCCCAGTTCCGTCACCACGGCTTCCACGTCGTTCATAAACGCTTCGCCATGGTCATCGACGCGCTGGGGGTCGAGAATCACGATCGCTTCGTACTTCTTCAAAGTTCCGTTTCCTTACTGCTCTCTTCGTTGTCGTTGCCGGGCGGGTCCGGCTCCCGGAGGTCAATCCGGTTAAACTCATTCATTGCCGTTTCCATGCCGCGTCGGCAGGCGGTCTGAACGGCGTCAACAGCGGCGTTCATCACCGCAATGTGGAGGTCGTGCTCCACTTCGTCAAATGGACCCAGGACATGATCGGTCATGTCCCGACCGTCTTGCCGGCCGATGCCGAGCCGCAGCCGGCAGAAATTGTCGGTGGCCAGTTCGGCGATGATCGAACTGACGCCGTTGTGGCCGCCGCTGCCGCCTTTGAGCCGCAGCCGCAACCGGCCCAACGGCAGATCCGCATCATCGTGGATCACCAGAATCTCAGGGGGCAGGAGGTCCTGCTCCCGCTGTAGGCGGGCGACCGCCTTGCCGCTGAGATTCATATATGTCAATGGCTTCTGCAACAGCAGCGCGCGGCCGGCGTAACGCGTCGACCAGATGTGGCTTTCGGCAAAGTGCCGAGGTTCATCCGGCCGCCGCGGCAGACTCGCCAACAGCGCGTCAATGACCTGAAAACCAATATTGTGGCGCGTCGTGGAATAGTCGCTTCCCGGGTTGCCGAGACCGACAACCAATCGCGGGCAGATTTGCTGCATGACTGACCGTCCTGCTGCTGGGGGCGCCTATTCCTCCTTCGCGGCGTCGTCGCCGTCGGCCGCGGCTTCTGCACCTTCGGCGCCTTCGCCTTCTTCGCCTTCCAGACCTTCGCCTTCCAGACCTTCCAGACCTTCCTCGCCTTCTTCGGCAGCCGGCTCTTCTTCAACGATGCGCGGCATGTAGACGTGGGCGAGCATCTGGGTCTCGTCGGAGATGACGATCTCGACGCCTTCCGGCGGGGTCAGTTCGGTAATCAGAATCTGGTCGTCCAGGTCGAGGTGCGAAACGTCCATCTCGATCTGTTCCGGCAGGTCCGCCGGCAGACACTCGACTTCGATCTCAAACAGCATCTGATCGAGAATGCCGCCCTGGCTGGTGCCGACCGGATCGCCGACGGAGACCAGCGGCACGGTCGTCTGGATCCTCTGGTCCATGCGGATTTCGCGGAAGTCGACATGCAGGAGCTGGTTCTTCAGATAGTCCCACTGGGCTTCCTGAACCAGAACCTTCTTCTCGTCGTCGCCGACTTTCAAGGTCAGGATTGACGGGTGCCCGACGGCCCTGGTCAACTCCAGGGCGTCGGCGGTGACTGTCAGCCTGGATTCGGCGCCGCCGTAGACGACGCAGGGAATGCGGCCGTTGCGGCGTAGACGCCGGGCCGGTCGGGAACCGGCTTCTTCGCGCGGCTCGCAAACCAGCAGATCGATGTTCTGTGCCATAATCGCTCAGTCCTAAATCAATTTTCAAAGGGTCCGCAGACCTACGGCAAGAGCGATTCGGAATGCGTCGGAACCACTTGCCGAAGCGATAGATCCACCGTGCAAGCCGGCGGGGATCCACGAACAGAAAAGGGGATACTATATATGAGGGTAAGGCAGATGCAACAGAAGTTTTCGACAAATCCTGACTTTTACCCGCCTCAGGCGCTGAGGATGTCAACGCCTGTCTCGGTCACGGCCAGGGTATGTTCCCACTGGGCCGAGAGTGAGCCGTCTTTGGTCACGGCCGTCCAGCCGTCCTTGAGAATGCGGCAGTCGGGCCGGCCGGCGTTGATCATCGGTTCGATGGTGAAGACCATGCCGGGCTGCATGACGGGGCCCTGCCCGGGTTCGCCGACGTGAAGGACCTCGGGCGGTTCGTGAAACTTCAGGCCGGTGCCGTGCCCCGTAAACGCGCGAACGACGGAAAAGCCGTTGGCTTCGGCGTGCCGCTGGATATGGTAGCCGATGTCCCCGAGCGTCGCGCCGGGGCGGACCTGACGGATCCCGAGGTCGAGGCATTCCTCGGCAACCTGGACCAGCCGGCGGGCGTCCGCCGGCGCGTTGCCCAGCACGAACATCCGGCTGCTGTCGCCGTAATAGCCGTCGACGATGGAGGTGACGTCGATGTTGATGATATCGCCGTCTTTGAGCTCCGTGGCGTCAGGGATGCCGTGACAGATGACGTTGTTGATCGAGGTGCAGACGCTCTTGGGGAAGTCGCGGTAATTCAGCGGCGCCGGGACGGCGCCGTGTTCGACGGTGTACTGGTGGACCCAGGTGTTGATGTCGTCGGTGGTGATGCCGATGCGGATGCGCTCCGCCACCAGGTCCAGGATCTCCCGGGTCAGCCGGCAGGCGCGGCGGATGCCGGCGATCTCCTCCGCGGTTTTGATGCGGATGTTGCGGGACATCCGCCGGGGATTCTTGTCGGCCGACATGTGACAGCGTTTGTATTTCCGACCGCTGCCGCACCAGCAGGGATCATTGCGAGACAGTTCATTCATATGCTACGGGCTGCACCCCTTTGTTCATGTCAGCCAGCAATGTAGTCCGGGTTGGGTCAATCGCAACCCGGGATTATCGAGCCGGCGGTCGGCGGCTCGATTCGCCGGGCCGGCGCGGTCGTCGTCTTCTTCGACGAAACCATTGCCTTCAGTTTTGCGCCGCCGGTTGAGATCGAGGACAGATCTTCCTACAATCAGCGGGACAAGCCGCAATAAACGCCGGCGCCCGGCGTTCTCCGGGCAGTTGCATAAACCGTAAGATGAAAGGATTCGAACGATGAAACCGATCATGCTGCTCTGCCTGTTGCTCTCCGGTCTGCTCGGCGCCCAGGAAGTCGACCCGGCAATCGCCGAATTCATGGAGAAATACAGCAAACACGACAGTTACAAGAAAATCGAGTTCCGCACGCTCAAAGCGTCCAAGGACGAATTGGAGAGCAGGAATACCAAGGTCTACTACGAAGGCCGCTATCTGGGATTTACCGACGCCTTTCCGGAGTACATCGAGGACTCCGGTTTCAAGCCGTCCCGATACTTCATGATCGGGGTGGTCAGCACTAACGTCCCGGTCTTGATCAAAAAGAACAAGGACTACGAAGCCCTGTTCGCCAAGCTCAAGAACGGCGCCGTCGTCCGCGTCTACGGCCGCCTGGAGGACTTCCGCAAGAAACCCCACCGGGCCATGATGCCCGACTACTACTTCAAGGTCGCGCATCTCCGGGTGCTCAGCCCTGAGCCGGCGGCCTCGAAGACGCCAAACGAGAAACCGCGGCGGCGGCCCATCCGCCCGTTCCGACGCTGACTTTTTTCGCCGCAATGCTTGATTCGAGGGAACGCTTCCTCTATCTTCCGAGTCTTATTCCGCGTCCGTGAACGAGCGCAACCGCCAATTGAGAGAGCATTTTGAGCGAGACTGAAACGGCTGACCAGGCCACGGAGCCCGCAGCTATTCGAGATATTGTCATCCGCGCCCTCGATGTGAAACGATATTATTATGGGGACGGGGTGGTCACAAAGGCGCTGGACGGCATCACCCTGGACGTTTTCCGCGGCGAATATCTGTCGATCATGGGGCCGTCGGGCTCCGGCAAGTCGACTCTGTTCAATATGATCGGCGGAATCGATGCGCCGACCGAGGGCATGGTCTTCATTGATGAGATCGATGTGGCCCAGTTGGACAGCTATGAATTGGCCTGGATGCGGTGCCATAAGATCGGCTACATCTTTCAAAGCTACAACATCTTGCCGGTGTTGACCGCTCTCGAAAATGTTACCCTGCCGATGGTGTTTGCCGGCTTGTCGCCGGATGACGCCCGGGACAAGGGCAAGGAGATCCTGAACTGGGTCGGTCTCGGCGAGCGCGTCTTTCATCGCCCCTACGAAATGTCCGGCGGCCAGCAGCAGCGCGTCGCTATCGCCCGCGCCATCGCCAATGACCCGGTCATCATTCTGGCGGACGAGCCGACTGCGAATCTGGACGTGGTCACCGGCAAAGAGATCATTGAGCTTCTGCTGCGCCTCAAAAACGAGCATAATGTGACGGTTATTTCGGCGACGCACGATATGAAAATGCTGGATGCCTCGGATCGAATCCTCTGGATTCGCGACGGCCAGGTGCAGCGCCTGGAAGAACGCCGCAACATCAACATCGAAGTCGGCGGAATCGAGTAGTCTATGGCCAAACCACAGAACATCCCCGCTCAGAAACCGGTGTCCTGGGCGGTCGCCTTCAGCGTGAGCTGGAGCGGCCTCAAACGCCGGTTCCTACGATCCATGATTACCATGGTCGGCGTTATCCTCGGCATCGCCTTTCTGGTTTATATGCAGGTGACCAACAACATCACCACGGCGCTGGTCGCCGTGAACAACACGGAACTGAATCAGAAACTGCAGGAAAAAGGCGTGGATATCTACGCCGAAACCGGCACCGACAGCACGATGCTGCTGCTGATCGGCCTGTCGCTGCTGATCTGCCTGGTCGGCATTGTCAACTCGATGCTGATGAGTGTCACCGAACGGGTCAAAGAGATCGGCACCCTGAAATGCCTCGGTGCGATGGACTCGTTTATCGTCAAGGCCTATTTCATTGAATCCTCCCTCCAGGGCGTCATCGGCACCCTGATCGGCATTACCATCGGTCTGGTCGTCGCCCTGGTTGTCGCCCTGGTCGGATACGCCAGTTACGTGATGCCGAACCTGCCTTGGGGCGCCGTTGCCGTCAGTCTGCTGATCGGTTTCGGCGTCGGCGCCTTGATTTCGATCATCGCCTCCGTCGGTCCGGCCTTCATGGCTGCCCGAAAAGAACCCGTTGAAGCCATGAGGGTTGAAGAATGAGCGGCGACGATACCATCATCGAAGTTCGGGATGTCTCGAAGATCTACGTCCGCGGCGAGGAGGAAGTACACGCTCTTCGCAATGTCACGGTCGATGTCAAGCGCGGCGAATACCTCTCAATCATGGGGCCTTCCGGTTCAGGTAAATCGACGCTGTTCAATATGATCGGCGGGCTCGATTCCCCGACCCACGGCGACGTCCTGATCGAAGGCTTTCGACTGTCGGAACTTTCCTCGGCGCAACTGGCGTGGGTTCGCTGCAATAAGGTCGGGTTCATCTTCCAGCAGTTTAACCTGATCCCCACGATGACGGCCCTCGAGAACGTTGCCATCGCCCGGATCTTCAAGGGCGCTGATCCGCAGCAGGCAAGTAAAGAGGCGGCCGGGGTCCTGGAACGGGTCGGCCTCGGCGAACGGCTGGACCATCTGCCGGCCCAGGTGTCCGGCGGTCAGATGCAGCGCATCGCCATCGC
>CAYLNH010000099.1:0-23513 GCA_964384625.1 uncultured Lentisphaerales bacterium
GCGACTCTTGAAAGTCTCTCAAAATGTGAAGTTATTTCCGCGCGGACCCTTAGCACGCCCAAGGACGGGCATCAGTATGGCAATCAGGATAGCGATAATCGCCACCACAACAAGCAACTCGATCAACGTAAAGCGAGAGCGATGCATAGATCCCAGACCTCCATCGAACCAATGGTCTTGGCGACACGGTTGAGAACTATGCCTTATCACCGTTACCACCGCAAGAACATTTCAAAAATCAGTTGCTTTTATAGCAACACTAATAGTTTTATTAAATGGATTAACAAGAAAATCGAAACGTGAAACACAGGCAGTTCACGACGTTCCGGGCAACGATGGCCAGAGATTGCGAAATGGAAAAACGTTTCACTGGCAAAACCATCACTTGGAGAGAACCGGGCAATTCGATGGTGCCGATTATCAAGCATCAGCAGTCCGTTTTGCTGGAACCGTGGAGCCTGGGAGTCGGTGGAAACCTCGATACGCATCTTGGTCAAAGCCAAGAACGAGAAACGCGGCGTCTTGATCGCGAATAGCCGCGTCCGGCTGAATGGCTGGACGAAGAACGTCCTCGGCAAGGTTATCGAGATTCTGAACGACTGCACGACTGACCGGCTGGATTTCCCAGCGCCGAACGCCCCGCACCAACCCACTCCATTACGTCGCATAATATATCTTATGTATAGCAGGACAGCCTCAGATGCGGCGTGCCGAACGGTCGATTGCGCGGATTCGGGACGCGACTACCTGGTATGCAGTGACTTGTAACAACCTGTGGACAAAACTGTGTGCAAGCCGGATTCAGCGGCTGAAAAATGTGGATAACCTGACAACAAGTTGTTGGCGAAGTTAACAGGGTTCAGGGTTCAAAGTCCACAGGTCCTTGCTGGTAGCTGACGGGTAGTGATCGGGCTTGCGGTCGTGGACCATGGGCGCTTCGCCGGAGTTTGGAATTGAATTGACTTTTTTTGTTAAATGGTTTATCAATACTTCTGTACTTGAGAACTGAGCGTGGTCAATGAGTTTTTGAGTAATGCGGCTCCAGCGTCGTTCTGCCCTGCCCCTAAATGCCTGCTTCCGGATTGACCTCCGGCCGGACTCTCGTTATGATAACAGGTTTCCAAAACTGAAGTTTCTGATTAGATCCAGAGAGTAGAATGTCTGATTCCAAGGCTTTCCCAGATCGATTCATCGCGTCCACGGTATCTTCTGACACGTCCTTTGCGGACGCGTTGAAAGTGATGACGTATGACGTTGCTGCCGTCCTGGCGGATACCGAAATCATCGGCACGGTGACGCGGACCCAGATCAAGCATGCGCTGCGATGCCAGACCCATACGGACGATGCCGCGGTTTCCGAGGTGATGGAGCCATATGAGCTGCTGGACCCGGACGTGACGGACCGTGATGACCAATTGCGCGACGTGTTTTATGTGTTTCTGTACGCGCTGATCAAGCGCCAGGTTGAGCACAAGGTGTTCAATCCATCCAACCGGGACGGCTGTCTGAATATCGTCTTCGAGCACGTCCGCAGTCGTTTGAACGCGGGCAAATACGAGGCCTGCAGCCATCGGATGACGTTTTCGCACTGGGTTCGGACGGTGGCCAACAACAAAGTGATCGACGAACTGCGCAAGCTTCCGAGCTCTGATTCAGTTGATGCCTACCGAGATTCTGTGCGTCGGAGTTCCAAAGTGACGCGGACAAATCCGGTGAACGCGATCAACCAGACCGACGTGATGAAGATTCTTTACGACGCAATCGAGCAACTTCCTGAGAAGCAGCGGCTTGCGCTTACGTACAGCATTCAGAAGCCGGACCTTCCGGGTCAGCAGATGGCGGAATTGCTGGGCATGACCGTGAACGCCTTCCATCTGAACCTGAATCGAGCGCGCGACAAACTACAGAAGATCCTGACAGAAACGGCACCGGAAACCGTCCACATTGTGAAGCAGCTCCGAAATAAGCCTCGCAAAGACGACTAACCCGAATCCGGACAACGAAAAGAACGCATCGGAGGGGGACGCCGATTCCGGCCTGCCCCCCCTGCCCCGTTTACATGAGGTCTCATCATGAACAAAGAAGTGTACTCACTCTTAGGCGACCTGGGGAGGGAACCGAACAAGCGGAAACCCGAGAAGATGCGGAAACTGGCAGAATATATTGCTGCCGACGGCAACAACGAGCTCAAGGATCTGGTACATGAGTACCTGGCCGAGCATCCGGAGCTGACAGCCAGTTTGATGGACAGCACCGAAGTTCCCTCCGAACCCCTTACCCCCGAATCCCTGCAGCTTTCCCCCGACGACCGGACGAACCTCAAGAACCTGTTGGGTCGCTGACATCTCGACAGCATCGACCGGTTCAGAGTTGTCCCGCCACTTATTCCTGCGCCCGTTCCCTGCTCTGCCCTTGCATCCGTTGACGCCGCAAGCGACGTCATTGACCTATTGCAGATCAAACACCTTCCGATAGAACGCCAGTTCCTGCTTCAGTGCGTCGACGATATTCTCGCTCTTGCGGAAGCCGTGTTGTTCGCCGTCGTACAGGACGTACTCGACATGGATCCCTTTCTTCTGCAGGGAGGCGACCATCATCTCCGCCTGGTTGGGCGGCACGATCTTGTCCTCAGCCCCCTGGAAGAAGATGATCGGACAGGACAATCTGTCCGTCGCATGGATCGGCGAGCGTTCGACATAGAGGTCGCGGCGTTCGGGGTATGGGCCGACGACGCTGTCCAGGTAGCGTGATTCAAACTTGTGGGTGTCGCGGGCGAGGGCCTCCAGGTCGCTGACGCCATAGTAACTGGCGCCCGCCTTGAAGACATCACGGAAAGCCAGTGCGGCCATGGTGGTGAAGCCGCCGGCGCTGCCGCCGGTGATCGCCAGCCGTTCCGGATCGGCCAACCCCTGACGGACCAGGTATTCGGCGCCGGCACAGCAGTCGTCGACGTCGACAATCCCCCAGCGTCCACGCAGCAGTTGGCGATAGGCCCGGCCGTATCCCGTGCTGCCGCCGTAGTTGACGTCGAGAACGGCGAAGCCGCGACTGGTCCAGTATTGAGTTTTCAGCTTGAACGCGCCGGACGTCGCCGCAGTCGGGCCGCCGTGGCTCTTGACGATCAACGGCGGTACGGTGTCGGGAGGCGCCTGAAAATCCGCGTTCTTCGGGGCGTAGTAATAGGCGTGTGCGGTGCGGCCGTCGGCACTCGGAAAACTGAGTGGCCGGGCCGCACTGACATATTCCGGGGTAACCTTCGGATCGGCACTGCGCCGGAGCACTTCGATTTCATACGTTGCCAGATCGAGTTTGACGATAGCGGCCGGTTCCGTTGCGGACGCGGCCACGAATACGCCGAATTTGTCGCAGGCACGGATCTGGCTGTAACCGGTGTACGGCAGATTCAGGTCGGTGCAGGTGCCGGTTTCGGCGCTGATCAAGGTGATTGTGCTGTTGCCGGCGGCGGTGCAGGTGCAGAGGATATCGTCTTCAGCAAAGGCCCAGGTTGACATCCGGAAGACCCACTGGGGCAAGCCGAACTCGGCGGCGCGCGGCAGTTCGCATTCCGGGCCGTCGCGGCCAAGCCGATAGAGATTCCACCAGCCGCTGTTGTCGGCGACATAGTGCAGCTCGCCGTCGGGCGACCATTGCGGCTGAAACACGGAAATTTCGGCGCCGCCGGCGACCTTTTCGGGGGTTGTAGTGCCGTCCCGCGACAGTGCGGCAGTCCACAGTTCGGTGCCGTCCCAAGGCATGTTCGGGTGGTCCCAGGTGAGCCAGGCGATCCGCTCGCCGCCGGGGCTGATTGCCGGGGACGCGTAGAAATCATGTCCGGACGCCAGGGTCCTCACATCGCCGGTTTCGAGGTCGATCAGTGCGAGGAAGTTTTCCGGTTCGGCCTTATCCCGATGCCGCTCGCCGATTGCCACCAGGCCGTGGTCCGTGACGTGGAGGTCGGCAAAACGCGTACCCGCGGCGGTCAGCGGTTCGGGTGCGGCATCTGCGGCCGGCTGTCGATAAATGCGTTGATCGCTGAAATTGGTGAAGTACACGACGCCGGCGGCGACGGTGAAGGCGCCGCCGCCGTATTCATGAACGCGGGTACGGGCATTGAAGGGCGCCGGGGTGATATCGACGTGCTTGCCGTTGTCCCAGCGGACGACGACGTTTCGGCCGCCTTCTTCCGGGCGGCCCTCCACCCAGTAGAGATCACGGCCGTCGAGACAGATATTACCGAGACCGACCGTGCCGGCGACGACCATGTCGGCGGTGATCGGCGACGACCAGGTGCCGTATTTCCGGGTTTCCATGCTGTGCATCCTTTCCTGCGGGATTAGAGTAAGCAGAGTACGTGGCCGAAGCGCGAAGATCAACCCATGATCCGTTACTACATGACGGCGCGCGGCGTTTACGTTGCGTTTATGTTGAGATGACCGACGCCGAGATCGCGTTGGCGCGGCGGAAGTGCGGGCGCCCTGCCCCGCCGGCGCTGCCGGGGTCGTAACTGGGGTAACCTTCAGCGCAGGCGCAGGATTCGCAGGATGACGCCGCCGTCCACTTGGACTTCATGGGCGGGCGGCAAACGGCCGTCAAGTTCTTTGACGATGTCCGGATACCAGGCGGGCCGGGTGATGTACATCAGGTACACCGGCCGGTCGGTCTGCTTCAGCCATTCGGTTGTTACGTCATTGACGGACATCAGTTCAACGCGCCGGTCCAACTGCGTCTGATGGGTGTAGAAGACAATGTGTTCGGCGACGCCGACGATGAGGACCGGGGCCTCCATGGCGCGCTCGTTTGCGCTCATCCAGGCCATGCCCTGGAGATAGACGTTGCCCCAGTAGTCGGTCGCCTGCGGCAACTCCCGTTCCCGGGCGCCGCCCAGACGCCCGATCAACGGGCTGTAGTAGACCAGCTGGTTCGGGTGCCGACTGACGAGCCAATGGATCGTGGGCAGGAAGACGCTGACGGCGAGAGTTGTATTCAGCACCATCCCCCAGACCGCCGGCTTGCCGGCGGCGCTCCATTTGGCGGCGATCTGATCGAGGGCCCAACCGCCGCCGCTGCCGGCCAGCAGGGCCAGCGCCGGGACGAACTCCAGCCAGTGCCGGATGACGTCGAAGTCCCGCGTGCCGGGGAGGCAGACGCGCCCGATCGGGACGGCCAGCCACAGCAGGATCAGAAGATACAGGCCTTCATATTTGCGCCGCCAGGCCAAGGCGATCGCGACAAAACCAAGCAGCCCCAGCAGCAACACGACCACCGGCATCGTCACCACGGCGTTGACCAGCGGCATGGCATCCCAGCCGCCCTCGCCGCCGCCGCGTTCGATCAGCGACGAGACGTACAGTCCCACGTTCTGCGGGAACTCCTGCCAGAGCAATGGCCAGCAGAGGAACATGACCAGGGGGCCGACCACGCCGTAGGAACCGAGGGCAATCCACGTGCCCCGCCCCAGGAGGTCCTCGCCGGCCCGGCGGCGGCGCTGGATTTCAACCAGAAACCACGGTCCCAGGATGAAGGGCAGGAACAGCGCATTCGCTTTGGCCGCCAGCGCCAGCCCCCACAACACCGAGGACCCGGCCATCCACCGCCACGACCGCCGCCGGACGGCGACATAACAGCTCAGAATGACCAGCGCGAACAACACCGCACTGAGGCCGTCTTTCGGGTTGAAGTGGCTGTGTGCCCACCACCGCGGGTAGGTCGCCAGACAACCCGCGGCGACAACCGCCTGCCACCGGCCCAGGTACCGCAGGGCGAAGGCATAGAGCGCCACCAGGAGCAGCCCGGCGGCCAGCGCCGGCGCCACGTAGTGACCGGTGATCGGGCCGCAGACCCGCAGCCAGCCGTAGAAGATGTACTTGGTCAGACTCCCGGCCATCGGGCCGAGCGGCCAGATCAGGTGCGGCTGGGTGATGACGTCGTTATCCTGAAAGGCGTTGCTGATGTCGTGGAAGTTCGGGTGATCCTGCGCGTGATGGATGCCGACGGTGTCGAGGCGCATGTCCAGATGGTCGCGGTCAAAGCCGACATAATAGTTCAGGCTTTTGTCGCCGTAGTAATTCTCCCACGCTGCATCCCAGGTCAAGCCATAGTCCGGCAAGGCCCAGAGCGAGCACCACAGATACAGGCCGGCGGCAGTTGCGATGAAGACGACATCGAAGCGCCAGAACCGGGCCAGCCTCGATTGCGGTCCGGGTTCGTCCGGCTTTTCGTGATCACTCATTTTGACTTTACTCAAGGGGAACCGTATGCTGGGTGTTGGGCAGACTGAACATACAAGGCACGCCTCGAAGGGTCAACAGACTGTGAGTCATTCGGACGCCGAGCCGGAATTCCAGCCGAAAGGCACGACTGCACGCTATCTGCGTTGGGCCGGCATCGCCATCGTGGTCGTCACGACGGTTTCCCTGTATGGTTTCCGCTACCGCCATTTGCGCGAGGGCCGGTTCCTCAGTCATCTGGACATGTCGTCACAGGTGGTGCCGTGGCGCTGTTTCTACTCACTGGCTCTGGAACGCAACGAACTCGGCCTGTGGAATCCGTTCATCGCCCGCGGCTATCCGCATCATGCCGAAGGGCAATCGGGGCTGCTGCATCCGGCCCATCTGCTGATCTACCGGGTTCTTCCGGTGCAGATCGCGTTTCTGCTGGAGCTGCTTCTGATTCTGCCCTGTGCCTATGGCGGGATGCTGCTGTTTCTCCGCCGCAGTTTCAAGTTTCGCTGGCTGCCGGCGCTGTTCGGCGCCGGGCTGTTCGCCTTCAGCACCTTTTTCCCGCGCCAGTTCACGCACATCAACATGCTGTGGGTCTATGCCCACCTGCCGCCGGCGCTGTTCTGTCTCGAACGCTGCCTGCGCGGCACCCGTCCCTGGCGGTGGGCGGCGGGACTGGCGGCGGTGTTTGCCTCGATGATCCTGCTGGGGCATCCGCAGATGGTCTGGTTCAACTGCATCGGTTGCCTGGTGCTGGCCATCTTCCTGGGCTGGAGCGAGCGCTGCAGCCGCCGGTTTGTCCGGCGTTTCGGACTGGTGCTGGCCGCCGGTCTGATTGCTCTGTTGATCGGTATGGCGCAGATCCTGCCCACCCTGCACTACGTCCGGCATTCCTCCCGCCGCCAGGCCACCGCCGAGCAGACGCTGGCCTATTCGCTGTTGCCCTGGAACCTGCTGCCCAATGCCGCCCCGCGGGTGTTTCCGCTGGGGTTCGTCCCCTGCCGCCACCCAAACAGCGACGGTCCCGACTGGTCCCTGGAAAACGTGGGCTATCTGGGCTGCTGGAGTCTGCTGGCCATCGGCGTGGGGCTGGTCCTGTGGCGGCGGTACGTATTTCGGCGGCAGCACCTCGGAGGCGTCGTGATCGTCGCCCTTTCGTTCGCGGCGCTGGTGTTTCTCACTCTCGGGCAACACGGCGGCTTGATTTACGTCCTCCGCCTGATCCCGCTGGTTCGTGATTTCCGTTGTCCGGCACGCCATATCGCGCTGCTCGCCGGTATGGTCGCCGTCCTCGCGGCGTTCGTGCTGCAGACGGCTCTCGAACATGAGCCCGCGAAGTTCAACAAGAAGACCGTTCTGTGGCTGCTGGCGCTTGCCGCACCCATCCTGGCCGTTCCGTTCTGGGCGTTGATCGTTACAGAGATCACCGTCTCCGACGACGTCGTCAAGCTGTCGTCCTGGAAGGCGCTTCTGGGCGGTCCGATCGCCCTGACCGTTACCCTTGCGGCCTACGGCGTCTACGCCTGGCGGCCGAAGACCGGCTATTCCCTGCTGGCAATTCTCATGGCCGTCTGTATCCTGGATACCGCGACCTACACCACGCCGGTCATGAAGCTGTTTGTCAAGCACGGACTGACAATGGAGGTGGCCGCGGTGGCCGCGGCCAAAGAGGCAATGCGCACCACCCCCCATGACTTCCGCCAGGTCGCCAACAACAACAAGCCTGTTCTGGCCGGGCATTACATTGCCAACGGCTACCTCGGGATTATGCCGGTCGAGAAACTGGCGATCTACGGCGACGACGTGGTTCGCGAGCACTTCTATCTGGCGTCGATCCGGTTTGCCCACTCCGGCCGGGGCCGCAAGGCGGTCATCCGCGAATTCGTCCATGCCTTCCCCCGAGCCCGGCTCGTATCGAATCTGGAGCACGCCGAGGACCCCCTGGGCGAAGATCTGGTCGGCCGGCCGGATTTCTATTCCTTCCTCCGCAGTACAGCTCTGTGTCGGCCCGAACATTCGAAAACACTCAGCGGCCCGCCGCTGCGGGCCGCTGAATATGTTCGCTTTGCCGACGACGGCTACAGCCGGGTGGCGCTCGACGTCAACGTCGAACATGAGCGTCTGCTGGTCCTGTCGGACCGCTGGTGGCCGCACTGGCGGGCGCGGGTCGACGGCGATCCGCGCGGCATTATCCCGCTGTTCAACGGCGCCATGCGCGGGGTTATCGTCAAACCCGGCGAGAAACAGGTCGTGATGACCTACGAATCCATGCCGTTCCAACAGGGGATGATTTTGGGCCTCATCGGGCTGGCGGCGCTCGCCGGACTGCTTGCCGTCGATATCCGCCGTTACCTGCAGCAGCGTCGGGCCCGGTCGACGGACTGACGCTGTCCCGACGGGCGTTGAGGGTTATGGCCTCTTCGGCCTGGAAGTGGATGGTGCTGAAGGAGGGGGCAGGCACCCCAAAAAACACGTCAGCCGTCAGCGCCATTCCGGGTTAGAAGTCAAACAGCTTGAGCTGGCGGTCATCGTCGTCATCCTTCTGCTGCCGTTTTTTGTGTTTGGCTTTCGACGTCCGGTCCGGCAGCGATTCGGGCGGTGTTTCGGCGACGCGCGGCGGCGCCTCGACGTCGGCATCAGCGGCTTCAGCGATGCGCGGCGGGGCTTCGGCATCGTCGTTTTCTGTGTCGCTGCCGGCGTCGTCAGGACCTCCTGCCGCGGCGGCCGGCGGCAGTTCAGGGGGCGATGCCGCCGCGCCGTCGGCCCAGAGGCTGATTCCGGTTTCCCTGGCGATGTGCCGCCGGACGCCGGCGGTCAGGACCTCCTTGCGGCCGGCGATGTAGACGGCGGTCTTGGCGCGGGTGAGACCGGTATACAGGATCTCCTTGCTGAGCAGCCGGTGCGTTTCCCGATTCGGCAGGACGAGCAGGACGCGTTCGTACTCGGATCCCTGGCTCTTGTGCACCGTGATGGCGTAAGCCAGCTCATACGGCGGCAGGTTGTCGACCCCGAAATGAATGAACTGACCGAGCCGCCGAAAGACGGCGCGCAACTCGCCCTCGGCATCGCGCAGGACGATGCCGACATCGCCGTTATAGAGCTCTTTGGAGCGGTCGTTCTGCTGGATGATAATCGGCACGCCGGAGAACGTACGGCCGGCGGCCTTCGGATCGAAGACCCGGCGCAATTCGCGGTCCAGGTAGCGGTTGATGCCGCCGGCGCCGAAGGGTCCGCGGCGTACAAGACTGAGAATCTGAGCGGCCTGCAGGCGGTCGAAGAGCGCTTCGATCTCGGCCTGCCGGGCGTCAGTCAGTGCCGCCTTCCAGTCGAGTCCTTCACACCGTGCAACGCGCTCACGAAAGGAGCCGCCGGGCGCATCACGCAGGAAGAACTGGATGGCCCATTGGTCGAGCCCGGCCTGCAGTCCGGCCGGCGTCGACGTTTCCGGCAGCAGCCAGGCGCCGGTGGCCGTCGGCAGCTCGGTGCGCAGCTGTTCGGGGGTGAGCATTGCCAGTTCCAGTTCCGCGGTCGACCGGGTGTTGACCGCGGCGGCCAACGCCATAATCCCCTGTTCACTGCGATAGGAGCTTTTGAGCATGACGATTGCGTCATGCAGCGGGCCGTCGGCGGCGGCGGGTTCCGGCAGTTCGAGTTCGGGCAGCAAGGCGGCGACCGCCTGCAGGGCGTCGGCGGTAAACGCTTCGGGCACGTCGGCGGGGATCAGGTCCGCCAGAACGGCGCCGGCATCGACCGAGGGCAACTGGTCCTTGTCGCCGAGGAACACGAGATGGGTGTCGGGGGGCACGGCTGCCAGCAACCGTTCCATCAGGTGGACATCCACCATGGAGACCTCGTCCACGACCAGCAGGCGCAGCGGCAGGGGATAGTGCTCGTTGTAACGGAAGCGGTTGGCGGCGGGGTTGTATTTCAGCAGCCGGTGAATGGTCTGTCCGGCGATCTGCAGCAGATCCAGGTCGTCGGCCGTGGGGTTGGCCAGGATGCCGTGGATTGCTTCGGTCAGTCGCTGGGCGGCACGACCGGTCGGCGCGACCAGCGCGATTTCCCCGGCGTCGAGGCCCAGCCGAACCATCGCCCGCAGCAGCGCCACAACGATGGATGTCTTTCCGGTGCCGGGTCCGCCGGAGACAATCAGGAATCGCCGCAGCAGCGCCAGGGCCACGGCCAACTGCTGTTCGCGGTTCAGCGCAAACGGCAGGCCGTCGTCGTTCAGGACCTCCTTGAGGACATCGCCGGCCGCCGCCAAGGCGTTGTCCTCGGCCTGGGCCAGGCGGGCCTGCAGGCGTTCCTTCAACTGCCGCGCCTGGACCCAGGTCTTCTGGAAGTAGAGGAAGCGATCGCCGCCAATCTCTACCTCCAGCAGCGGGCGCACTGTTCCTGAGTCACGCGCGATGATGCCGGACCACTGTTCCGTGTCGAGCCCCTCAAGAATTGCCGCAACCAGGTCCTCCCGGTCTTCGCCGGTGAGTTGCCGCAGCTTCCGGCGGAGATTCGCCGCGGTCAGCCGCAGACAGAGACTGCCGGCGTTGAACTCCATAAACAAGATCAGCAGCAGCGCGCGCAGGGGCAGCGCCCGGCAGCCGCCGTACTCGAGCAGGTCGCGAACGGTGAGGAAGTCGCCGGCGGCGAGACCGGCGTGTTCCAGCGCCCGCGCCTGCAGTTGCGCGGTCTCGGCGTCGGTATCCGGTTCAAGGTCCTGCAGTGTGCGCACGGTCAGCAGTGCATTCATGCGCTCGCCCTCGCGCCGAAGATCTCCTGCACCTCGCGTTCAAAGGCAGCCAGCTCCGTCGCCTCCGGCTGCCGGCAGTAGACGCCGTTGGTCGAGCCGTCCAGGCCGCGGAGGTAGAGGTAGAAGATGCCGCCGAACGCCGCCGCCGGATCGAGATCCCGGCGGCCCCGGGCCAGCCAGCGCAGCAGTGCCACGGAATAGACCTTGTACTGCAGGTGGTAGTCGGCGGCCGTCATGCCGGCTTCCAACTGCTCGGGGCCGTAGCCGTCCGGCAGGTAATTGCTTTTCCAGTCGAGGATGTAGTAGCGTTCGCGATGGCGAAAGACGAGGTCGACATACCCGGTGAGATAGCCGTTGCGGACCGTGGTCTCCGGCACTGCCGCGGGGCCGGCGACGGGGAAGAGGAACTCCAGTTCATGCAGCCGGTCCGCCGGCGCCAGCGACGCCAGTTCCAACCCGTCCAGCAGCGGTGTACGCAAGGTGCGGAAGACGATTCCGGCCACATCGTCACGCCAGGCGACGGCGTCGCTGTCGGCATCGGGCGGCGGCAGACTGTAGCGCCGCAGCAACTGGTCGATGAGCCGGGCGGACGCCGATCCCGCCGCCAGGAGGTCCTGCGGCCCGGCGGCGGCGGCGACGGTACTGAAGTCGATGTTCTCGAAGACCTCGTGCAGCATGGAGCCGGTGTCCGCGCCGCGCGGCAGCAGGTTCGCCCCGCTCTCCATGGCGGGTTCTTCCAGATCGTCGCGGCCGAGGATCTCGTCACTGAGCAGTTCGGTTTCCGCGGCGAACGCGGTCATCTTGTCCAGCAGGCTGTCGGCGTCGGCCGGGTGATGGGCGTGGGCCGCCAGCGAACTGAACGACCCGATGCGGCGGGAACGATGCTGGAACGACGGCACGGCCGGCGGCAGCAGTTCGGCCGGCACGGGGACCGCCGCGGCGACCTCCTGATCCAGGGCCACGGGCAACGCATCCAGCTCCGGCGTCCATTCGGGCTCGCGCTGGAGTTCGACGCCGGCTTCGGTGAGGAAGCGGACGTGTTCGGCGTTGCGGCGGTCGAATGCCGTCTCCAGGGCGTCGTAGATAAATGTCGCCACCGGCCCCGACCAGCCGGAATTGCGCTGCGGCCGGAAGTTGGGCACGTAGAGCTTGTGGATGGCCCGCGTCAAGGCGACGTAATACAGGCGCCGGTCTTCTTCGGCTTCTTCGCGTTCATGGCGATCTTTGAATTCCGGTTGTTTGGTCAGGTCATAGACCACCCGGCCGTTGTCGTCATGGTACCGGTTGTACGGGTTGTTGCGGTTCGCAGTGAACCCGCCGGCAAGAAAGACCACGGGGAACTCGAGCCCCTTGCAGGTGTGAATGGTCATGATCTGGACTTTGTCCGCTTCGGACTCGATCCGATGCATGTTGTCGTCCTCCGCCACGAGGGCGGCATCAAGCCGGTAGTTGCGCAGGCGGTCGACCAGCTGGGCGAAGTCCAGGTTTTCCTCGTAAGCAGTCTGTTCCAGATCCTGAAGGATATGACGGTAGTTGGTCAGGCGGCGGTCACCGTCGGACTCGGTGTTTTCGCGGAACAGGATGCCGGTGTCCTCCAGCACCGACTGGAACAGCCGCGGCCACTGCCGTTGTTCGGCGTACTCATGCCAGCGCCGCAGCAGCCGTCGGACCGGGTGTTCGTAGGGCAGTTCGTCGACCAGCTCCAGTTCCTCCACGGCCACCGGGAAGAACCGGGTCAGCAGTGCTTTGCGCAGGTCCTGGCGGCTGCCGGGGTTGTCGATCGCCTGGAACAGGTAGTAGAGATTGCGGGCCTCTTCCGACTGATACAGCCCGCTCTTCTTGTAAAAGGCGAACGGGATGCCGCTGCGGCTGAGAAATTCCTCGACGTTCTCGGCTTCGGAGCTCTTGCGGATCAACACACAGATGTCGCTGGCGCGCAAGCGGTCGGGACGGCCGTGGCGGTCGATGACGAATTTATCGTCCTGCAGCAGCCGCTGGATTTCTTCGGCGATAAACCAGGCCATCCAGCGCCGGGCCAGCGACAGACTGCGTTCGCCGCGGTTGAGATCGACAACCGTCAGCGCCGCGCGTTGGGTGGTATCGGCATAGGCCCGAGCGCGGCGTTGCTCCGGCGGCGGCACGGAAACCGGGAGGAACCGGACGCCGCTCTCGGGGGCGAACCAGTCGCGCGTGCCGCAGAGCTGGTTGAGGACCTCCACGAGTCCCGGCATCGATCGCCAGTTCACCGGCAGCGAATAGTAGGCGGCGTCGTGATGTCGAAGGAGCTCCTGGGTGGCCCGCATGTAGGTCTCCAGATCAGCCCCGCGGAAACTGTAAATTGCCTGTTTCGGATCGCCGATCAGAAACAACCGCTGTTCATCGCCGCCGACGAAGATGCGCTGGAACACCTCCCACTGGACGGGATCGGTATCCTGGAATTCATCCACCAGGGCATAGCGGAACCGGTGCCGCAGTTGTGCCACCAGCTGCGGGGCGCGTTCGTTGCAGTCGGGATTCAGCGCTCGCGCCACCAGCAGCAGCATGTCGTCATAGCTGATAAGTCCGTGTTCTTCTTTGTGGTCCCGGGCAGCTTCCTTGAGACGGCGCACGGTATCGGCGGCCAGCAGGTTGGCCAGCATTCCGGCGCTGACGCGCTCGGCCAGGTCGTCGAGCACCTGGATCGCCGCGCAAAGGTCGTCGTAGAAGTCATCGATGGCGGTGTCGCCATCCAGATTCAGATCGTTGACGAGCACATGGAAGCCCCACCGGTCGAAATCGCGGCAGGCGTTGCAGCGCTCGACCAGGCTGACAAAGTCGACGACGGTTCGAGGCCGATGGCGGTGGGCGTCCATGAACTCGAGCAACGGCAGGATGACGTTGTGCAGGCGCTGCTTGCGCGTCGGGTCGGGCAGCCGCAGCTGCTTGTACCACCAGTACGGTTTCGATTTGCCCAACGGCGATTTCGGCAGGCCCAGCAGGTCGATGACAGCCGCCATGCCGTCGGCCACGGTCTGATCCCATTTGCGGAAGTTCTCGACGCCGGCGGTCTCGGGTATCAGGCGGTCTCCGGCTTCGGGCCGGTAGCGGCGCGCCAGTTCCAGGATACCGCGATCCCAACCGCCGCCGCCGTCCCGTCCCGTGCCCGGGTAGCCGGCCAGCTCCAGCAGGGCCTCGAGATCATCGCCGTAGGTCGCCGGCCAGTCCCGCCGTTCCTGCCAGCGCAACTGGGTTTCATACAGATCGCCGTCATCGACAACTTCGAGAACGAAGCTGCCGCCGTTCTCAAAGGCATATTGCTGCAGCACGCGTTGACAGAACCCGTGGATCGTGAAGATGCAGGCCGTATCGAAGTTCTCCAACGCCTGATGCAGCACGGCGGCATCGCCCTGCCCCGCATCGATGGCCTCAATGATGTTCTGGCGAATCCGTTCATGCAGATCACCGGTCGCCTTCTCGGTGAACGTCACAAGCAGAATCTGCTCCAGCGGCACCCGTTTTTCACACAGGAGCCGGACGACGAGGTTCTCGATGCAATAGGTCTTGCCGGTGCCGGCTGACGCCTCGATCACCGCATGGCGGTCGAGGTCGATCTCGGCAATGTCGGTAACCGGTGTCGGGTCAGGGCTGGTCATTGGGCATTAGCCATCGGGCATACGTCTTCGTCTTGAACTCTTGCGAGTCGGGGCTGCGCCGGGACGCGGTTGGTCATTGGTCACATTGTCACGGCGTATCGTGAAGGCAACCGGAAGTCGGCCTAATTCCCCGTCAGACATCCCGCATATTGAACAATGCCGCAGCGATAGCGAGGAAGACCAGGGTGTAGGCCGCCGTCCAACCGCCGTGCCGGACGATCGTGTCCCAGGGGATGCTGTCCTTTGTGCCCATCAACGCATAGCGGAAGAACGGCCAGTATCTGGACGGCAGATACGGATGGAGTGCGGCCAGGAATGGTATGGTGCTGACGATGTGACTGCAGAAATAGAGTGTCGACGTCAGGATCGAGGAGGAGGTAAAATGCCGCGTCGCGAGGGCGAGCATCAGGGCCATCGCGCAGACACTCATAAGCATGGGTAGAGCGAGCGCGTAGGACAGTGCGATGCGCAGGAGACCTTCCTCGGCCGGATGGATCAGGAACCGCGCCTGGGCCGGCAGATTGAACAGGGGGCCGAAGACCTGCACCGGCCCGCGCGGTTCGAACAGCACGGAGGAGACAGCCAGGCTGACGACCGCCAGGGTCAGCAGCAGCATGGCCGCATACAAAGTCAGGGCGACGAATTTGGCGATCAGGATCTGCAGCCGGCTGACCGGCCGGAACAACAGCATGCGGATACTGCCGACCTCGAATTCACCGGCGAGCATATACGATGCGTAGATCGACAGCACCATTGGAAACAGGATCAGTGCGGCGGGGGCGAGGATGGTCTGGGTGTAGGTGTAGGCGTTCATAAACTCGCTCACCGTCCGCGTCATATCGGCCGGGCTCGGGGTTGCTCCGCGTTTGTAGTCGTTCAAATAGAACCCCAGCGCCAACAGCGCGTTAATGAGCAGCACCGTCAGGATACCCATCCAGCTCTTCTTCTGACAGAGGATTTTCCTAATCTCGAAACGAATCAATGCGAACATCCAGGGCGCCGCCTTTCGTGTGTTCGAGGAAGATATCTTCGAGCGATCTTTCGGTCTCGAGGACTTGTATGATGCGGGCTCCGCCGGCAACCAGTTCGGCGACGAGTTCGGGAACGTCTTCCGGGGCGATACAGAACTCCAGCACGATCTCACCGGTGCCGGCGGTTTCCGTGGTCTCGGGTTGTATGCGGCCGAGTTCGGGGATTGGTGAATCGGGCCGCAAATGCACGGCGGTGCGGATGCTCTTGCCCTTCAACTCGCCGACCACGCCTTCGAGCACTTTCTCGCCGTGATGAATAATCGCGACCCGGTCGCAGACGCGTTCGACTTCCACCAGGAGGTGGCTGCTGAGGAAGATGGTGATGCTCAGCTCGTTGCTGAGCCGCCGGATCAGCTCGCGGATACCGGCGATACCGTGCGGGTCAAGGCCGTTCGTCGGCTCATCGAGGATCAGGAATCGGGTTTCCGGCAGGAGCGCCTGAGCAATGCCCAGGCGTTGCTTCATCCCGTAGGAGAAGTCGCCGACCTTCTTGTTGCGCGCCGATTCCAATCCGACGGTGTGGAGGATCTGCTCAAGGCGTTGGTCGTCCACCTTGCCGCTGAGCCGGACGAGGTAGCGCAGATTATCCCAGGCCGACATATACTCGAAGAACATCGGTGCTTCCACCACCGCCCCGACGTCGCGGATCAGGGCGTTGCGCCGGCGAAAGAGGTCCTGGCCAAAGAGTTCGATCTGCCCGGCGTTGGGCGCTGCCAGTCCCAGGATGATCTTGATAAAGGTCGTCTTGCCGGCGCCGTTCGGCCCCAGCAAGCCGAAGACCTCGCCGGGTTCGACGCGGAGGGCAAGCCGGTCAAGCGCCGTCTGTTTGCCGTAGCGCTTGGTGACGTTGCTGCAGTTGAGTATCGGCGCTTCGTTCACTCGATCAACGGTTCGGTATTGGTTTCGACGCGGCCGTCGGTAAAGAGGTAGTTCCGGCCCCGGCGGCCATGGAAGTCTTCGCCGTCGGCGAGAGCCGGCGGCCGGATTTCCAGGTCCAGGACCTTCAGGGTCGCCCGGTCGATTTTGCGGCCGCTGATCAGGGTATTCCATTCGTAGCTGGTGCCGACAGCGTCAAACAGACTGTCCTCCCCGCCGTCGGCCGGGCAGTGGTAGAGGCGTTCATCGTCGATCTGGCCGGCGAGGGCCTGCCGCAGGCTGGGCAGGTTGAACGCGGTATCGGGTCCCAGACGGGAACAAGGCGGCAGCCGGTCGTCGTTTTCGTTGGCGTACATGTGCAGAGCCTGGCCGATCTGGCGCAGATTGGCGGTGCAGTTGGTCAGGCGCGCCCGATTCCGGGCGCCGGCAACCGCCGCCAGTGTCAACCCGGCCAGAATCGCGATCACCGCCACGACCACCAGAATTTCGATCAGCGTGAAGGCTGCCGCCCGCCGCGTCGTGACAATGGCTGATCTCCGGTTCGGGAGCTTCTGGTTCATCGCGTCCTCGTCAGGTCGGTAATCTCGTACATCCATTCGTGCAGCAGCGGGTCGAGTTCGGCCCGTTCCCTGGCCGTCAATTCTTTGTGATAGAAGTTGAGCATCTTCTTCAACATCTCCCTGCCCTCGTCGCTCTCCAGCCGGCGCCGCACTTCCTCGCGCTCGGCCGCGGTCAGATGCCGATGGCGTTCGCGGAGTCGGCGCACGCGCTTCTGAATCCGTCTGACCCGTTCTTCCGCCGGCATGTCCCGGGTCTTCTCCCGCATCTGCTGCAGGCGGCGGCGAGACACCTCCATCCAAACCTTTTCCCGAGTCTCCGGGCTCAGCTCCTCCCACCGCCGACGGTAGGCGCGCCGTTCCTCGGGGGTGGTTGATTCCCAGTCCACATCCATGATCTCCGCGGACACGGTGGAAACCAGCTTTTCCTCCGCCGACGGCCGGGTGACATTGAACGCCACCAACCCCGCCAGAAGCCCGGCGGCCCCGACCAGGCTCAGGACCTGCAGCATTCGTTTTCGCGCGAGACTGTCCATGGAATTCCCTCTGCGGCTGCTACGCCCCCCGCCGGCCGGCGGTTACACGGAATCCCGGGGCCGGACGCCATGCTGCTCGTGGTTGTTGCCCCCGATCAGGTCCGTTTATGGGAACGGTCGGTCAACTCCTTGTGCTCAATGCAGCGCCATTTGTCGCCCTTGCGCACCCAGGTCATACTGGCCGTCCATTTTGTTGTGGTCACCGATGACGCGGTGTGGCCGCGGACCCGGAAGTCTGCCTTGACCACGTACTTGCCGTTGGTCAGCTTTTCGATGCTCTTCTGGTCCACGTACACATCTGAGCGTTCCGGACATTTCTCGATCGAGCGCAGGAACGCCCGGCTCGGGTTGGCCCCCTTGTAGGTACCCTTCCGGGAGATCCAGACGAAGTCCTTCGCGTGGAACTTCGCGTGGGCTTCTTTGAATTCGCCTTTGGACAACGTCACCTGGTACAGCACAACCTGGCGTTTCAGCATCCGTTTCTCGCTCTGGAGTTGCTCACAGCCGACGCTGAAGACCAGCATCAATCCAAACAGGCTTCCGCCCGCAATCATCCTTCGCAGCCGTTTCATTGAACCTCCTTCAAGAAGCTCCTCAGCTTCTGCACAATTGTTTCCGTCCATTCCAATGAGTAAAAATTGTGGTTTGCGCCGGGAATTGTTTCAAGCCCCAGCGGAAAACTCTTTTCCGTGGCGAACGCTTCGTAGTACTCGCGGGACGCCTGATAGTCGGGGTCGGTTTCGCCATAGATCATCTGCAGTTTCGGGCGATGCAGCAGCAGATTGTCCAGCGGCCGCGGTTGCGGCACGTCTTCCTTCTGCTCCTGCGGTTTCGTCTGCTTGCGGCGCAGCGGCCGCAGCAGGATCCGGCAGACCGCGCCGAAGTCGATTTCGCCGCGCCCCAGTTTCTTCCAGGTTTGCGGCAGCCACAGCTTTTTCCAGTACTCCTTCATGTAATGCAGGCTGCGGCGGGCATCGCGTTTGAAGGAATCGCCGTCGCCGAACGGGTAGACGGAAAGCAGAAACAACCCGCTTACCTCCGGCAGCCGGTCGAGAATGCCGATGCCGACATTGCCTCCGGAGCAAATGCCCACTAGTACCAGTTTAGAAACTCCCGCGCGCTCTTTCAAGAGCCGGGCGGCTGCCAGCGAATCCTCCGCCATGGTCACGAGGTCGGCCGCGACGGCGGCGCCGGAGCTCTCGCCGCGGCCGCGTAGATCGAAACGGATCGAGGACACGCCGGCGACGCCGATATCGCGGGCCAGGCGGGTCAGCAAGGCATGCGGCCCGCTGCGTACACCGCCCCACCCGTGGATGAAGACCACGCCGAGGTCGACCTCCCCCGGCAGAATGAGATTGCCCCGCAGGACCTCGTCGCCCACCGGAATGCGGACGGCTTCCTCCCGGACTCCCGCCGCCGGTTCCATTATCGCAGACAACGCCATCATCTTCCTCGCCGATCGCCGACTATCGCGCAGCGGCCGGCGGATGGTACTTCTTCAGCCACTGCATCTGCAGTTTGTACGCGGTTTTCGCCGGTTCCCGTTGGTAGTAGAGGACGAAATTGTGGCCGCCGCCCGGGATGATTTTGAATTTAAAGGTCTTCTTATGCTGCTTCAGGGCGGCTGCGAGCTGTTTGTGCGAGCTGTGATAGGCTGAACGCACGTATCCCGGGTAGGCGCCGCCGAGCAGCAGCAGCACCGGCGCCTCGATCCGGTCGGCGTGGTGTACGATACTGCGGGCCATGAGGCCATGGAGCTGTTTCTTGGCGGGCTGGTCGAGGTAGGGCCCCCAAGACCCCCAAAGGTACTCCTTGGCGTCCTGTTCGAGTTCGGCCGCCAGCCGCTCCCAGTAGAACTGAAACGGGTTGGTCAGCCAGGCGTCGTAGCTGACCACGCAGGCCACCTGCTTCGAGCGAGCCGCCACCAGCAGGCCGACGCCCGAGCCGAAACTGTGGCCGACAATGCCGAACTTGCCCGCTTTGACCTGCGGCAGTTTCATGGCGCCGTCGACCATAGCCAGGGCGTCGTCGACCTCGCCGATGAAGTTCTCGATCTGCCCGTCGCTGCGGTATTCCGGCACGCCTTCGACGGCGGCCGCGAACAACGGCTCGCCCCGGAATGCGGGCCCGGCAATGACATAGCCCTCGGCGGCCAGCCGCGCGAGCCACGGCAAGGCGTAGGTCGGCACGCCGTAGGCGGCGCCGTGGACGTACAGCAGCAGGGGGTACTTGCCCGCTTTCGCCGGCGAGACGACTACCCCGTATTGCTTGACCTGGTTGACGGTGAACTCGTACACCTGGAAGTTGATGCCCTTGATCTCCTCGATCTCGGCGAACTGCCAGATATCTGCGGTCGGCGTGAACTTCTCTTTCGGCACCAGCTTGATGTTCTTCGGGTTGGCCGGCCACTCGGCCTGCGGCAGCAGTTTGAAACCGCCTTTCTCCAACAGCGCCATCGCGTCGAGATACAGTTTGATCTGCTTATCCGGGTCTGCGGCCATCAGTTTGCGCCCCTCGAGGTAGAGCTTCAGCGGGGCCGACACGTCCCGGCCCGCGACGAGCGGCTCCTGGAAGCGGTAGGCCAGGTCCATCCGATAGAGCAGCGCCTTCTGCAGTTTGCGTTTGTGCACCGGGTCGGCCGGTTCCGGCGGTACCCCGGGGGCCGTAGTCTGTGCCGCGGCGCCGACTGCCGCCAGCAGCAGCACCGACAGCAGCGAGATTCGTAGTCTTGCCATAAGCTGATTCCTGGAGTCAGGCAGTTCTGTCTTCGGTCCCGCGCAAACTACACCGTCGCAACGGGCATTTCCACCGGGATCAGGGCACAGTGCCGGCAGCTTCCCGTGAGTCAACGGCGAATTGTCCGTTTCTAATATGGACGCGTCCGGCGGCGTCGTATTCGGTGAAGGCCCGGACAATCCGGCATTCTGTTGAAATGCGCATCCGGTTGGATACCTTATCTACAGGTGGCGTACAACGAGAAACCAAGTCCCGCAGCTCCATGAGTGAAAATCCGTTCGACACGAGCAGTTCCGACCTCGGCGGCGACGAAACCATGCCGTCCGGCCCCGGCCTGCATCGTATCGGCAAGTATCCCGTAAAGCAGAAGCTCGGCCAGGGCGGCATGGGCGAAGTCTGGCTGGCCCACCATCCCGACCTGGATATCCCCGTCGCCATCAAAACCCTCCCCACCTTTCTCGTCGCCAAAAACAAGGGATATATCGACCGCTTCATCAAGGAAGCCCGGACCGCCGCCCGCATCAACCACGCCAACGTCGTGCGGATCTATGACGCCGGCGTCGACGACGACATCCACTTCATCGTCATGGAATACGTCGACGGCGGCACGGTGAAGGAGTGGATGCAAAGGGAGCGGTTGTCGACGGCGCAGGCGGTCGATATCACCATCGCCATCGCCGAAGCCCTGAAGGCGGCGGCTGAGTACAATATCATCCACCGCGACATCAAGCCCGACAACATCATGCTTGACGGCAAGGGCACCCCGAAGCTGTCCGACCTCGGCCTGGCCAAACAGGTGGAAACCGTGGATGACCTGAGCGTGACCGCGCCGGGTTCGACGATCGGCACGCCCAATTACATCTCGCCGGAGCAGGTGCAGGACTCGAAGTCCGTTGATGCGCGCGCCGATATCTATTCACTCGGCGCCACCTTCTACCATATGGCCGTGAACGACGTGCCGTACAGCGCCTCGTCCTCCTTCGAATTGCTGCTGAAGCACGTGCAGGAGCCGCTGCCGCCGCCGCAGGAACGCAACCCCGACCTGCCGGACAACGTCGCCGCCGTAATCTGCAAAATGATGGAGAAGAACCGGGACCGGCGATATCAGACGGCCGACGAGGTGCTGCAGGATCTCAACAAGATCAAGCACGCCAACGCCCCGGTGTCCGCCCTGATCGCCGGGGGGCGCGCGCCTGCCGCCGAGGCGGACCCGACGCCGACCGCCGGCGGCAAGAGCAAGAAACTGCTGGCGGCCGCCGCGATCCTGCTGCTCGCCCTGGCGGTCTTCGGCGGCATCGTCATGTTCGGCCCGGGCGCCGAGCCGGGTCCCGACCCGGAACCGGATCCCACCCCCGCGGTTAAGCCGCAGCCAACCGCGCTGCAGGCCGACGAGGACGCGCGCCGGAAAGCCGAACAGGAGCGTCTGGCCGAGCAGCAGCGCCGCACGGAGGCAGCCAGAAAAGCCGAGGCCGAGGCCAAGCGCCGGGCCGCCGACGAAGCCGCCCGCCGCGAAGCCGAAAAACGCGCCCGGCTGCAGGCCGCCGCCCGCAAGCGAGCCGAACGCGAGGCCCGCGACGCCGCCATCCGCAAGCAACGGGCGGAACGCAAAGCCCGGGAAATCGCCGCTGCCACCAAGAAAGCCGAAGAAGAGGCGCGCAAGGCCCGGGAAGCTCTGCAGAAAGCACAGGAAGAGGCCAAGATGCGTGAAGCCGAACGGCTCAAACTCGAAAGAGAAGCCCGTCTGGCGGCAGCCCAGAAGAAGAAGCTCGAGGACGAAGCCAAGCGCATCAAAGAAGAAACCGCTCGGCTGAAAGCCGAACGCGAGGCCGCCGCCGCCGCCAAACGCGAAGAAGAAGCCCGGCAGAAGGCCGAAGAAGCCCGGTTGCTTTCGGAAGCCCAGAAGCGTGCTGAAAAAGCCGCCCAGGCCGCCGCCGAAGCCAAACGCAAGTCGGAGGAGGAGGCCAGACGCAAGGCCGCCGCAGCCCAGCTGGCCGCCGTCGAACGCAGGAAGATGGAAGAGCAGGCTGCCCGGGAAGCCGCCGAAGCCAAACGCAAGGCTGACGAAGAGGCCCGCAAAGCGGCAGCCGCCCGCCGGGCCGCCGGCCTGGTCGATCGGCCAAAGGAAGGCAAACCGTTCCTGCTCGAAGACCTGAACCTCGTCCTTGTCCCCATTCGCGCCGGTACGTTCCAGATGGGGTCCAAGACCATTGAGTTCGGCCGCAAGACCGACGAGACCCCGCATAAGGTCACCCTGCGCCGGTCGTTCTGGATCGGCCGTTATGAAGTCACCCGCAAGCAGTACCGGCAGATCACCGGCGTGCCGGCCGACGCCCCGGAGGACGATGACGACGCAGAACCCGCCGAAGCGATCGGCGAGAACCGGCCGGCCGAACCCGTACTCTGGAAGAACGCCGTCGCCTTCTGCGGCAAACTGACAGAACGCGAATCAAAGACCGGCCGTCTCCCCAAAGGCTATGTCTACCGCCTGCCGACCGAGGCCGAATGGGAGTATTGCTGCCGCGCCGACACCACCACGGCATATAGTTTCGGCAACGCCAATTTCCAGATGGAGAAGTATGGCGTCGTCCACAATCGCGGCGTTCAACATGCCGCGGACGTCGGCACCAGGTTGCCCAATCCCTGGGGGATCTACGACATGCACGGCAACGTGGCCGAGTGGTGTCTGGACAAGGCCGACGTCGGCCGCGGTTATGTTGTTTCGAACGAGGTCTACAAGGGGGCTCAGACCGATCCCGTCGGGAAGAAGGGCCGCTACCGGATCAGCCGGGGCGGCAGTTGGCGCAGCAAGGGGTCCGATTGCCGCTCCGCCCGGCGTTCGGCCCTCGATCCCAACCAGCACCACGCCGGACAGGGCTTTCGCATCGTCCTCGCTCCGGCGTTGAAATAGCTCCAGCGCCGGGGAACCGCTAAGCTTGGCCTCAAAAGCGCCGTTCTGAAGCCCAGAGGGCGGGCATTGGTATCGTACCCGGAGGGAGCCCCCGAACGACCTGACCTGCCGGGTCTGGTGAGCGTGACATGCGGGGACTGCCGGCCCGGGGATGGGATTGGTCCTGAAACACAGGCCGGAAGGGCCGAATTACAGCCTCAGGCGGGCTTACGCCTGACGGGAATGGCGCTGAATTAAGATGATCTTGGGACAGGCAATGTCTTTTCCGTGTA
>CAYLNH010000100.1:0-23250 GCA_964384625.1 uncultured Lentisphaerales bacterium
AACTACAAAATCGCCGCTAATTGTTCATGTTAATTTCGGACGAGCTCTTAATCAATTTGCATTTACGGGTCATAAACTCCATATTTTACAATATGTTCTGTTATGCGGAACATGCCGTATGGAATTGGTGTTTCCATGGGTTGTAAACGTTTCCGGAATTTCGCTATGGAGTCTTACCTGGTGTCTTCAGTCAAGCGTAGTTGTATATCTGTGTCCGTCGGCCTTACGATCATGGCGGCCGTTATGGCCGTCCTTCTGTTGCTGCTTGACGAAGAACTTGCGAGCGACGGGCGGGCAAGTGGGCGGGCGCAACCGCATCGACCAGACCTGTTGATTCGGACCGTGCACGGGGAGCACGATCTGACGCGATTGTCATTCTGGGCGCTGGTGCCGGTGGCGGGGTACTCTTCCCCGGCGACAGCGGCGACGGCGGCTGCCGTATGGGTTCCTCCAAGACGCAGCCCGTTGCCTGGTGCCTGCCATTGCTGCTGGCGGGATTGGCGATCGTGATCATTCGACGGCGGTGCTGATGAGCACCGTTGTTATTACTGGAGAACGTGCAATGAAGAGATTGTTGATGTTGCTGATGGGCTTGGCAGTTGTCGGCCTTCTGGCTTTGCTGATTGTGATGGGCATGTATCCCGGACAACGAATTATCCATGTCGATTGTCGTGCCGTCGGCGCCAACAACGGCAATGAGTGGAAGGACGCATATGTCTCCCTGGCAACGGCGCTCGAGAAGGCTGGCGCGGGTGACGAGATCTGGGTGAAAGAAGGCGTCTATCGGGTTGACAACAACGGCGATTCAAGGCTTGAGCTGAAGCCGGGGGTGTCCCTTTTTGGCGGGTTTGCGGGTGATGAGCGGACTCGCGCGGAGCGCTTGCCGATGGAGCGTAAAACCTATATCTGCGGCAACAGAACGCCGGCCGGCGGTCCTGCTGTCCAGATCATTCCGGCCCCCGGGGCGGCCCTGGACGGGTTCGTCATTCTGGCTGATTGCATTCCAGCGCCGGCAGGATTTCGCGCGGCTGTGACGATCAAGCCGCTGGCGCTGTCGATCCTGTATGTGAAACACGATGCCGGCGGACTGGCAGACGGCAGCAGTTGGACGGATGCCTTCACCGATCTGCAGCAGGCCCTGGCGGCGGCCGGACCGACGGACGAAATCTGGGTGGCCAAAGGAACCTACCGGGCAGATGTTGGTGCTCCTGGCGACCGCACAAAGACATTTCAGCTGAAGACTGACGTTGCCCTTTATGGCGGGTTCAGCGGAACGCCCGGGACGGAGGGGGTGTTCGGCGAGCGCAACTGGGAAACCAACATCACAGTTCTCAGTGGAGACCTTGCCGGGAATGATGTCGGGGACGCCGATGACGCATCGCATGCAGAGAATACGTACCACATTCTGACGGGCGTACCGGGGGCGACCGTTGACGGGTTTGTTATTCGCGGCGGCAATGCCGACGGCGACTTCCCCTACAACGTGGGCGGCGGGCTGTACAATAAGATCCTGAATGATCCGGGACCGACTGTGCGCAACTGCACATTTGACAAGAATCACGCGATCATCAACGGTGCTGGCGTCTATAACGAAGAAAGCTCGCCGACGATTGAAAACTGCCGGTTCACCGGAAATGTGGCGGAGAATATCGGTGGGGGGATGTACAGTACCTTGTCTTCCGGCGCCACTTTGCGTCGGTGTTGGTTTGAAAACAACCGTGCCGGTCTGGGGGGCGCGGTGTACGACAACCGCAGTTCGGCAACGACAGCGATAAACTGTGTGTTCGTCAGGAACACTGCGCCAACGGGGGGGGCGCTCTATATCAACCGTTCCTTTTCTGTCTTTATCAACTGCACGATATCGGGTAACGATGCCAACAATGGCGGTGGGGCGGGGATTGTCCGAGGGTCGACTCCGACGTTCACGAACTGCATTCTCTGGGGTAATACCGCTCCCAGTTCAGCACAGCTCTATCAGGAGTCAGACTGTGTTGTTACCGTGGCCAATTCGTGCATTGACGAGGACGGATTCAGCGGCAGCGGAAATATCCGGCTGGATCCGCGGTTTCTGAACCCGGCCGGCAAAGATCTGCGCCTCCGGGCGGACAGCCCCTGCATTGACGCCGGTGCTTCGGGTGCTGCTGTACCGGCGACGGATTACTTCGGACTGACTCGCGATGCGAATCCCGATATGGGCGCCTTTGAGTTTGCCAGGACAGTTCCCGGCGGCCTGGTGGCATGGTGGAAGTTTGATGAGGGCAGCGGCACAAACGCCGTAGAGGTGGTTGCCGGGAACGATGGAACACTCACAAATGGACCAACCTGGGAGGCCGGGATCCATGGAGGAGGCATTTCCTTTGACGGAGTGGATGACTACCTGGATGCAGGGAACGTGACAGCTGGCCTTACAAAGCCTTTTTCTGTGGCATTCTGGATTCGACTGGGCAAGGGGGGAACGGTGGTTTCATCGAACACCTCAGCTACGGCTCATTGCGGTTTCTGGGTGGAGCTTTCGGATGTGGAACTGGCGATGAACCTGGGCGATGGCACTGGCACGGGGGAGGGTAGTCGACGTACCAAAAGCGGGCATCTCAGTCCGAGCAACTTCGTCAGGCCATGGAACCACATCACAGTTGTCGTGCGCACTGAGACCGACATGGACCTCTATTTCAACGGCAACGACCTTGGTGGGACCTACAGCGGCACAGGTGGACCCATGGCGCTTTCCGCGGATCCATTTCGGCTGTGCGTTAGTTCGGCTGGCGGTCTGATGCGGTGTGTGCTGGATGATGTTCGGCTCTACGACCGCGAGCTTTCAGCGGCTGAAGCGGCGCTGCTCGCCAAGCGCCCGCCAGTGGCAGTCGCGTCACTGCAGACGGCATCCCCGGCCTTGGGTTCGCCAGTCACCCTGACCGCGGAGCTATCTTATCACCCGGAAGGCGACCGTTCTATCGCAAGCTACTCGTGGCAGCAGATCGAAGGTCCTTCGGTGACGCTTGATGTCAGTGACCCGGTCAATCCCACGTTCACACCGATGGTTGCCGGCATCTACAGGTTCAAGCTGACGGTTACTGATGATCAGGGAGTACCCTCAACAGACGCGACCAGCGGCAAATCAAACGTTGCCAGTGTCTTCGACACAACCCATGGACTCGTGGCCTGGTGGAAAATGGACGACGGTTCCGGCACGGTGGCGACCGAGTCAATCAGCGGCAACAGCGGCAACTTGATGAACGGTGTCGGTTGGGTGAGTGGCTTCTTTGATGACGCAATTACTCTGGATGGTACGGACGACTACGTTGACGCAGGCGATATCTTGAACGGTCTGTCTGTACCATTTACCATTTCAGCGTGGGTTCGCTTAGGGACTGACAGTGATATGCCGGTGGTCGCGTCAGATGATTCTTCCACGCACCTCGGTTACTGGTTGCAGGTCAGTCCCGGCCAGGTCTCAATGAACTTGGGAGACGGCGCGGGTTCCGGTTCCGGGAATCGCCGCACTAAGTCGAGTCTGACGAGTATCGAGGTGGGGAAGTGGGCGAACGTTATCGCGGTTGTGCGATCGGCGACGGATATGAGCCTGTATTTGAATGGGGCAGACATTGGCGGCGCCTACAGCGGCTCGGGAGCGGCCATGGCTTCTTCGTCAGCGCCATTCCGTTTGGGAACCCGGAACGGTGAGCTGTTCAGCGGGGCGATAGATGATGTCCGTGTCTTCGACCGGGCGCTCAACTCGGCAGATGTGGCGTCATTGGCCAACATCCCGCCAGTCGCAAGGGCCACACACAGAAGTTCCAATCCCGTTCTTGGCGAGGCCATTACCCTTTCCGGTGAACATTCCTACCACCCCAATACTCTGCGCTGCATTGTCAAATATGCTTGGCACCAGACTCATGGTCCGGCTGTTACCCTCGACTTGAGCGACCCCATCTTTCCAACCTTCACCCCTACTGTCATTGGGGACTATCAGTTCAAGCTCGTTGTGACAGACAACCATGGCCTGACTTCCTCTGATGCCAACAGCCCTGGGAATCGCGTGTCCATGGGAATCTGGGGGGATGTCGCCTTGATCTATGACGGAAATCAGATTAGTGACGGTGACCTGTCTCCACGAACAGCAGACGGTACTGACTTCGGCAATGCAGCCGTCGGTCAGAATGCCGTGATGCACTCGTTCCTTATTGCCAACATGGGGAGTGCTCCGCTTGTGCTCACGGGAGATCCGGTGGTCAGTATTACTGGCCCGAACGCTTCAGACTTTACCGTGACCGTCAACCCTGTTTCTCCTGTGGCTGTCGATGGGACGACGACGTTCACGATCGAGTTTGATCCGGGCGCCGCCGGCTTGCGCACCGCAACGGTCAGTATCGCCAGTGATGACCCGGATGAGAATCCCTATACCTTCGCGATCCAAGGGACTGGGATCAATAATGTGTCGCCGGTGGCGATGGCGAATGCGAGTCCGAATCCGGCTGACAAGGACCAGACGGTGACGCTGTCCGGCGCCGGTTCGTACGATCCGGATAACGCGCCGTTGACGCCGTTGACCTACTCCTGGGAGCAATTGGATAACGGCTTTCCGTCGGTGACGATCACCGATGAGGACCAGCAGGACGCCACGTTCAGCGCCAGCCAGGACGGGATCTATGCGTTCCGTCTGACGGTCTCCGACGGTGGGGCTACGGATACGGCCGACGTGGAAGTGCTTGTCGGAGATGTGCTGATTGTTGAACTCCAGCCGTCGGTCTTGGAAAGCGCCGGCACGATCCAGGGCACGGTGCGCACGACACGGGCTGTGACCGGGGCCCCGCTGGTGGTGGCGTTGACCTCCAGCGATACGGAAGAAGCAACGGCCGAGACGCCGATCACCATCGGAGTCGGTAATGCGTCGCAGACATTCGATCTGACGATCAACAACGACGATATCCTGGAAGCCAACGTGGTGGTGACGATCAAAGCCACGGCAACCGATTGGGTGACGAACTCAGCAGACATTACCATCGTCGATCACGAAGCCGCCGACATCGGCTTGGAATGGGACAGCGTTGATATTGCGCCCGGCGACACGACGCCGTCGACGGCGGACGGCACGGACTTCGGCTCCGTCAAGTACTCGGGCCTGGACGCGGTATCACACACGTTTACAATCCGGAACGACGGCAGCCTGGACCTCCATCTGGATACAGTTACCCCGATCCAGATTGTCGGCTCCGGCGACTTCACGGTGACGGTTCCGCCTGCGGGTACGACATTGGTTCCCGACGGCAGCACCACCTTCATCATAAAATTCGATCCGACCGTGAAGGGGTTGCAGACAGCCACGGTCCGCATCTTCAGTGATGACGAAGACGAAGCCCCGTTCGAGTTCACCATCCAGGGCACCGGCAAGAGCAGCGGCATCTACATCGGCGGCGGCGGAGGCGGCGGAGGATGTGTGATGAGTCGTCAGGGATCCACAATCCCGTTGGGATGGTACCTGCCATTGCTGCTGGCGGTCAGCGTGATGGCGTTTGTGCGTCGGCTTGTCCAGGGAGGAAGGCACCCCAGTTCGCCACCATCTCTGGAGGTGTAATATTAAGTCACTAAATGAGTTTGCAATTAAATAAAGGTAATTTCATAGTAGGCAATATTTTCGGTTTTTTCGGATTGTGTCGTGTTGAACCTTTGAAAGGGCTTTCTGACCGGGAAGAATACTAACGGAGTTGGCTATGCGTTGTGTGGGACGACAGAGTGTATTCCTCTACTGTGGATTGACAATTGTGTTGTTGGTGGCGGGGTTTGCATGCTTCCGCCAAGCTTGGCGAGAAGATCCTCAGCTGGTATCCCAGCCAGCCCCGATGAGCCGACAGCCAGCCAGGAAGTTGCGGATTTGTACCGTACACGGGGCACATGACTTGGCCAGACTCGAAGCCCCGGCATGGGTGCCCGCGCACGTCCAAGGCGTGGAAGCCGTTCAACGCGAACAGCTGTTCATCGTCCAGTTTGGCAGTCCGGTCACACCGGAGATGCGCGCCGGGATTGAAGCTGCGGGCGGCGATGTGCGTGGTTACTTGCCCGAGTACGCATACCTTGTGGAGGCGGAGGAGGAGCAAGCAGAACGCCTCGAGCAGGCGCCTGGTGTCCGCACTGTCGCTCGTCGTCCCGCGTGGTTTTCGCTGTCCCCCAATCTTGTCCGGATGCTGCGGAGAGCTCCGGCCACCAAACCGTTTCATGTTGTTGTATCAGGCTACGGTCGCCGTGCTCCTGAACATCGCGTGGCTGGCCTTCAGACGAGAGTCCATGGTGTGCGTCTGGTCGTCAGCGGCCTGCCGCACCAGCTGGAAGCGGCGCTGCCGCAGTTGCTGGCAGATTCCGAGGTCGCGTGGGTTGAGCCGCACTATCCACTTAGATGCATGGGGTTCCCGCATCCGTTGCGTGGAAGTGGCATACTGCCGATGAACGACGATGCCGCGTGGAACATACAAAGCGGCACGTCTGGTGGCGGTACGCCGATGTGGGATGCAGGGCTGACCGGCGCGGGCCAGATCGTCGGTGTGACCGACTCCGGGCTCGATGCTGATCACGGCATGTTCTGGGATGGATCGCAGGGATTGATCGCTCCCGGCACTCCCAATTCCAGCCAACGCAAGGTCATCGCTTACTACGATGTCAACCCATATGAGCCTGGCGACTACGACTATGATCCGGTTGAGGGAGTGTATCACGGCACGCATGTCGCCGGTAGTGTTGCCGGCAAGTTTGTCGGCAGTACGTACCACCAAGGCATGGCTCCGGGGGCGAAGTTGATCATCAACGACGCGGGTGACTACGACCCGTTGTTCTACGGCGACTTCGAGGTGCGGATTCTGTTCATGTCCTACGCGGGGATCTTTGACAACATCCGGAACAATGGCGGCTGGATTTCCAGCAATTCCTGGGGCGGTGGACCACCTGATTTCTCAGACGACTACAACTCCGGTGCTCGGGCAATTGACGCTTATGCCCATGATCATCCGAACTTCCTCATCCTGTTTGCCGCCAACAATGCGGGGACGCAGACGGGCGGATCCATCAGCTACCAGGCAAACGCAAAGAACGCTTTGGTGATTGGAGCAACGGGGGATGGGAGTCTCGATGGCTCGGGCGATATCCACCGAGCCAGTTTCAGCTCCAACGGCCCAACCGGCGACGGTCGGATTCGGCCGCATGTGATGGCGCCCGGCTACTTCGTGAATTCCGCTTTGGGGGACGGTGTCAGTACGGCTGATACCGGTGACGACAACACCGGCCTGCAGTACATGGCTGGGACCAGCATGGCCACACCAAACGCGGCCGGTGCAGTGGCGCTTGTCCGTGAGTACTTCACGGCGGGATACTATCCCAGCGGGACGGCCACACCGGGTGACGCGCTGACACCGACTGCGGCCCTGCTGAAAGCGATGGTGATCAACTCCGGCGAGGACCTGTTCGGAAACGACAATGTATCGGCAGCGATTCCAGACAATACCCAGGGATGGGGCCGGATCATCCTGAAGGACGTCCTGTATCTGGCGGGCGGGACACGCCGGGTCTTTGCGGTCAACCAATCGGACGCAATGTCGACCGGGCAGGAGAAGGAGTTCAATCTGCGAGTCGACAGCAATTCTGAACCATTGCGAGTGACTCTGGTGTGGACTGACCCTGAAGCGGTTGCCGGAGCTGATCCCGCCCTGGTGAACAACCTGAATTTGACGGTAGTTGCTCCGAACGGCAGCACGTATCTCGGGAATGTTTTCACTGGCGGCGCGAGCCAGGCAGACAGCGGTTCAGCGGATGCACTGAACACGGAGGAGTGTGTCTACGTACCATCGCCGGCAACCGGCACATACACCATCCGCGTGACGGCGGAGAATGTGCCGGTCGGCCCGCAGTCATTCGCGCTCGTTGTCACCGGGCCGCTGGTGGAGCGCGAGATTGAGATTACCGGCAATGGAACTGAGATTGCGGACGGCGATACGACACCGGGCGTGGTCGATGATACGGACTATGGCACGATCAGTGTGGGCGGTTCGTTGGAGCGTCAGTTCACCATTCTCAACACCGGCATTACCACTCTCAGTCTAACAGGCGGCTTGCCCGTTTCGATTTCCGGCGATGCCGGCTTCACGGTGTCCCAACAGCCGTCCACGTCGACCTTGTTGCCGGGGCAGAAGACGACAATGCGAGTCACCTTCTCTCCTGCTGTTTCGGGAGTGCAGACCGCCACGGTTTCGGTTGCCAGTACGGACAGCAACGAGAACCCGTACACTTTTGCTCTACAAGGCTCGGGTGGGTCAAGCGACTTGGTCGCCTGGTGGAAGATGGATGAAACGACCGGGACAGTCGCCTACGATTCCTCCGGCAATGGCAACCACGCAACGCTGCATGACGGGGCCGCTTGGGCCGCCGGGCGGATCGACGGGTCGCTTGATTTCGACGGGGTCAACGATTGTGCCACGGTACTGGACCATCCATCGCTGGATATCAGTGAAGAGATCACGCTGGCCGCCTGGGTCCGACGAGAGGGGAGCACCTCCGATGTTTGGGCCAAAATCATTGCGAAGGCCAAATCAACATCAACTTCCCACTATCCTTACTATCTGGGCGCCAGGCGCGACGGCGAACACAAGGCCTCCTTCATGCTGGGAGATGCCGGTGGCGGACACTACTACGTGGAGGCGCCGGAGATCATCCCGCTGAATAGTTGGACTCACATTGCCGGCACCTATGATGGGACGACGATGCGCTTGTACATCAACGGCACAGAAGTGGCCACGCTCACCCAGTCCTTCACGATCTACACCAACGACAAGCAAGCCTACATCGCCGGCGTGCCCGACGGTTCTGCGAAATTCAACGGGAAGGTGGATGACGCCAGGATCTACCGGCGAGCACTGGATCCGGAGGAAATCGGTGATTTAGCGGGCGACTACCCGGAAGTCTACACGGCTGGCAGCACTAGCACAGAGTACGCCAGAGATGTCGAAGTCGACAGCCAGGGAAACAAGTATCTCGTCGGGTCATATCGCGGTAGCACGGACTTCAATACGATCGATGGCGACGATGTGAAGGGCGTGGTAACCACTCCCGACCTGTTTGTGACTCGCATCAATGCCGATGGGAGCTATGGCTGGACGAGTACGTTTACGGGCAGCGGAGATGAAGAGGCAGCCAGTTCCGTTGCCCTGGACGGGGCAGGGAATCTCTATGTCTGCGGACACTTCCGGGGAACCATGGACTTCGATCCCGGGACGGGAGTTGTCAACCGGAGTTCTTCGGGAAAACGCGATATGTACCTCGCCAAGCTATCGTGTGATACGGGGGCGTTGGTCTGGCTCCGAACATGGCACGGCGGCAATCACATCAGCGCTCATTCGGTTTGCGTTGATGCCAACGGCGACGTTCTGTTGACCGGGTATTTCGAGGTAGGGCAGACGGTAGATTTCGATCCAGGCACCGGCACGGCGAACCGCACAGCCAACGGCATTATGGACGTCCATGTGACGAAGTTGACCGCCGCTGGGGATTTCGTCTGGGTACAGACGATGGGCGGCACCGGCAACGACCGCGGCCATGCTGTCGATACTGACAGTAGCAACAATGTCTTTATCGCCGGTTACTTCGAGCGACACATGGACTTCGATCCGGGAAGTGGAACCGACTGGCATGAGACCCCGAGCAGCACGAATGCCCACAACATCTTTGTCACGAAGCTCACTTCGACCGGCAGCTATGGATGGACCCGGTCATTCGGCTCAAATAACATCGAAACCGGAGATGCGATTGTTGTTGACGGCAATGACGACGTAATACTTGCTGGTCGCTTCAAGAGCACGGTTAACTTCGACCAGGCCGGCGGTACGGACAATCATGTATCAGCAGGCGATTACGACGTGTTCGTGACCAAGTACCAGAACAACGGCGACTACGGCTGGACGCGGACTATCGGCGGCACGGCAACCGACACCAGTTACGGCATTGCGGTTGACGCTACAGACAACGTGTACGTCACTGGCTGTTTTCAAGGCACGGCGGAGTTTGCCGTGCTGAGCCCCAGTGACGCTCGCACCTCCGCCGGAGGTTCTGATGCGTTCTTTACCAAGTTCGCCTCGAACGGCGACTACGTGAGCACTGTCGTGCTTGGAAGCACGGGATCGGACGGGGGCAGAGGCATCGCATCGGGCGGAAAGTACGGGGGCGGGTACTTCAGCGATACAGTTGATTTCGGACAATGGGGGACGCCTATCAACCGGGTCTCGAATGGCAGTGAAGATATCTTCATGACGAAACTCAAGCATGGCGAACAAGCACCGATCGCTGTGGCCGGCGTGGATACGGCGACCCCACAGGTCGGACTCCCGGTCACCTTGTCTGCCGCGAGTTCGTATCACCCGGCGACCGGTCGCAGCATTGTGAGCTATGACTGGTTCCAGATCGATGGCCCTTCCGTGATCATCGACCTTGGAGACCCGGTCCACCCCACCTTTACCCCGCCGACACCCGCAGCCTATAGGTTCCGACTTGTGGTGACCGATGACCAGGGAGTTTCCTCCAATGATGCTACCAGCGCCCCCGGCAATGTTGCTACTGTAGATCTCGCCCCACCAGTGGTTGTTTCTGTCAGTCCCACGGCAGGAAGCACCGTGGCGGTGAAGCCCAACTCGATTGTGATCGGTTTCAGCAAGGAGGTGGATGCCGGGACCGTTGATACATCGTCAGTCCTGCTTGTGCGCAGCGGCGGCGACGGCACCTTCGGTGACGGCAACGAAGTCAGCATAACGCCGGCGTCAGTAACGCGGACGGCGGCGGAGACCGCAACGATGGATCTCACTGCTGTGGCCCTTCCGCCGGACGCTTACCAGTTGACGGTCAAAGGCGACGGAGGGGATGCTGTAGCCGATCTCGCTGCACGGAAGTTGGATGGCGAATTCTCCGGAAGTCTGCCGTCGGGGAATGGTGTCGCCGGCGGGAACTTCGTCATGTCCTTCCGCTTGTTCCCGTCGCTTTTCGTTGATGTTACGGCAACCCAGGTCACGGGGCCGACTCCTGGCGGCGGCTTGGGTGTCACCTTCCTCGATCTCAACGGCGACAAGCATCTGGACATAGGCTATACCTCAGCCAGTTTCAATGGCAACCGGATCTTCCTCAATAATGGCAGCGGAAGCTTCGCTGCTGCTCCGAGTAATGCGGGCATCCCGACGAATAGTGAGGGCCACAGCATCCTCCCTGCGGACTACGATGATGACGGGGATCTGGATATCGCTGTCGGCTGGTATTGGGCCGGAGGCAGCAAGCTATTCCGGAACGGCGGAACCGGCGCTCTGACGGATGTCAGTTCGTCATCGGGCGTTGGCAATCCCGGGAGCATTCATGGCGGTGGTTGGGGCGATGTCGACAAGGATGGCGATCTCGACCTGGCCTTCGCCAGGAACGGTGCCAACATGCTCTTTATCAACAACGGCTCGGGAAGTTTTTCCGATGAGGCCGCCGCCAGAGGCGCGGCAATCGGAGGGTACAGTGGAAACATCCTTCTGAGTGACCTCGATGGAGATGGCGATCTCGATATGATCGAGAATGGCGACAAGAAGGTGCTGCGGAACGATGGTTCGGGCTATTTTTCGGACATGACGTCAGCCGCCGGCATCGATATTGGCAACGTGGCGCTGGGAGACATCGACAATGACGGTGATCTTGATGCCTACTCAAGCGATCGCGGCATCTACCTGAATGACGGCTCCGGGGCGTTCACTGATATCTCCAGCAGCACCGGGATCACCATGGATGGGGCCGGGACAGCGCAATGGTTTGATGTCAACAATGACGGGTTTCTTGACCTGGTCGGGAATACGCGGCTCTGGCTGAGTAACGGCGACCTGACCTTCACAGAGGCAACGTCGAGTTCTGGACTGGACGCAAGTGGCGGTCTGTCGCTGGGTGACATTGATGGCGACGGCGACCTTGATCTCTTCAATCGTGAGAAGAAGCTCTATGCCAATCAGTGTGATAACTCCAACTATCTGATCGTCTGGGTGCTGTCGACGAACTCCATGCCAGCTGTTGGCGCGAAGGTCTGGGTCTATCGCGAGGGCCATGTCGGCGAGTCTGAACACCTCCTTGGATTTCGGGAGATCACTGGGGGAACCGTCAATCAGTGCTACAACGCGCAGTACGCGCACTTTGGCCTGCCTTACGACTCGGCTGTCGACATCCGCATCCAGTATCTCGAGGATGGACAGACGGACACGCTGCTCGCCGAGAGCCGGGGACAGACCATTTGGCACGTCAAGAACGCCCGCGAGATCAACATCAGGGGGAATGGCAACTCTATTGCTGATGGCGACACAACTCCGACGACATCGGATCATACCGATTTTGGTCTGGCTGTAATCGGCAGGACAACCGTGAGCCGCGAGTACACGATCGAGAACCTCGGCCCACAGCCGCTCACACTTACTGGTGACCCCAAAGTCTCGATCGGCGGCACTCACCCAGGTGACTTCGCGGTGACGGCACAGCCTGCTTCGCCAATCGCCGGTGCAGGGAACACGACCTTCACGGTCGAGTTTGATCCGCAGGCCGTTGGGATCCGGCGGGCGACCGTCAGCATTGCAAATGATGACGCTGATGAGAACCCCTACACCTTTGAGCTGGAAGGCGAAGGATACATCAACACCCCACCGGTGGCCGTCGCCAGCGCGACCCCAAACCCCGCTGCGATTTCTCAATCGGTTTCTCTCAGCGGCGTTGGCTCCTTCGATCCGGACGATGCTCCTGTTACTCCGATTACCTACCAGTGGACGCAGATCGACAATGGTTTTCCCTCGGTCACAATCACCGATGATGACACCGCTGCCGCGAGTTTCAGCGCGTCGCAAGCAGGGCAGTATCTGTTTGAACTGAGAGTGTTCGACGGAGCTGATTCCGACACCGCTCAGGTGGAGGTGCTTGTTGGTGACCTGCTCATCGTGGAATTGCCCGAGTCAGTTTCCGAAAACGCCGGCGTCGTTACCGGGACTGTGCGTACTTCGAGGGTGGTCACCGGTTCTCCGCTGTCCGTGGCTCTCGTTTCGAGTGACACGAATGTGGCAACAGTGGAAAGCCTTGTATCGATCCCGGTTGGGCAGATGTCCACCACCTTCGATCTCACTGTGCTTGATGACGATGTTCAGGACGGCGACAAGTTGATCACCATTCAGGCTTCGGCTCTTGATTGGGTCACCAATCAAACTCAGATAACGATTGTTGATCACGAGGTCCCCAAGCTGACTGTACACTGGAACCTGATTGCGATCGTGCACGGAGATGCTTCTCCCGATACCGCTGACGGGACGGACTTCGGCGAAGTGGAATCCTCAGGCACCGCTTCTGTCTCCCACGTATTCACTCTGGGCAATGACGGAACGGTTGAGATGAACTTCAGCCCACTATCCTCGGTCGATATTCTCGGGGCCCACGCTGCAGACTTCCGAGTCTCGGTTCCCCCATCCGGCAGAATCGATCCCGGTGGCAGTCGGACGATGACAATAACCTTTGATCCTATCGAAAGTGGAGTTAGAACGGCAACTGTTCGCATCAATACTGATGATCCAGACTCCCCCTTCGAGTTTGTCATTCAGGGCACCGGCAAGAGCAGCGGCATCTACATCGGCGGCGGCGGCGGCGGCGGCGGGTGTTCGATGGCTGCATACCGGCCATCGACGACAGGGAATCGTTTGCCGTCGACCTTGGCCTGGTATCTGCCGCTGCTGCTGGCAGGCCTGGCCATGATGGTAATGCGCCGGCGTTGCTGAGCATGAATGTGTCAGGTTGATTCAGCCTGGTCCCGTTGGGCCCACCAGCGGCCGCAGCGGCGGATCTTTCGCAGGAGAAGTGCCGGGGTGATCGGATACGACATCTTCCCGCCGCCCCATTGGTCCAGACTGAGCCGCAGGTCAATGTTCCGCCCCTCGGTCTGCACGATTTCGTCGAGCAATTGGAACAGGCGTTCCAGATGGGCGGCCGTCTTCTCTCGGGTGCGTGAGCGAATGTCTTCCGGGGCAACAGGACAGCGGCACATGCGCTCGACGCCTTCGGCCACCGCCTCAGGGGTGTCAGCCACGATGCAGGTGTGATCGGGATCGAAGAATACATCGCGCCCGCCCTCGCTGGCGGTGGATACCACCGGCAGGCCGGCCAGCAGGTATTGGATACTGGCGTACATCGCCCCTTCCCGGGCGGACAGACACAGGCCGACCCGACATTCATTCAGGCAGCAGTTGACCTCGTCCGCCTTGAGCCGGCGATATTTGTCAGACAGCGGATCATTGTACCAGTGGGCACGGGGCAGCAGTTCAGAGATTCGCCGGATGTAGGCAGGGCTATGGGACGCGGACACCCGTGCGCTCACCAACGCCAGGCTTTTGAGTTGGCTGGCCAGTTCATGTCGTTTGTAGGGCGCGATCTTGGCGTCGTAGATGGCAGCGTATTTCTTCTCTGCATCGGGCAGCGGCCGAAACACGGCGGGGTCGATAAGGGCGTTGTGATTGACAAATATCGAACGGATGCCCGCGGCTTCCATCTTGCGGCACTGGATCTCGGTGTTCGCCAGGTAGATAATCTTGTGGTTGGGGTAGGTCCTCAGATGGTCCGCCTGTCGGCGGGCGATGCCAGCGATATCTTCAGCTTCCTCAAGATGCCAGGAGGTGGCAATCAAGAGGTAGACCGGTCGTCGCCGGTACTGATGAAAAATCGAGTGCAGGACTGCGTCGTGCTTCCATATCGCGTAGTCAAACAGGTGCAGGATGAGAGGATCATCACAGATGACCGAGCCGCCGTGGCCGCGGAGTCCGGCCGTCAACGTCCGGAACGGCAGCCGCGCGCGGAGTCGTTGAAGCCAGGTGGCCATGGTTCACAGTTCCTCATTGATAGTCCCGACAGAAGTCGGGATGCGCGTTCGAGATCCCGACTCCCAAGAGGTCGGGACGGCCACGCTCGGAAGCAGACCGTCTGAGACGGTCCGCAGGACTTCTGTCGGCGACATGCTTATTCTTCGCTGCACATCGCACGCCGGAGTGGTGAGGCGTCCCAAAAAGGGATGACTCGAAAGATGGGATGAACCACGCTGAAATCAAGTCTGACTCTGAAACCGTCTGTGACGCCGTCCCGATCCGGAGCACGGCGAATCGCAGTCAGGTCGGGGGGGAGCCGAGGGTCGATGGTTTTGGTCGCGGCCGTCAGGCGCGCGATTCCTTTGGGTTGCCCGGGCCGCTGGACCGGGTCAGGCGTAGTCCTCGACCACGCGCCTGGCCAGGTCGCACCAGGCCCAGACGCGTTCGGGATCGTGGCGGCAGGTGCTGACGTCTTTCATGATGACTTCCACGTGCAAGCCGCGGAAGGCGTCGAGGGCTTCACGCAGTTCCTGTTCCGCCAGGGCCGGGTTGAAGGTGTCCCGCGCGAAGATCGCCGGATTCGGTTTGCGGCTCAGAACGTAGTCGGTGCCGACCTTGTCGGCGGCGCGCTCGAGGTCGACCCACGGGCTCATGGAGATTTTGCGCAGGCGCGGGACCTGGCGCAGGATGTCGACCTTGATGTCCAGCGGCTCACAGCAACCGTAGTAGAGCAGCCCGAAGCGTTCCATCCAGCGCATTTCATATTGCAGCGCGAATTCCTCGTGCATCTGCGGCGAGACCTCGGAGAAGATCTGGGCCACACCGCAACCCCACTGGTCCAACGGGCGCACGTTGTCGGCGTCGAAGTCCTCGGGCGGCAGGTCGTCGGTGAATGCGGCGCCGCCGGAGCCGATGCGCAGAACGGTGGTGTTCGGACTCAGCAGGTTCTGTTCGATCTGCTGGTCGAGCCGCGCCAGATAGGCGCTGGTCAATCGGTCCATGGCTGCATGCACCAGGTCCGGGTTCATGGCGAGATCCATCATCGCGTTTTCGACGCCGTACCACCGAATCAGGTTGTCCCAGGGCGCGAACCACTGATGCTGCAGACCGACTTTCTTCACCTCCAGGATATCGCCGAGGAGGTCCTTCAGGAACTGGAAACGTTCTTCGGTGGCGGCTTCGTTGTGGGTGATCACCGGGTCCTTGATCTTCTGCACGTCATCCAGGGATGTGATCTGGCCGGTGTAGCCCTGGGCTGCCACGCCGCCTTCTTCCTCGCGGCGGTACTCGGCGATCTGGTCGATGCCGAAGCCGGTGTCGCTAATGGCCAGGCGGCAGGGATACTCGTTGGTGATCACCATGTCGCAGCGCATGTGATCCCACTGATAGAGCTGTTTGCGCAAGCCCATCTCGATGCCGCGGGCGGCGTCGGATTCACATTGGAGCGTCAGTTCGTCGTTGATGTTCAATTCGTGCCACGGGAGTTCGTTGATCCAGACCATGGGACGATTCGGCTTCAGATCATTGACGTTCTTCCAGCCGCGGATGGTCTCCTGCTGGCAGGGCAGGGCGGCGATCTCGGCTTTGCGTTCGGCGAGGCGGCGGATGATATCACGGTCGTTTTGCGGAAGGTCGGGCATTGTAGATCTCAGATTTCAGATTTCAGATTGGGGACGGATGTCTTCTGATGGACTCACTATTGGTGATTTCAGCCTCTCCGCCCATGGCAAGATTTGGGAATAGCATGTATATTTCTGTGTTATTTCCTATGCTGGAGGCTGGTTCGTCTGTAATATACTGGCGGCTGCCTGTATTTCTGCACATGGAGGCAATGTGGGGCTCTGCCCCACGCCCCGGCAGCCGCCGCAGGGGGAACGCTCTGTGGCTTCGCCACCGGCGGCCCCCTGTACCCCACAGTGGCGCTTTGCGCCAGGAGCTGGATAATGCGAGAGATTGATGCACTGTTGAGTTCGCTGCAGGTGCAGGTGTTGCGGGCGAGTACGAGCAATCTCGGGGTCTGGTGGGGGAGTCGGGATGGGCGGATGCCGGAGGGCCGGATCTACCTGATCGACCGCGGCGCGGCGGTTGTCAAGCATCACGGTGCGACCTATCAGATGGCGCCCGGCAATCTCTACCTGATCCCGGCGCATACGGATCTGGTGTATTACTGCGAGGACTTCGCCGTCTGCTACTGGTGCCACTTTCGGGCGGAACTCCATGGGCGGATTGACCTGTTCTCCTGTGTCGAGTGCGACTATGTCGTACCGTTACCCGACCAGGCTGAGACGCGCGCCGGACTGGAGGCGATGGCCGACGTGTTCGCCGGCGACGCGACGGGGCGTGAATTCACGCTGGCCGGGCAGCTGCTGCAGTTGCTCGGGCGATTTCTGAATACGGCGACATTGGTCGAAAGCAAGGGGGACCTGACCCGGCTGCAGCCTGTGTTGGCCTATATCGCCGAGCATCTGTCGGAGCCCATTCGCGTTGCTGACCTGGCCCGGGTTGCGTCTCTGGAGACAACGTATTTCTCCCGGGTGTTCAGCCGGGCGTTCGGGTTGCCGCCGACGCAATACATCATTCAGCGGCGGGTGGAAGCGGCCCAGCGTCTGCTGTGGCACAGCGGCAACACAATGGAACAGATCGCTCAGCAGCTTGGGTTCTGCGACGCCTTCCATTTCTCAAAAACGTTCAAGCGCTCGACCGGCATGTCGCCGACTGCGTACCGCCGGAGTCAACGCCTGGTGCCGTAGCCGTCGGCGTCCCGCGGCACTACGCCATATCCCAGTGGGCGCGGTACTTGCGGCAGTGCTCACAGAAGAAGACGTAGACGGCGGTAATGTCGTGCAGCCGGTCTTCCCAGAGTCCGGGACAGACGTCGTCGACGACGGTGTTGAAGAACTCCTCGGGGTCGACGCCGTCGGGTGCGGCCCGGCGGAAGTCGTCCTGTTGCCATTCCCCGGCGAAGATCATTGGTTGATCGCAGCAGAAGAGCCAGTGTTCGCCCTGGATCGAGGAATAGGTCGGCGTCCGCAGCAGTTCCAGGAGGTCCTTGGCGTTGTGGTCGAGGTAAGCGAAGCTGACCATGCCGCGTTCGGTGTTTTTGGTGATTGCGGCCTTTCCGGTTCGCAGGCAACTGTAGCAGAGGCGCAGGTTGTCGGGGAATTCAGGAAAGGCGATGGGGGTGCCGCAGGATGAACAGACGCCGTCGATCCGGCCGTCGGCATCGAGGGCGTTTTTGTGGCCGCACTCGGGGCAGGTGCAGATGAGATCACAGCCGATGCCCAACTGGAAGCAATGCTGGTCCGGCTCGTCGCACAGGCCGCACTGGTGGATGCCGACGTATTCCTTCGAATCGGCGGCGGGACCTTCGAACAGCGGGAACGGAATGCGCAGGTCTTTGAAGGTCTCGACCGGCGGCGCGACCATCTTGACGGTTGGCGCGCCCTGGACGCGGCGGCGGTTGGTTTCACGGCAGGCGACGGTGCGTTCGGCAATGCTGAACAGGTAGTCCGGCAGTGTATCGACATCGTCGGCGCTGTCGTAGAGCACGTCCAGGTGGTCGTTGAGGATGCGGCAGTCGAGGCTTTCGGCCAGGGCGATGATGTATTCGGCGTGATCGCGAAGCGGCAGGGTGATACCGATGAAGCCCTCGTGCCAGTAGGCGATCAGTGGTTCAGGGGGGCCGTTGACGACGTGCGGATGGAAGAGGATCAGGTCGCCGAACTGCAGGCCGAGAGCCAGTTCCATGTCGGTGGCTTCGCGCAGGAGTGGGTGGTCTCCGGCGATCCGGGGCCAATCCTCCGGGTCGAAGTGTTCGCGGTCGGCGCGTTTATCGAGATATACAGCGAGTGGCATGGGGTAATGTAGCGTTCCGGCCGGGCGCCGCAATCGTCGGCGCCCGGCCGGAACGGGGCAATTCTCCGAGCGGTGCCGGGATGATCGGGCGGCGTCGCGGCAGGTCATTCCTCGACTTCTTCGTAGAACCTGGCTTCGCGATCGGAGAGTTCGCCGGCGTCAATGCGTTGGCGGATGCGGTCGGCATCGGTACGGCGGCCGCGGTATCGTCGTCGTCGTCGTGGCTTCCCTGTCTTGCCGTTGTCGTCGCCGGTGGCGGTCCGACCTTCCTCGCTGCCGGCGGCCGCCGGGACAGTCGTGGCGGCCGGCGTCCGGAACTGCAGCAGAAGGTGGAGGAAGATGATCGCCGCACAGATGGTGACCAGCACGAAGATGAAGTCGCGGGTGCGGCGCGGGCGGGAGGCTGTGGCTTTGCAAGCTTTGGCTTCGGCTTTGGTTGCATGCCGGCACCGGTCGCAGCAGATGCAGTCGATTTCGGCCGTGTCACGCACGCCGAACGGACACAGTTGATGGTTCACGCGCGGGGCGAGGAAGCGCAGCAATTGTACCCGGTTGAGGATGGCGAGAAAGGCGCCGGTGGGACAGAGGTGACGGCACCAGAAGCGTGGATAGAAAAAGGCGGGCAGCAGGAGCAGCACGACGAAGCCCAGCATCGCTCTGCTCGCTGCCGGCGAGAATGCCGCGGTCAGCGGATCACCTCCGGTGATGGCGATGTCGGCGGACGTCAGAAAGAGCAGGACGATGATGAAGAGCAGAACATACTTCAGCAGGCGCGTCCAGCGGCTGACGGATTTGGCCGGCACAGTGTCGAAGCGCGTTGGGCGCAGTTGTCCGACCAGCTCCTGGAGGGCGCCGAAGGGACAGAGGTAGCCGCAATAGACGTTGCCTGCGAGCAGTACCAGAAGCGGCACGCCGATGACCAGGACGAACGGCAGGCCCAAGGCCGGCGGCGGCAGGCGGCCGGCCAGGAGCGACAGGATCTGGAAGGTGGAGAACTGAAGGTTGAGTGCGAGGCCGCAGACGACGGCCGACAGGGCGAGGACGGCAAAACGCAGTCGCCGCGCCCGCAAGCGCCGGAGTATGAGAACGACAATCAGGCCGGTCAACAGCAGCAGGCCGTGACGGTCGACAATGCCCGTCGATGTCTTTCGGCCCGCTGTGTTTCCGGCGAGCGCGGCGGCGAAGACGGCGCCGGATTCCTTGAGTGTGTCGCGGATGCATTCGGCCGTAATCGTGGCCCCGGATACGGCGTCGACGTTTTTCAATTCTTCCGGTGTGAAGATCTGTTTCCCGATAAGCTGCCGCTGCCAGTCCCGGGTCAGGTCAAAGTACTCCGGCGTTTCCAGGTTGTCCTGGATCTCGAGTTGCCGCAGGACGCCGTCCCGGTCGACAACGACGACCAACGGGATCGGGCCGGCGTAACCGTGGATGTCGTCGACCATGGCGGCGCTGTTGTAGCAGTAGCCGGATGTGCCGTCCGGCATCTTCCAGACAACATAGGGTATGGGATCGCCGTCGGGCCCCGGCATCTCGGTCGGCGTTGATTCGGCTTTCGGCAGGAGCCGGCGGGCAGCCTGCAGGAGCGGGGGTGCGCCCTTGGCCGGCGGCGGCGGCCGGAGTTGACGCGCGGCAAAACAGAGGAAGGCCAGAAGCCCGACCATGGCGTAGCCGGCGCCCCGGACGAGCCGGTCGGCGGTGTCCCGTTCGCTGCCGCCGGAACGTTGGCCGGCGGGCAGCCTGGCGCGCAGCCAGGCGCTGAGGGCTTCCGTCGGCAGCAGGGACAGGAGATTGAGGGCCAGCATGGCGAGCAGGACAAGAACGGCTGCCGGCAGACCGAAAACCGGCAGCAGGACCAGGCCGGCCAGGACCCCGCCGATTGCCGCGCCGACGTGATCCCCGAGCTCGACCAGACTGCCTGTGGCGGCGGTATCGATGCCAAGCAGTCCCAACTGCCGGGCCGCCAGCGGCACATAGCCGCCGGCAACAATGCCGGACAGCAGGAACAACGCCTGGAAGCCAAACACCGAGGTCGCGGCAAACCACTGCACGCAGGTTGCCAGCAGTGCGTGACATCCCAGCAGCATGACCATCGCCACCGGCACCCGTAAGCGGCCGGCGGCCGACAACCGGGTCAGCAGTCCGGCGCCGACGACCAGGCCGACCATGAAACAGGCGGAGAGCAGTCCGACATAGGCGAAGACGGCGCCGTGGCGCGCCTGGAACTGGAACATCAGCAGGACATGAAGCCCCATGGCGACGGCGCCGCCGACAGCGGTCAGGAAAACGCTGTCATACGCGGTCGGGAGGGCTTGCGCCGGGCGACCGCGGGCCGGATACGGCGACAGCCGGTAGAGCAGTCGCAACAGCAGATAGATGAGGACCGCGGCCGGCAGCAGCGGTGTGCCGTTCTCGGCAAAACGTCGCAGGACCGCCGTGGTCCCGGATTGGGTTCCGGCCTGTCGGGTACGCAGCAACAGCGCGTGGAACAAGGCCTGCGGCCGGGCATCGCGGTTCAGCAGGCGGGGGGTGCGGTTGGCGGCGGCAGTGTACCGTTCGACCTGGTACGTCACGCGGTCCGGCGGGAACAGCGCTTCAAGGCCGGCAGCGGGGTAGACGGCGGCGAATTCGGGTCTGGCGGCGTAGCGTCGGGTCAGAACTGCGGCGGAACTGCTGGGCCGATCCTGGTTGGACGCGAAAATCCAGGTGTCCTCCCCCGGCTTGATCGCGAGATAAGGGAAGACGCCGGCAAGCGTATAGAATCCGGACGCGCCGATGCTTGCCAGTTCCGGGCCGAGGTAGTTCTCGGCGCCGGGGACGCGAAGGCTGACGATGCCGCCGTCACGCAGCCGTGGGCTGACTTCCTGAAAGAGCTCGTGGGTGAAATGGCGATTGGCGGCGAGTGTCGTCGGGTCGGCCACATTGATAATGACGAGGTCGTAGGTCCCCGGATCCTGGAGGCAGGTGCGCAAATCGTCGTGGCGCACGCTCAGGCGCGCCCGCGACGCGTTGCTTTGCGGTTGCAGGTGGTCGGGGAGCTTCCGCCGCAAGGCTTGCGGGTAGGCGGGGTCGTCGCCGATCCAGACGACTTCGCGGATCTGCTGCAGACGGAGGAATTGCCGGACAATCTCGCAAGAACCGTTGCCGACGATCAGGACGCGGCCGGCGTTCGGGTTCTGCGCCAGGTGCATCGCCACGACGGCGGCAGCCGGTTCGACGTTGGGCAATGTCTCGACGGTGCTGCCGCCGCTGACCACCGTGTATTGACCGTCGGCTTCACCCACGAGGTACTCGGCTTGCGGCGTTGTAAAGCTGAAACGGTAGTGGTCGGCCGGCAGCAGTTGTTCCCACCGTTGCCGTTTTGCGTAATCGACCCCCCACTGCAGGGCGCCGACGAGTATGGCGAGCACTGCAAGCGCGGGCAGGATGAGGTCGGCGCCGCCGTGCGGCAATTGGCGTTTGGTTTCGACGGCCAACCGGCGGCGGCCGCGGAGATGCAGTACGGCAGGAACCAGCAGCAAGGCTGAAGCAGCGATGAACACCATCTCGTTGCCGACGCCGACCAGGAGCAAGCCGGTTGCCAGCAGCCCGCCGCTGCCCGCGCCGACCGCCTCCAACAGATAGACATGAGCCACGGGCAGCCGGTGCTCTGCAAAAAACCGGCGGCAGGCCAGCGTAAACAGACAGCCGGTGGTCAGCGATACCGGTGCGTTTGCCAGGAACGCCGCAGTCAGCATCTGCGGTAGCGACAACAGTCTGTAGCCGGGGATGCCGAGCAGCGGCCGCAGGTGCAGGAATACCCCATGTTGCAGCAGGAACGCCGGCACGTAGAGCAACGGCAACAGCGGAAAACGTTCGATGACACCGGGGTGTCGCCGGCCGACCACACGGCCAAGCAGCGCCCCGGCGCCGACCCACAGCAGCCACGACGAAAAGAAGCAGCCAATCGCCAGCTCGTTGCCGTCCATCGCGGTCATGAAGGACCGAAACAGCAACGTTTGGGCGACAATCGCAAACATGCCGAGCGACATCACGCTGAGGCGTTCGCGCAAGCTCTGTCTGGTTTTTCCGGTATCAGGCATAGGCCCGTAAAATAGCCTGTGATCGCGCGTAGTACATCCTTCCCGCGGGTGCTTCCAAGCAATTCCGTGGACGGAATTTCTTCCAGTGCGGCGGCGGATCGCCGCAAGACCACAAGACCCCGGACCGCACTCCGCCCCTGGACATTGGGCATTCCTCGGTTGATGCCACCGACAGAAATCCCGCAGCCCGTCGGAGACGGTTTGCTTCCGACCGTCGCCGCAGTTGTCCTCAACTGCGAAACGGGGCTTTTGTCGGAGACTTCCTCGGTTGGATAATGGATATTCCAGACTTCGTCTCGCCTCGCACCCGCGGGTCTTTGTCCCTGACGATAGATGAATAGATCAGCGTGTATCGCCGACAAGATAACTGGAAGCCCCCGATCATCGTCATTTGCCCTTAAGGCGTCGTCCGCAAATAACTTGAACATCTGTGTTATTGCCTCCATATTCTT
>CAYLNH010000101.1:0-23236 GCA_964384625.1 uncultured Lentisphaerales bacterium
ACCCCATTAAGCTCAAATCAGCGGAATTCAGGGCAAAAACGATGGAAGATCCGATCCAGAAGGTCACGGAACTGGTGGCGCAGATTGCGGTGGCCAGCCAGGAGCAGGCAACGGGGGTGCGGCAGATCAACACGTCTCTCGGCCAGATCGACAACCTGACACAGCAGAATGCCGCGACCGCCGAGGAGTGCGCCGCGACCGCCGCCGAACAACAGAATCAAATCAACCGTCTGCGTGCCGAACTGGCCCGTCTGGCCGGCGGCCGCACGCCCGATACACTTCCGCCGGAACGGCGCTTGGCAGAGCCGCCCGGCGGGCGGCTGCCGGCCTGACCACCGACGCCCGGCGCCGACCAAGGGAGAGAGCGGCAGCCGCGTTGTGACGAGGCGTACGCCGCGAATCAACTGTGGAGATGACCGATGAGCACACGGGTTGCTCTGATATTCTGCCGGTGCGGCACCAACATTGCGGATCACGTCGATCTGGAGGAACTGGCCCGCTGGGCGGCGGGAGTCGCAACGATTGACGTTGTGGAGACGGCCGACTTCCTCTGTTCGCCCGCGGGCCGGGACTCCTTGCGGCAACGCCTGCAGGAGCTGCAGCCGACAGCCGTGGTGATCGCCGCCTGCAGTCCGAAAATGCACGAAGAGACTTTTCGCGCCGTCGCCGCAGACGCCGGCGTCAATCCCGGCCGCGTCCTGCTGGCCAACATCCGCGAACAGGCCGCCTGGGTGACGCCGGACCGGGTCGCCGCCACCCGCAAAGCGATAGCGCTAATCCGGGCGGCCGTCGCCCGGGCCGAATTCAGCGACGATCTGGAAGTGCGGACCATGCCGGCAGACACCGACATCCTGATCATCGGCGGCGGCGTCGCCGGCATCGAGGCGGCCTTGACCGCTGCCACCGCCGGCCGGCAGGTCTATCTCATCGAACGCGATATCGCCCTCGGCGGTCAGGTCGCCCGGACGGAATCCGTGGCGCCGCAGATGGAGTGTTCGCCGTGTCTGCTCGCGCCGCGCCTGGCGGCGGTTGCCGAGCACGAGAACATCCATGTGGTGACCCATGCCGAAGTCACGGCGGTACTGGGGTTTTACGGCAACTTCACGGTCCGCGTGACGCGGCATCCGACGTATGTAAACAGCCGCTGCATCGGCTGCGGCGAATGTTTTGCCGCCTGCCCGGTTTCGGTTCCCGATCCCTCCTGGCGCCGTCAGGGCGCGAGCCGGGCTGTTCGCACGCTCTATCCCGGATCCGTACCGGCGATGGCCGCCATCGACCCGACTGTCTGCCGCCATTTCACCACGGGCGACTGTGACGCCTGCCGCGCCGCCTGCCCGTTCGATGCGATCGATTTCGCCGATCCCGGCGAAGCGCTGGAGTTCCAGGTCGGCGCCCTGATCCTCGCGACCGGGTTCGAACCGCTGCCCGCGCCCGATCAATTCGGCCACAGCAACATCCCGGATGTGCTGACCCTGTCCGAGTTCGAATGCCGCATCAGCGCCAACGGCCCGACCGGGGGCGTCCTGCAGACGGCGGCGGGGGCCACCCCGGAGACCATCGCCGTCATCCATCTGGAGCCCTCTCCCCTGCTGGAGCTGTACGCCCTGAAAGTGGACGCCTATATCGAACACCTCTTGCCGACCGCCGAAGTGCTGCATATCCACGAATGCCCCATGACGGGGACAGCGGTCGATCGGCTGCAGGAGCAACACGGACTGAGGCCGAATTTCTGGATCTGCCGGGACGTCCTCGGGCTGCGCGTAACCGCCACCGACCGGCTGGACATCCGCGGCGGCGAGCTCGATCCGATCCAGGTGGACATGGTCCTGCTGTGCGGCCCCATGGGACCGGCCGACGGCACGTCGGAACTGGCGGAACTCCTGGCCGTCGACCAGCGCGACGACGGGTTCTTTGCGGCCGGCCACCCCTTGCTGCAGCAAGTCAACACCACTGTCGACGGCATCTACACTGCCGGTGCGGCCGCCGGTTTCTGCAACGTCCCCACGGCAATCACCCGGGCTCGCGCGGCCGCCGGCGACGCCGTCAGCCGCCTGCAGCCCGGTCGCGAAATCCCGCTGGAAAGCATGACCAGTTGTATCGACGAGACGATCTGTGCCGGCTGCAAGCTCTGCCTCCAGGCCTGTCCGTACGACGCAATCCATTATGACGCCGACGCCCGGGTTTCCCGTATTAACGAAGCCATCTGCCGCGGCTGCGGCACCTGCACCGCCGCCTGTCCCAGCGGTGCGTCGCGGGCGCGGAGTTTCGACGACCGCCAGATCTATGCCGAGATCGGAGGGCTGCTGCATGACTGAGTTCACCCCGAAGATCATCGCGTTCGTCTGCAACTGGTGCAGCTACGCCGGCGCCGACGCCGCCGGCGGCCGGCGCCTGTCCTGCCCGGCCGAAGTTAAACTGGTCCGCATCATGTGCACCGGCCGCATCGACCCGCAATTCGTTATGACTGCTTTTCGCGACGGCGCCGACGGCGTCATCGTCATGGGCTGTCATCCGGGCGAATGTCACTATCGCGACGGCAACCTGAAGGCCCAACGGCGCTTCCGGCTGTTCGCCCGGCTGCTGGCGGACTTCGGCATCGACGCCGAGCGCTTTCGGCTTGAGTGGGTCGGCGCCGCGGAAGCCGAGAGATTCCAGCAGGTGACCACGGAGATGACCGCCGCCGTCCGCCGTCTCGGACCGCTGCACCTGCGGGGCGCCGTGGAGGGACAGACATGAGTGACATCCCCCGGATCGGCTTCTACTGGTGCGCCGCCTGCGGCGGCTGTGAAGAAACCGTGGTCGACCTGGCTGAGCACCTCCTCGAGGTGGCCGCCGCGGTCGACATCGTGTTCTGGCCCTGCGCCATGGATTTCAAGCGAAGCGACGTCGAAGACCTCGCGGACGGCGCCATGACCGCCTGTTTCGTCAACGGCGCAATCCGCACGGACGAGCAACGCGAGATGGCTGAGCTGCTGCGGCGCAAATCGAGGCTGATCGTCGCTCTGGGCAGCTGTGCCACGCACGGCGGCGTCCCGGCCCTGGCCAACCTGACCAGTCGCCGGGAGGTCCTGCGCACGTCGTACCTGGAGTCGCCGACCGTGGACAACCCGAAGGGGGTCCTGCCGCAAACCGCAACGGACGCGGCCGGATGCCGGCTCGAACTGCCGGCGTTTCACACGACCGTCCGGAAGCTGAGCGATGTGGTTGACGTGGACTACTACCTGCCGGGCTGCGCGCCGATGCCGGACAACCTGGCCGCCGCCGTCGAAGCCCTGCTGCAGGACGAGCTTCCCGAAACCGGCAGTGTGCTCACCCCGAACCTCGCGCTGTGCCGGGATTGCCCCCGCAACGAAACAAAACCCGACGACGTGATCCTCCATCAACTGCGGCGCCCCCACGAAATCGAGCTGGACGACGAGCAGTGTTTCCTCGCCCAGGGCGTGATCTGTCTGGGCCCCGCCACGCGCACCGGCTGCGGCGCCGCCTGTATTGACGGCAACATGCCGTGCACCGGATGCTACGGCCCCACCGACAACGTCCGCGACCAGGGCGCCAAGATGATCGCCACCCTCGGCGGCATCCTGCCCGGCGATACGCCGGCGGCCGTCGACGCGCAGTTGGATCACCTGCCCGATCCGGCCGGCACCCTGTACCGTTACTCGCTGTCCGCGTCCCTGCTCGGAGCGGCCCGCCAACAGGACCTCGAAGATGCCGAAAACCATCACGATTGACCCCATCACCCGTTTGGAAGGGCACGGCAAGATCATCATCTGCCTCGACGACCGGGGCGACGTCGACCGCGCCTTCTTTCAGATCCCGGAGCTGCGCGGCTTTGAGGCCTTTTGTGTCGGCCGCCACGCCGAGGACATGCCGCAGATCACCAGCCGCATCTGCGGCGTCTGCCCGACAGCGCATCACATGGCTGCCGTCAAAGCGCTTGACGATCTGTTCGGCGTCTCCCCGCCGCCGGCAGCCGAGATCATTCGCAAGATCTTCTACAACATGTTCATCTTCGAAGACCACCTGGTACACTTCTACTACCTGGGCGGGCCGGACTTCATCGTCGGCCCGGACGCGCCGCCGGCCGAACGCAACATCGTCGGCGTCGCCCGAAAGGTGGGCCGAGCCACGGCCCGCCGGGTCATCGAAATGCGGGCCCGCTGTCGCGAGCTGATGAGCTGGATGGGCGGCAAGGTGGTCCACCCGGTGCTGGGACTGCCCGGCGGCGTCGCCAAACGCCTGACCGCCGAAAAGCGCGAGGAGATCCTGGCCTTCGCCGCGGACGCCGTCGAGTTTGCCCGGTTCACGCTGCAGATCTTCGACGACCTCGTGCTGCAGGACGAGGACTATCGGGCCATGCTGCTGGCGGGTCCCTACAAACATCGGACCTGCTATATGGGACTGGTCAACGCCGAGCAACAGGTCGACTTCTATGAGCACGACGTCCGCGTCGTCGCGCCGGACGGCAAGGAACTCCTGCAGTTCGCCCCGCGCGAGTACCGTCGCCACCTTGCCGAGCACGTCGAACCGTGGAGCTACGTGAAGTTCCCCTATCTGCGCGAACGCGGCTGGCAGGGCTTCGTCGCCGGCGACGGCACCAGTCTGGTGCGCGTGGCGCCGCTGGGTCGACTGAACAGCGCGGCGGGCATGGCGACGCCGCAGGCGCAGGAGGAGCATGACCGGCTGTTCGCCAGGCTCGAGGGCAAGCCGGCACACAACACGCTGGCCTGGCACTGGGCCCGACTGGTCGAGGTCCTCCAGGCCGCTGAAGCCATTCAGCAACTGGCCGGCGACAAGGAGGTCCTGACGGACCCCATCCGCAATCTCGATCTGCAGACGCCGGACGAAGGGGTCGGCATCGTCGAAGCCCCCCGCGGCACTTTGATTCACCACTACCGCAGTGACGCCGCCGGCGTCATCACCATGGCAAATCTCATTGTCGCAACGAACTTCAACGCGGCGCCGATCTGCATGTCCATCGAGCAGGCGGCGCGCGGTCTGATCCGGGGCGGCAACATCAGCGACGGCCTGCTGAACCGGGTCGAGATGGCGTTCCGCGCCTACGACCCCTGCTTTTCCTGCGCGACCCACGCCTTGCCCGGGGAGATGCCCCTGGAAGCAATCGTCTGCGGTCCCGACGGCGCTCCGATTGTCCGGGTGACCCGGGCCGCCCGCGGCCGCCAGACGATCACTCCTGCCGGAGCTTGATTTACCCCTGAGTCAGGCCATAGTGAAAGCGTTCGGGGCGGGCCGCAGAAAAAAAGAAGACGAAAAACTGAAGCATAAGAGTCGAGGGATTACCGTGGCAGAAGTATTGGACTGCAAGGGGTTGAAGTGCCCTCAACCCGTCCTGAAACTGGCCATCAAGGCCAACACCATGGCCGCCGGACAGACGTTGGAAGTCCAGGCAGACTGCGCTGAATTTGAACGTGATGTGCGCAAATGGTGCAATGACTCCGGCAAGGTTCTGATCAGCATTGTCGATCGCGGGGGGTTCAAGGCCGCGACCATTCAGTTCTGACCGGCACAGTCGCGCCAGACGGCTGCGGCACTCCGGCGGTTCACGGCGCGCGCCGGCGGGACTACTTGAATTCGATCCCGCAGATGCGGTAGCTGACGAAGCTGTAGGAATCCGTACCCGGGCTGGCTTCCGAGCTGCGGACACAACCGGGGATCTCTCCTTCCACGCGGCCCTTCTTGAACTGGAACAATCCGGTGTGTCCTTTGACTTCGCAGCCTTCCCGGCGGAAGGCTGACAGGTCCAGCTTGAAACTGCGGGCGCCGGTGACGGCGGCAACGATCTTCTGTTGCCGGTGGGCAACCGTCAGGACCCCGTTGGCATAGGTAATGGTCACATCGCCGAGCCGCGGGTTGTATTCGCTTTCCTCCCCTGTGCCGATCGTCCGGAACCCTCTGGCGTACGCCTGGTACTTCCGGCAGAAAGGCGCCTTGGCCTGCAGTTCTTCCAGGGCCTGGAGCTTGCCTTTGTAGTTGCCGGGCTGGGCCGTAAGCTTCAGCACACGGCTGCGGGGGGCAAGCTTGAGGATCTCGGCGACGGCCTCGCCGCCGGCCCGGCGGATACCGGCGTCCTGATCGCAGGAGACCTTGACGGCCGCCGCCAGGGCCGGGGCGCCGGCCTGGACAAGCGCCTTGCAGCCGGCTTCCGGGTCGTTACCGCAGGCAACGTCGCAGACGTAGTCCAGCGAGGGCTTGACCGCTTTGCGGGCCAGACTGTTAAGGACCTCCTGCCGGCTCCTGCCCGCGGCGCTCCGGTGCAGCTCGATCAGGGCGTCGGTTGACAGCTCGTTCTGCATCCGCACCAATCCCTCCAGGATCAGCTTGCGTTCCGCACTGGAGCCGGCGTCGAACTTTTCCTGCAGCCGCCGGGCGGACTCGGGTCCATCGACATCGGCCAGGGCCAGCAGGATCTGCCGGCGCAGTTCGGCGTCCGCCTCGTCGTAGTCGTCGTCCAGCGTCTTGATGATGTGGCCGGACAAGTCCTCCTGCCATTCGAGACCAAGGGCGACGAGTTCGGCCTGGGCTTCCGGTTCGATCTTGTCGTAGCCGGCTTCAAACAGGCGGCGATAGAGCTTGGCCTGTTTGATGTAGCGTCTGGCGGGCGGCCGGAGCCGGGGTTCCTCGATGTAGGCCTCGATCAGGAGGTCCTGGTTGGCGGGATCGCGAACGCGGTCATCAACAGTATTCCCCATCGCCGCGGACACCAGACTGTGCTGCAAGCCCACCTGCTGGGCCAGTTCTTTGCGGAGCTGTTCCCGGGTATGCTGGCGCACGAGCAGTTTTCAAGCCGATCGCACCACCGGCGATCAGAAGGATCGGCACGAGAATCAAGGACCATTTGAAAAGGATCGACCGGTAGTACTCCCAGTGTCCGGCGTCATCCTCAATGACAATCTCGGCGGCGTCCGCGCCGGGCACCGCGAGGCCGGTTTTGAAGTTCGTCCCGCAATTGGTGCAGAGCTTGGCGCCGACCGGCATTGTCGCCCGGCAATTGGTACAGACTTGTCCTTCATTCATTTTCTTGTGATCCGGCATTCTTTCCTTCTCGTTTTGTCAGACAGGCTGCGTCAGAGTGCATGAATCCCTTCGCTACAAGTCAATCAGGACCTTCAAACTGCGCTCGCCTTCCCGGTCAATGTAGTCGTAGGCCTCTCTATACTGCTCGAACGGGAAGTGTGTGGTAAACAGCGGGTTCACTGCGACCGCGCCCGCGGCGACCCATTCGACGGCCTGTTCATAGTCGTCTTTCCGGTACATCAACGTGCCGACGAGACTCAGTTCCCGATCGCCGACAACGGAGAGATCCACCTGCGGTTTGCCGGCAAAGACGCCCACGGTCATGATCCGGCCGCCTTTGGCTACGGTCTGAATGATGTCGTCCATCGCGCCCTCGACGCCGGCGCATTCCAGGCCGATGCTGTAGCCGGCCTCGCCGAACACGCGCCGGACGCCGTCAGCCAGGGATTCCTCCCGGACGTTGACGGTGTGTTCGATGCCGCAGCGGCGGGCAATCTCCAGGCGGAACTCGCTGACATCCGAGATCAGCGCCTTCGCCCCCCGGGCCGCGGCACACTGGGCGACGAGGTTGCCGATCGGACCGGCGCCGGCAACCACAACGTTCCGACCGGCCATGTCCCCTGCCCTGGCGGTGGCATGGACCGCGACGGCCACCGGCTCGATGGCGGCGCCCTGATCTGCCGTGAAGCTGTCCGGCAGCAGCACCACGGCATCGGCCGCGGTGACGAAGAGGTCCTGCGCTACACCCGGCGCCTGAAAGCCCTTGACCCGCAGTTCATCACAGATGTTGTAGTCGCCGCGCCGGCAGGGGGCACACTCGCCGCAGACCAATTGCGGCGTCGCGGTCACCAGTCGGCCGACCGCAATATCGTCAACGCCGTCGCCGACGGCTTCGACCACGGCGGAGAACTCGTGACCCTGGACGACCGGATATCCGGTGAACGGATGCTGGCCGTGGCGCACATGCACATCGGAACCGCAGACGCCGATCCGGCGGATCCGCAAGAGCACTTCGCCGGGTTCGGGGGTCGGTTCAGGAACGTCGCGATATTCGATCTCGCCGGGAGCTATCATCACTGCCTGTCGCATAGTGCAGCCCTTTCTGAGCAAGTCGTTGTTCCAAAACTCAAAGTTACTATGGCTGTTTGCGATTGCCACCAATCGACCTCTAGTAGCTGGCTCGGCGCTGGAGGCGCAGGCCCGGGACCGCAGCGCGGCTGGGCCGGGAAGCCGTCTCGCCGCCGGCGTTGGAGTTCACCGCTGCCGCGGCGTCCTTCCGGCGGCGCGTTTCGGGCAAAAAACCGAAGCTTTGAAGTCCCGCAGAAAGGCAGCCATTGGGCTGACAACATGGCACACGCACTATTCATCCTGATCAGTCTGACCTGGGGTGCGAGTTTCATTCTGATGAAGATCTCCGGCGGGAGTTTCGGGCCGCTGGCGATCGGCGGCGGGCGCTGTCTGACCGGTGCTCTCGTGTTGTTGACGGTGTGGGCCGGTCGCGACCGCAAGTGGCATCTCCGGCGGCGGCACCTTCTGCCGTTCGCGATTCTGGTTGCCACCGGCTACCTCTGGCCGTATACCATGCAGCCGTATTTCATCGGCTGTTTCGACAGCGCCTTCGTCGGCCAGATCATCGCCTTTGTACCGCTCTTCACCATTTTCGTAAGCATCCCGTTGCTGAAGACCTATCCGACGCGCCGGCAGTTGGTCGGGGTGCTCATCGGGCTGGGCTGCTACGCCGTGCTGCTGGTCGAGGGCATGCGCCGCGATTTCGATTTGCCGCGCGTCCTGTTTCTGCTGACGGTGCCGCTGTCGTACGCCATTGGAAATACGGTAAACAAGCGTTACCTGGATGACGTGCCGCCGCTGTTCCTGGCGGGTGCAGCACTGGTCTGCGGCAGCATTATCATTCTGCCGCTGGCCGCGGCCCGGGAAACGGTGGTTCCGGGCGACGGTTTTTCGAAGGCGTTGGCCGCGTTGCTGACGCTGGGAATTGTCGGCACCGGCGCGGCAATGGCGATGTTCTATCGGCTGATCCATGATCACGGCCCGCTGTATGCCGGGATGGTAACCTACCTGATTCCAATCGGCTCACTGTTGTGGGGCAGTGCGGCGCAGGAGTCCATCACCGCGCTGCAGATCATTGCGGTTACGGGGACGCTGATTGGGGTCGCAGTGGCGCAATCTCAGCGCCGCCCTCCTCTCGCCGGGCAATAGAACAGGGCGGCGATGGGTCGGGGTCGCGGGCAGTTCCAGCCGCCCGCAGTCCACCGCAGAAATCGATCTCGACAAAAAAACCCGGCTGTCCTAATTGGGCAGCCGGGCGCCTTCGGGGGGATGTTGTGAACGACGGGGCTGGATGGGGAACCCCGTCAATAGTTACGATGATCCCAGATCTTGAGATTGTCAAGGAAAATTCGGGCAAGAAACCGCGAAAAACAGGCCCGTATTCTGCGGCATACAGTTATTGCTGTTCTGCCGGCCGGGGTTCTTTCCGGCGTGGTCCCTGCGGCTGGTCTTTCGGGGGCAGCGGGTCACCCGACAACAACTGCCGGACCCGCTTGTCGCAGATGGCCTGCTTGTGCTGTTCCATCTGCTTGAGTTTCTGCTGGGCCGCCTGGAGCCGGGCGATCATCTGTTTGATCTGTTCGGCGTGGCGCCGGCGGCGTTCGTCGAAGCTCTTTTCCACGAGTTCGCGCAGTTGCTTTTCGATCTCGCCTTTCCGGTCTTCGTTTTCGGCCTCGCGGTATTCCTTCGCCAGCTTGCGGGCCGCGTCGTCACCGCCGAAATACTTACGGCGAAATCCGTGGACGAAATCGCGCATCATGGCGTGGGCCTGTTCGGGGTCTTCTTCGCGCAGCTTCCGAATTTGCTCCCAGCGTTCGGGATCACGCTGCCGCAGATGCTCCATCAGCTCGTCGAGCCGCGGGAAACCGTGGCGTCCGCGGCCGGGGCGCCGGCCCTTTTTGCTGAAGCCCTCGCCGGGCTTGTGTTTCTGGGCGGCGGCATGCCGGAAGAGCTCCTGATGGAACTTCCGCGGGTCCTCCTTCTGCAGTTTGATCAGGGCTTCGTACTTCTCCGGGTCCTGGGCTTTGATCTCAGCCAGGCGTTTGGCGATTCGCTGGCGCATCCCCTCACGGAACCGCTCGCCCGGGCGTTCGGCGGGAGCGCCCCACTTGCCGTGCGGCGGCCGTTGCGGGCGGTCGGTATCCTGAGCGGGAAGCGGGCCGGCGCAGAACCCGCCGAGCAACAGCAGCAGTAACCATTTCATCTTCTTTGCCCTCATCTTCAGCTTTATTCGATCAACGCGCTGACGACTGCGGCGGCTTCATCATCGGCAGTCAGCAGCAGAAATTCGGCCTGAATTTCGGCCAGTTCGGCTTCCACGGGATCGTTGTCCCAATTGAACTCGGCCACGATCTCCGGCTGGCGTCGTTCCGGCGCCTGCCGCAGTTGCTCGGGTGCGACCGGAGCCACTGTCTTTCGGGGTTGCCGATGCTCGACAATCCGGTTTTCGGCCGGCGGCGCGGGCCGCTGCCAACGGCGAAAGGCCTCAATGCCGACCAGAAGTGCGAGTACCGCGGCGGCGGCGCTGGCCGCGAGCTTCAGATACATGATGCGTTTGACCCGTCGCGTCCGGTTCTGCCGGCGGGCATAGGACAGGACGAGGTGATCCAGGTGCTTCGGCGGTTCGACCTCAGCAAACTGGTCCTGGACCCGGTTGACCGTGCGGCTGTACTCCGTGCAATCGGCACAGTCCTCGAGGTGTTCTTCCTCAGCCGGCGTCAGATCGCCCTCGAGGATCCGCAGCTTCATCTTGTGGCAGTTCATCGGTGGTTAATTCCAGTCTTTGAGGATTTGCCTGAGTTTGTTCACGGCGTAATGCATGCGGCCGAGCGCGGTATTCAGGGAACAGCCCTGAACATCGGCGATGTCTTTGAAGGGCACGTCGTTCTGCCGCATGGCAAACACCTCCAGTTGTTCCGGGGGCAGTTGGCTCACTGCCGTTTCGATGGCGCGGGCCAGTTCGCCGACGCCGATTTCCTGCCAGGGGATCCCGGATCCCGCGGCCAGTTGCTGTTCATCGATGTCCACCGCCTGCCGTTTCCCGCTGCGGCGAAGGTGGTCAATCGCGGTGTTCCGGCCGATCCGCACCAGCCAGGCGAAAAAGGTCTGTCGGTCGTGGTAGCGATCCAGGTGGTCGACGGCTTTGATCCAGGTGGTCTGGAAGATATCGTCGACCGTCGCAGTCTGCTTTGGCAGCATTTTGTTGAGGTAGCTGTAGAGCGGCTTGCGATAGCGTTCATACAGCGCCTCAAAAGCTCCTTGGTTGCCGGCCAGATACGCATCGATCAGCTCTTTATCCGGGCGTTCATTGTCTGCCATCAGCCTTGCCTTCTTCACTCATGGAACGCATGACACCATCGAATATTGTGGTATTATATCGGCAATCCGTCTTTTTTCACTGCAGAGCCTCTATTTGAGGCAGCACAGCAACTGCCGGCGCGGTTCTGCAGAATGCCGCGGCAGGGACTAACGCAGGGCGCAACAGGCATGGACATCGTCAAAGAAATCAGCCAGTGGACCGGACTGACCGTCGTCACCGTGGAACGGGTCTTCCTCACCCTCGCCGTCCTCGCCGGCGCCGTCGGCATCCGGATCTTCCTGACCACCTTCGTCGCCCAGCGGATTGACGACGTCAAGCGACGGTACCACGCGCGGCGCGTCATCGACTACACCACCACGACCATCGTGCTGCTCGCCCTGTTCTGGGTCTGGTTCAGCAAGCAGATGCCCGGCGTAATGAGTTTCCTCGGCCTGCTCAGTGCCGGTATTGCCGTCGCCCTGCACGACACCATTGCGAACGTGGCCGGCTGGCTGTTCATCATGTGGCGCAAGCCGTTCCAGGTCGGCGACCGGATCGAGATCGAAGGCACGATCGGCGACGTCATCGATATCCGTGTGCTGCAGTTCAGCGTCATCGAAGTCGGCGGCCCGCGGACGGCCGGCGCCGAACAGAGCACCGGCCGCATCCTGCACATCCCCAACGGCAAGGCCGTGCGCAGTACAATCGCCAACTACGACACCGGTTTCAGCCATGTCTGGGATGAGATCCCGATCCTGGTCACCTTCGAGAGCGACTGGCAGGCGGCCAAGGACCTCCTGCAGACCATCATCAACCGTCACGTCGAGAAGTTCTCCAGCACGGCCGAACAGGAGTTGCGGGAAGCGGCCCAGAAGTACATGATCTACATCGGCAAACTGACGCCGATCGTCTACACCTCGGTTGAGGATTCGGGCGTCAAACTGGCCCTGCGCTATATGGTCCGGCCCCGCCAGATCCGGGGAATCCGACAAGCCGTGTTCGAGGATATCCTGGCGGAGTTCGCGGCACACGATCACATCGATTTTGCCTATCCAACCGTACGATATTACCAACCCGCCGCCCCGGCCGCCGCCGCGGCCGCACCACAACACCAGGAAACCAGGGACGAGGCCGGCAAGGAGTCATGAAGCCACTGCGTCTGGAAGACATGCGAACCAGCCTGATCCGTCAGGAGGAGACCATCATATTCGCGTTCATCGAACGTGCTCAATTCAAACTCAACCCCGCGATCTACCAGCCCGGCGCCATTCCACTGCCGGATTTCGGAGGGTCGTTCTCAGACTATATGCTCTACGAGACCGAGCGGGTCCACGCCCGGGTCCGCCGCTATACCAGCCCCGATGAACATCCGTTCTTCACCGATCTGCCCGCCCCCGTGCTCCCGGCGATCACCGCCGAACCGCCGATACGGCCCAACTCGATCAACTTCAATAACCGCATCCGCGAAGCCTACATCCAGGACATCCTGCCGAAAATCTGCACCGGCGGCGACTGTCTGAATTACGGCTCCAGCGCCGTCTGCGACGTCAACTGCCTGCAGGCGCTGTCCAAACGCATCCACTACGGCAAGTTCATCGCGGAGGCCAAATTCCAGGCCGACACCGCCGAATACTCGCGCCTGATCCGCGACCGCGATGAGGACGGGCTGATGGACCTGCTGGTCAACAAAGACGTTGAACACCAGCTCCTCCGGCGCGTGACGCTGAAGGCGGCCACGTACGGCCACGAACCCGGCGAAGCCGACCCGCAGTTCAAGGTGCAGCCCGAAGATATCGCGGACATCTACGAACGCTGGATTATCCCCCTCACCTGCGCCGTCGAGGTCGCCTACCTGCTGGAACGTCTGACGGCCCCGGACTGAGCCGGCCCCCGGCGCTGTGACCGCCGCCGGTTATTTGTTGAATCGTCTTGATTTGCCGGCCTCAGGTCACTATTTTATAATGATTTAATAATCCAACAACAACCCAGCACACGGAGGACGGCCCATTCCGTGTGGCCGGTGTATTGCAGCCCGGGCCTGGTGAGATACGCGTGCGACTCAAACTGACATGTAAGCAGTGCCGACGCAATATCGAGATCGAGGGTGAAGGCATCAGCCATAAATCGATTGCCTGCCCCAACTGCTCGGGGCAGCTCGAAATTCCTTCGAACGTATTGGATGTGGACCAGGAACTCGGCGGTTTCCGGGTGGAGAAGCACCTGGGCAGCGGCTCGATGGGCTGCGTCTACCTGGCCACGCAGGTGTCGATGGACCGCAAAGTCGCGCTCAAGGTGCTGCCGCCGGAGATGACCAAGGACCAGCAGGACCTTGACAACTTCCTGCACGAAGTCCGGATGCTGGCCAAGCTCGACCATCCCAACATCGTGGCCGCCTTCGAAGCCGGCGAAGACGACGGCAACTATTTCATGGCGATGACCTATGTGGACGGCGAGACGCTGGAGGACTACATCGAACGCGAAGGGCCGATGGACGAATACGACGCCCTGCAGATTTGCCGGAAGATCGCCGGCGCCCTGCAGTATGCCTGGGAGAAGCACCAGATTCTGCACCGCGACATCAAGCCGGCCAACATCATCGTCGACGGCGCCATGGAGCCGCGGCTGCTCGATATGGGCATCTCCAAAGTGCATTCCGATGAGGAGAGCCCGGAGCAGAGCTCCGGCTTTCTGCTCGGCACGCCGCACTATATGGCACCCGAGCAGGCGAAGGCCGGGGAAGCCGCCGTCTTTCAGAGCGACATGTACGCCCTCGGCTGCACGGTCTACAACCTGGCGACCGGGCAGGTTCCCTACGACGGCGAGACCGTTCTTGATGTGCTGACCAAACACGCGCTGGACCCGTTCCCCAGCCCGAAGAAACTGGTCCCCGGGCTCTCGGACGGTTTTGTTGAGCTGTTGCGCAAGATGATGGCGAAGAAACCGGAAGACCGGCACGCGGACTGGGCGGCGTTGCTTGCCGACGTGGATCGCGTGATCGCCGGCGACCTGCCCAAGGGCGTCAAGCTGTCCTCCTCCTCGTCGCACCAGCGCCGGTCGCACCACGCCGCGAAGGCGGATGCCGTCCTGCAGCATGTGCATTCGGCTCGGAACGTACCGCTGTGGAAACGCCTGGTCATTGTCGGCGCCGCCATTGTGTTTGTCTTTGTCATGCTCGGCGTCGGCGCCAAGGTCGTACTCAATCTGAAAGCGAACCGCGAACAGAAGCAGCGGGACGAAGCGCTGGCCCGGCAGAAAGCCGAGCAGGAGCGCCAGGCCGAGTTGCGCCGCCGGCGCGAGGAGGTCCTGCGCCAGGCACAGGAACGCAAGCGCCGCCGGGAGGACAAAGAAAAGCAGCTGACCGCCACCCAGGAGCGCGCCCGGCTGGAGAGATTCCAGAAACTGCTGGACGAGGCCCGCGCGCTGGAGAAAGCGGAACCCCAGAATTACACGCCGATCATCAAGAAATACGAAGAGCTGATCATCGCCGCACTGAACACCAGGTTTGAAGAGCTCGGCCTGCAGGAAGCCGACCGCCTGCGCAAGCTCCTCGCCGCCGCCAAGGCGAAAGTGATGGCCAGCCTCGACGGCAAAGCCAAGCCCTTCATCGCCCGCCACAACTACCCCAAAGCGATCGCCATCTACCGCGACTACGCCGGACCGTACGCCCCGGAAACGGAGCCGGAAAGAACCGCCAAAGTCACTGAACTGACCGAGGTCCATGAACAGCAGCAGCTCATCGCCGCGCAGAACGCGTCGAAAATCGAGCACCTGGCCGACCTTATCGCTAAAGCCCTGATCCGCCTTGACTTCAGCAAGGCCAGGAACCGGCTGAATGACGCCGCCCGGGATTCCACGCTGACGGTCAGTCCCCGGTTCCGGCAGATCAAACAAGCTGTTGAAACCTGCGAAGGTATGAGTCAAACGGTTCTGGCATCCTTTGCCAAGGACGCGGGCAAAGAGATCACCGTCGGTTTCAGCCGCGGCCGCGAGCGCATCCAGATCAAGGGCGTTGAAGGCAACATGATCGCCGGCTACAAACTGGTGACCATCGGCGAATCCAAGGGCCGGATCAAACGGGATTTTCGTCCGCGCGACCTGCATCCCAGCGAGATCTACCGCCGGCTGGGCGACAAAGACACGCCGAACATGGGGGTTCTGCGCGGCGTGCTGGCGGCCAAGGGCGGCCGGACCGACCGGGCGCGGACGCATTTCACCAAAGCGCCCGCCATCCTCCGCGAGCCGCTGCTCTTTTTCCTCAACGACAATACAACCAGTTTCGAAGACGACGCCGCCCGGCGGTTCAACGAGATTCTGCTGCAGTCAGAGATCAAGGCCGGCTCACTCCCGAGCATGCTTTACGGCGTTCGCGCCCTCCGCCTCAACGGCAGCCGCGGATTGCGGCTGAAGGCCGACGTCGCCAAGTTCATCCGGCGGTATGCCGACAGCAACGTCGCCACGCGCAACCGCGTCTTTCTGGAGCAGCTGGAGCGCCGCCTGGACAATCTCGGGCTGCCGGCGATCACCGACGACCAGGTCCAGGAGATGCTTGCCCAACTGCGCCAGGCGAACCGCGGCGCCCTGCGCAGCGAAGTCGCCCCGGGCTATGGCGGCCCGGTTCTCAGCCTGGCCGGCAACAAACGACTGCGCGACCTCAGCGCCCTGGCCGGCAAGCCGATCGTCGAACTCAACCTGGCCGGCTCGGGCATCGCCAACCTGATGCCGCTGGCCGATGTGCCGCTGACCAAACTGGATCTCTCCGATACCAGGGTGGACAATCTCCATGCGCTCAAAACGGTGGAGCTGACCAGCCTGAAACTCGCCGGTACCCGGGTCACCGACCTCCAACCGCTGATCTCGATGCCGCTGCTGACCCTCGATCTCAGCCGCACCAATGTCCGCGACCTGCAGCCGTTGACCAAACTGCCGCTCCTGGAGCTGAATCTCCAGGGCTGCACCCGGATCCACAGCCTGGAACCGCTGCTCCAGATCCCGACCCTGCAATGGCTTTGTCTGCCGGCGGCGCATGACGATATCCCGATGCTCCGGCGCCACTCCGGGCTGAGCCGCATCGGCTTCAGTCCCGACGCCATGCCGACGAAATTTCGTTTCTGGCGCCAATACGATGCCCGGATCACCGACGAGATGTCGCGCAAGTACGAAGAACAGGTGCAGGCGGCAATTGCCAAGGTCCTCGCGCAGAACCCCGATATCGCCAATGAACAGGCGCGATTCTACCATTCCCACCGGTACCATGCCGACGGCATCGAGATCCGGATGGCCTACAACTCCGGGCTCCAGAACATCGAGGGCCTCGCCGGCCTGCCGATCTGCGAGTTCACCGCGTTCCGCTGCCGGAATCTGTTTGACGTCAGCCCGCTGCAGCGGGCCCCGCTGAAACGCCTGAACATCCGCTCCACCAAAGTACGCAGTCTCAGTGCCCTGCGGACCTGCCCGATCGAATGGATCGACGCCCGCTACACCGGGATCACCGACTGGAGCGTGCTCGCCCGCTGGCCGCTGCGCGGCGCCTGGATTTCGGGTGAAGATCTCAAGAATATCGACTTCCTGCAAGGCAAGAAACTGACGGAACTGGGCCTGTACCACACCAACGTCAAAGACCTCTCGGTCCTTGAAGGCATGCCGCTGACCTACCTTTCGCTTTACGGCAGCGACACCAGCAACCTGCGTGTCCTGCGCAAATTGGCGGACCTGCGGACGTTGGATATCAGCGTCACCAAGGTCAAGGAACTCTCCTATCTGAAATACGTCCCGAAACTGCAGAACTTCTACGCCGAACGCACCGAGATCAACAGCTTCAGTGTCCTCCGGAATTTTGACCTCAAACGAGTCAATCTGGCGGGGACGTCGGTCCGGTTGCTGTCGATGCTCGAGGACAAGAAACTCACCTACCTGGATATCAGCAACACATCCGTCCGCAAGATTGACCATCTGCAAGGCATGCCCTTGCGGACGCTCCGGCTGGACGGCACCAAAGTGACCGACCTGTCGCCGCTCAAGGGCGCCAAGCTGAGCGAGATCCACCTGCACAATACCGATGTGGACGACCTCACCCCGCTGCGCGGCATGCCGTTGACCGAGATCCGCCTGGACAACTGCGAAGGCATCAAGGACGTGGCGATCCTGGCCACCATGAAGAGTCTTGAAAACGTCACTGTTCCGCGTGGCGCCCGCAATATCCGTCTGCTCCGCAATCTGCCGGAACTGAAATACATCGACTACGAACTGGAAAACAACCGCTGGAATAAGACGAAGGCCGAATTCTTCTTCGGTGACTGATCAGGACAACCGCCGGCCGTAGATTCCCAGGCTGTATTCCCGGCCGTCCATCTCCGCCACCTGCGGCAGCAGCCCCCACCGTTCGAACCCCGCCCCCGTAAACAGCCGGATGCTCGCCTCGTTATGGACGAAGATGAACCCCAGCAAAGTGCGCAAGCCGAGGTCCGGCGCCCGCTCCAGGACCTCCTCCAACAGCCGCCGCCCTGCCCCGCGCCCCTGTGCCGCCGGCGCCACATACACCGAGACCTCGGCCGTGTGGACATACGCCGGCCGGCCGTAGAACGACGTCACCCCGGCCCAGCCGCAGACTTCGCCGCCGGACTCGCAAACCCACAGCGGCCGCGTCGCCGGGTCATGCGCGGCAAACCAGTCCTCGCGCTGCGCCGCGGTCACCGGTTCCGTATCGGCGGTGGCCCGGCGCGACGGGATCGAGGCGTTGTAGATATCCACGATCGCCGGCAAATCGGCAGCCCCCGCAAGCCGAACAATGAATGTTCCCCCGGGCGCCATTCTAGTCCTCGAGGAGTTCGTTGATAAAGGCCGCGGCGTCGCCCACCGTCTTCACCTTCAACGCGTCGTCCTCGTCCATCTCAATATCAAATTCTTCCTCGAACGCCGCGATGAGCTCGATGCTCTGGATCGACTGAGCGCCCAGGTCTTCGACGAATTTCGACTCCGGCTTGATGCTGCCGGCGTCAACTTTCAACAACTGTGCGGTGACTTCCTTCACACGACCAAGCACATCAGACATAGCAATCCTTTCTTCTGTCTCAACCTTGTCTTTCCGACTGTATCACGAGCATCCTCACAAGAGCCTCAAGGCCGGCCCACATGTTACGACGCCGCGGCCTGCGCCTGCACGACCGTGATCGCGGTCACCCCGACCACATCGTCCACGGTGGCGCCGCGCGACAGATCGTTCACGGGCTTGCAGAATCCCTGCAGGATCGGCCCGATCGCGGCGGCGCCGCCCAGATACTGTACCAGCTTGTAGGCGATATTCGCCGCATCCAGGTCCGGGAAGATCAAGACGTTCGCCTGCCCGGCTACCGGGCTGTCCTGCACCTTCTTCGCAGCCACCCGCGGCACCAGCGCCGCGTCGGCCTGCAGCTCGCCGTCGCAAACCAGCCACGGCGCCAGAGCCCGCGCCCGGTCCACAGCCTGCACGACCTTCTCCGTGTCGGCATGCACCGCCGACCCCTGGGTCGAGAAACTCAGAAAGGCCACCTTCGGCTCGATGCCAAGGAGGTCCTTCGCGTTGCGCCCGGCAGCCACCGCAATCTCCGCCAACTGCTGCGCCTCCGGCTGCACGACCACGGCGCAATCGGCAAAGACCAGGTTGCGGCCGTCCGGCAGCACCATGATAAAAAAGCTCGACGCAGTACTCAGCCCGGTCTGCAGCCCGACGGTGACCGAAGCAGCCTGAATCACCGACCCGGTGGCGGCGGCGATGCCCGCCACCATGCCGTCGGCCAGACCGGTCTTCACCATCATGCCGCCAAACGACAACGGCTTGCGCACGACCTTGGCGGCGATGCGCTCTTTGACCTCGCGATCGGCGGCGTAGTCGGCGGCGAAAGCGGCCAGCCGATCTTCATCGTGCCGGCCCGTCATCTCGATACCGTCAACGGCAACGCCGCAGGCTGCCGCGACCGCCGCGATCTCTTCCGGATCGCCGACCAGGATCGGAACTGCAACGCCGTCGTCGGCAACCCGGCGGGCCGCCTGGATCACGCGTTCATCGGTGCCCTCGGCGTAGACCACGCGTTTGGGGTCCGCCTGAGCCTGCTGCAAAAAATGCTTAACCAAATCCATCAGATGATACGCTTACTCCTCGTTCGGCCCCGTGGCGACACAGAGGTATCCGATCTGCGCCGTCGGATCCTCCAGCTTGTTCTGCCGCGACATCGGCTTGCCGACTTCCAGTTCGAGCACGTGCTCCTTGTTTGCCATGCCGTCTTTGAGCATGAAGAACTTGCCGAATTCAATGCCGAAATTCGTGTACGGCCCGACCACATCCTCGCCGTCGATCTTCGCTTCGATCTTCAAGCCGTTGCAGTAGACCAGGCAGATGGCGCCGATGGCCGTGCCCGTGAATTCGAACCTGAGCGTATCCCCCTGTCGGCCGACCAGCAGGTCGTCGAGATACCAGGGCACCAGGCCCTTGTCCTTCTTCTCCCAACTGCCCTCTTTCCGGAGCTTCTTGTTCCGCTTCACCGGATTGATCAGCTTCGTGTACTGCAGTTCATCGGAGCACAACGGCGCCGGCAGCTCGGCCGGCGGCTTCGCCGTCGGGTTCGCGTCGTATTTCCTCCACTCCGCCTCGAACCAGTCGCGCAGGCACTCAAACCAGAGGTAATTGCCGTAGTCGTTCAGGTGCAGATCGTCCTTGTCCTCAAAGACGATGGAAATATCGTCCCACGTCTGACCGCGCTGCTCGAGCGCCTTGTGCAGGTAGTCCTGCACGTCGATGAACGCCAAGCCATAGTGCTCGGCGATCTCCCGGTGGAGGCTCTGGTCGATCCGGCCGTCGGCCGGGCCGCTGCCCGGACGGCAGCCGGCGCCGACGATTGCCACGTCCGGCCGTGTACCGCAGGTCTTCAACTGCCGGACAATGCCTTCCATGCCTTTAAGCACCATGTCCTTGTCCGGGATGCCGCGATCGTTTACCGAGAACTCGACGAAAGCCAGCACCGGCAGGTTCGGGAGCACATTGCGCTCCAGCGTAAAAACGGCGCCGAACGACTCCATGGCGCCGATGCCGCCCATGACCTCGCTGGGCTGACAGTGATAGACCGGATGGTAGGTCTCGTAGATATACCGGACAAACAACCGTCGCCACGACGTCACAGCCGCGTTGCCCACCCCGGCCGCCGCCGTCAGCGAGCCGCCGACAAAGGCGACGTTGCAGTAAGACGCGGCCTTGATCCGCTCCACGGTGTTAAAGATCCGGCAGACTTCGCTCATGAAAAACTCCTGTACCTATCAGCTACAAAGATTCCAGACAATACTATCTCAGAAGAGGGAGACAGTAGTTCCGGCCCCCGCCCTTGTCGAGGGGCAGGCGCGAAAACAGTACATCGACATCATCCCGCCACACAATACACCCCCACTCCATCGTATGCTTGTGAAGGAGGTCCTTGCAGCAGGCCTGGTGCAGGCTGATTCCGGCGCAGCGCCGCGGTCAGGGAACCGGGGGGCGCGGATGCGGATGCGGATGTGGGCCGGGAGGCAGCGGCGGCCGCGGACCGCGTGGGGGCAGGCAGCCGGACAAGGTCAGCAGGCCGCCGGCAGTCAGTACGAGCACAACAGCAAGTTTGATCACGGTTCGTTTCATGGGAGTTCCCTTTGCGTTTGGGTTTGCGGATATGAATACAATTATGCTTTTCATCGGATACTGCCGGATGTTCATGTCGTGCAGATCGGATGGCCCCATATCATTCGGGATCGGTGGACTCGAGCACGGCGGCCAGCCCGAATCGCTCGACCACCATTGTTTTGACAATCTCGACCAGTGCGGCGGGCGTGGCGGCAGTATAGACGGACTTCTCCCGGTGGTCCGACACGTCTTCAACGATGATGCAACGGTAGGTGCCGTCGGACTGTTCGAACTCCGGCGGGAAACGGAACGGCGCCCGATTATCGCCATAACGATATTCCACGCGCACCAGCAGATATGTCAGAAAATCGCGGAGCTCTTCTTGAGCGGCATCCCACGTGTTGTCCATTGTCTTCTCCCGGAATGATCCTGCAGAGGTCTTCCAGCCGGGGGGCATTGTCGGCTCGCCGCCGCCGGCTCGGCCGCCGCCAACAGTTTGGAGAGGAAACATACCCCGGCGCCGGCGCCGGCTGCAACCGGAATCACGGAAATTCAGCCGCTAACACCTGGGGCTGCGGAGCGGGCAGAAACTTGACCTGACTGGCTTGGCGACCAATATTGCGGCGTGCAAACGGGACAAAGGAGGTCCTCGGATGGCGACAATTCTGGTCACCGGCGGGACCGGGTTTATCGGGTCAGAACTGATCCCGCGCCTGGCCCGCGAACATGAGGTCGTCAGTTTCGCGCGCCGACAGCATGAAGGCCCGGCAGTCGTGCGCGAAGGCAGTTTTATCTCAACCGGCGACCTGTCCCAACTCGACGAATTCGACTTCGACGCGGTCGTCCACCTGGCCGCGGTCAAAGCCCACTGCAGCGAGGCAGACGGTCTCGACGTCAATGTCATCGGCACACAGCGGCTGGTGCGTTATCTGCTCGACCGCGGCTGCCGGCGGTTTGTGCTGGCCAGCACGATCGCGGTGCCTGGCTGTTGGAACGCCGCGTGGCTGCCGCCGGCGCTGCCGATCCCGGCGAACCAGCCGTGCATGGCCCGGGACGCCTACGGCCTGTCCAAGTGGCTGATGGAACAGGAGGCGCACTACTTCGCCCGGCAATATCCCGATGCCGGCTTCGTCATCCTGCGGCTCTCACACGTGCGCGACGACGCCATCTGGCAGTCGGAGTTGCTCGCAACCGATGCCATTACCCATCCCTGGCTCGACCTGGCGGACGTCATGCTCAGCGATGTTCTCGACGCCTTCGGCGCTGCGTTGTCGGCGACGACGCAGCCCGGCTGCCGCATCGACAATGTGACCGGACCGGATGTGCGCACCCGTGAGCCGGTGGCAACGGTGCTGCGTGCCTGTTTCGGGGCTGACGCCGACCAGCTCGACCTCAGTTATCACCGGCAGGACGGGCATGAATTCGCGCCCGTATATGATCTGGAACGGACCCGGGCCGACCTGAGCTGGGTCCCCGAACAATCAGTGCGGCCGTAAATGGAGTTTCTCGATCCAAAATTCAGAACGCACTGGAAACGCTATGTATTCCAATGCCTGATGGCATCGGTAACGATCCTGGTGGTCCTGCTGTTTCTCGACGTAATCAAGCATACGGCGATCATCGCGACGCTGGGGGCCAGCGCCTTCATCGTGTTCACCATGCCGCTGTCGTATTCCTCGGCGCCGCGGCCCCTGATCGGCGGTTACGCCATCGGCATCGCCATCGGCATCGGTTGTCACTTTCTGGCGTACCTGGCGGTCTGGGGACGGATCGCGCCGGAGAGCCAACTGCCGATCGTGTTCTTTGCGGCGGCGGCGGTCGGCGTCGTCATCCTGTTGATGACCGTGGCGAATGCGGAGCACCCGCCGGCCGCGGGCATGGCACTGGGACTGGTCATGAACCGGTGGGACTGGGAAACGCTGTGCTTCATCCTCGCGGCAGTGCTCTTCCTGATCGTCGTGCGCGTCACCCTGCGAAAACACCTGATCGATTTGACGTAGGACGCGGGCTGAACGGTTCTGCACGCCCAATGCAGTGGGAAAAGGAGCGACAATTCCTCATGTTCCTCTTGTCGCAGCTGCAGGTTGTCCCCAACTGCAGTTCTTCGTTTTTCTCCTGCCGTAGCTGCAGTTGTCCCCAACTACAGTTTTTCGTGTCTCTCCTGTCGATAGGGGTAGGAAAGGGGCCCGTCGTTGGGCCCCTCCCCTCCCTCCGAACCG
>CAYLNH010000102.1:0-8236 GCA_964384625.1 uncultured Lentisphaerales bacterium
CGCGACTCTTGAAAGTCTCTCAAAATGTGAAGTTATTTCCGCGCGGACCCTAAGACGGACGCCCGCCGCCGGTTCTCCCCCGGCGGCGGGCTCTTTTTTGACGTCGAGCCGAGGCGACGGATTTCGGATCCTGCCTGCTGCCCGGCCTGGACTCGGCCCGGACACCACAGCCCGGAGCGGCGGATTCTTGTGCCCCCTGCTTTTTCCGCGGCCGGCGGCGGCCCCGCTACGGATACACGTTCCACGTTCTGCTGCCGTCGGGCCGCGCGCCTTCGACCCGGCCGTCGACGAACAGACAGTTCATCCAGGCGTTGTCCGGATGGTTCCCGGATGCGTCAAACGCCAACCGTCTGGTTTTGTCAGTATCCGACCGCAACCCCGATCCCGCGTACCAGTAGTCCGACGGGTTGGCGGCCCTGGCCCGTCCCCGCCTGGTACGCCAGAGGGAGGGGCAGCCGTAGACTTGACCGTTACTCAGAAATCCCAGTTCGTTGAGTGGTTCAAAGTTTCGGCCCGGCGGCTGCACAGCGGGGAACCAGCTGTCGTACTGGTCGGAATAGGTGGTGAGCGCCCGCCCGATCTGCCGCAGGTTGTCGGCGCAGTTCACTCGACGCCGCGTTTCCCGGGTGCGAAACCGGATATACATGGGGATCATCACCGCGCCGCCGACCAGCAGCAGTACCACCACGGCAATGACCCACATCAGTTCCTGCAGATTGAAGTAGTGCTTGCGCATGACCCACGATCTACGCCGGCGCCGGCAGGGGGTGCTACTTCTTCGTTTCGAAGAAGGTGTAGCTCGAACTCCACTTCACTTCTTTGCCGGGCTCGATATTGAAGCGATGAAACGGCTCTGGACAGAGCGCCGTCTTCTCGATGTAGATGTTGAACTTCGACAGCGGCGCAGAACAACTTAGCTGCACTCCGACGCCGGCGTCTTTGTTGATCACCTTGACGTCTTTAAAGGTCTTACCTTCCCGGCCTTCGACCTTGGCCCAGAGCGCCCCCGAGACGGTTTTGTCGAACGTAATCTCGCGCGCCCCGATGGTGGCCCCGCGCTTGGCCCACTTCGCCTTCAGGTTATCCGGAATCGTCAGGTCCGCGGCCGACACGAACCTGTATTCGGGACCGATCTTGCGGCCGTCGATGATGATCATATTGTGGTTGTAGAAGTTCGTCTCGATCGCCTTGGCGCCGATGTTCTTCAGCGTGCGCTCCAGCACCAGGCCGGCCGGCTCTCCGGTCAGCTTCACGGTTTTGGTGTAGAGATATCCCCAGCCGCGGTCGTCTTTAAGTTCCTGGGTGAAGCTGATGCTGTCTTTCGTCTTCTCGACGGTCCAGTCGCCGGCCTTTTGGATCTTGTAGGATTTGTGAAACCTGTAGGGTCCTTTTCCGCTTTTGAGCAGATGGCCGACACCGATCTTGATGAAGCTCTCACCGGGCTTGGCTTCGTCATAGCCGAGCGGCTTATCCATGCCGAATTCCTCGACCGGTCCGGCAGCGTGATCGTGCTTTTTCGGGTTGTGCGATCCCTTCAATTCACCGAAGAACGTATGCCCGTTCCAATGAACCTGGCGGACCATCCCGGACCAGTCGAAACGCGATCCGCGGTAGTACCCCTTCTTCGCGTCCGGCAGGTAGACCTTCGCTTTGACGACGCCGTTATCGAGCGTGACGGCGGGATACTCGGCGGCAGCCGGCTTGCTGCCTTGGGCGACGAATCGCCAACCGGCTCCACGGCGAGCCGGAACCACACTGCCGGCCCGCAGGGCGGCACCAATCAAGAGGCCGAACAAAATAACCAGAACCACGGTTTTCATTGTGTCGTCTTTCCTTTGCATGAATGAATGGACGCGAACCATGATGACGGTATTCAAACGCAGTCGCGGCATGGACCAATGGTTTTGCCCGGCTTGAACTCACCCGTCACTTTGACGCTGTCAAGGCGCAGGTCGGGGTCTTCCAGCTTCTTCAACAGCATCGCCGCCGCCTGCCGCCCGGTGCTGTAGCGGTCGTAGGTGAACCCGCCGTAGGGCACCCCGATCAACGCCTCCCGATCACAGGTCGCCACAGAGAGATCTTCGGGGATCTTCCAGCCCAGGCGGGCGGCCGCCCCGAACATTGCCAACTGCTCGCTGCCGCCGAGACCGAGGATGACCACCGCCGTCGGCTTGAGAGACGAAAGCCGGGCGACGAGATCATCGTCGGAACTTGACTCTATACTCAGCGGTTCGAGGCCGGCTTTCCGCATTGCCTTCTGGTAGCCGCGGTGCCGGTGGGGCGTGCTGAAATGCCGCCCGGGCTGCTCGCCTTTGAGATCGTGTCCGCTGAACGCGATGCGTCTGTGCCCCAGATTCAGGAGCTCCTCGGTGAGATCAAAGCCAACCGTCTCTTCATCGCGATAAATGCAGTCGCGCGCGTCAAACGACCCGGAGTCCCACCAGATCGCCGGAATCTCCAGCGTGCGGACCGCTGACTGCACCATCTCGGAAACGCCGAAGTGGATAATCAGCCCGTCGAAAAAGCGCTCCGTCAACACCTGGGGCGGCTGATCGGGGTTTTCAAACTCGACTTCGTCCAATTCCACCAGGGCAATGTGATAGTCGCGTTCCACCAGGAAGTGGCTGGCGCCGATCAGGAAGGGGTACACCACATGGTTAGCCAGACAATTGCCGGCCCGCGAGAAGTTCTCAGTCAGGAACCCCGCAACCCGGGTCCGCTTCGAACGCATCGCCTGTGCCGCCCGGTTCGGGCGGTAGCCCAGCTCGCGCGCCGCCTTGGTGACCGCGGCAACGGTGTCGTCACGATACAGGCCGGCGCGGCCGCGATTGAGAATATCGGATACTGTATTCAGCGAGAGCCCGCACTGGCCGGCCACGTCTTTCAGGCCGATCCGGTTGCGGCAATTTCGACCGGACCCTTTCTTTGCCATCAACGCCCACTTTCGGTTATGATTTCACGCATTATCTTTCTGAAATAATATGAACGATCATATCTATTACAAGGGCAAGTGCCCGGTTTTTTTGTGGTTTATGCCGGGAACGGGCGGGATACCGGAGGGAACTTCCACGGGAAAGCGGGGTCTCACAGGCAACAGAAATATGAACGATCATACTCACGAGCTAACTGGTCAGGGAGAAGCCGTACCCATGAGTCACGAACCGAAGTCACCTCTCTATCGGCCGCGCTGGGCGCCGCATGCGGTCGAATCCGTTGTCATCCATGCCGTCTTGTTGGGGCTGCTCATCACCTTCGCCTCGCGGCAGACGGCCATGATGGTCGAGCAGAAGCGCGTTGCCTGGGAGAAGATTGAGCGGCAACAGCAGGAAGCCGCGGCGGCAGCGCGCCGCGAGGAGCAGCAACTGGCACGCGACCAGTTGCTCGACGAACTCATGGAGGACGCCGAGGACATCGTTGAAGAGGAGCTCGCCGCGGAAGACGAAGCCGAACTCCTCGAAGAACTCCAGGAGCATTTTGAAAAGAAGATGGAGGAGAAGGCCGGTGACCAGGAGGTGGCCGAGCTGCCCAAGGAGCTCCTGGACGAGATCCGCGACAACCTGCGGCAGGACCTCCTGAACGATATCCGGGAGCAGTTGCAGGATGTAAAACGCAAAGCGCTGTTGGATGAGGTGGCCGATTTCGTCCGCGAAAAAGTGGCGCCGGAAGTCGAGAAGCGCATCGAGGAGAAGCTGGAGAAGCAGGCGGGCGAAGAGATCAAGAAGAAGATGACCGAGGAGGCCCGCGACCTGAAGGATCTGGAGACGGCGCCGATTCGCGAAAAGCTTGAGCGGTCCGCCGACGAGTTGAAACAGCTCGCCAAAGAACAGCAGGACGCCGGACAGAGCGGCGACCAGCAGAAACAGAAAGAGGTTGCAAAGCAGACGGAAGAGGCCGCTTTGAAGGCGCAGGAGACGTTGGCCGAAGCCGCGCAGAAGAAACCGGACCAAACCCTGCGCGCCAACCAGGTCAGCGACTTCACCAAACAGATCAAGGCCGTCGATGCCGCATCCAAGGCGTTGGAAACGGGCGACCAGAAGGACGCCGAACGCAAAGCGAACGCCGCCGCCAAGGCGCTGGCGCAGAAGGCCAAGGAGATGAACGACCTGGCCAAGGCCATGCAGAACAAAGCCGCCCGTCAGAAGCCTCTGGACGCCAGCCAGAAGACGGCCGCCCAGAATGCCATGGACGACATTCGCACGGAGGTCGAGACAGCCGTCAGCAAGGAAATCAACAAGGAGGTCGTCCCGAAGATTGCCAAAGCGGTGGCGAACAAATTCGGGGCGCATGCGAAGAAGGAAGGTTTCGACAGCAAGGATCTGCAGGAAACGGTGGAACGCGAGGCCGCCAACGCCTTGACCGAAGCGTTGAACGGCAAGTTCCAGCCGAATGCCGATGCCGCCATGCAGAAAGCGAAGGATGAGTTTGGCGGCAAAGACACCGAAGCCATGGCCGCGGCCAAATCCGGCCTCGAGAAGGCCAGCAAGGACATGAAGAATCTGGCCGCGAAGCAGAGCGATATGCAGGCCAAAGCCAGCCAGGCCGGCGACGATGCCGCCGCGGCCCAGAAGGCGGCGCCGGCCCAGAACGACATCGCCAAACAGACGGCGTCGGCACAGCAGACGGCGGCCGCCAACCTCAAAGCGGCCAGTGCCGTTTCGACGTCCGCGGAGAAGTCGATCGCCGGGGCCAAGAAGGCTTTGAGCAAACAGAAACCGGCGCAGAAAGCAAAGGCCGCCGAAAGCTCGCTGAAGCTCGGGCACAACTCGGAAGCGGCCAAGAAGATGAGCAGTGCCGCCAAGGCGATGAAGGCGACGGCCGCCCATCTGGAGCATGCCGCCAAGGCCATCGGCAAGGAGATCGAAGCCGCCGAACGCACCGCCGCGGCCACCAGCAGCGCCAAAGGCAGCACGAGCCAGACGGCAGCCCAAGCCAAGAGCATCTCGTCCAACACCGCCGCCACAGCTTCGATCGCCTCGGCCAAGGCCGTGGAACAGGCTGCGGGCAAGACCCAGATCAAGGGTATCCTGACCCGCGCCGGCCTGGCGCGACTCAGCAAGATCAACGATCTCAAGGCCAAGCTGGATCAACTCGAGAAGAACATGCAGGCGGGCGTCGGCAGTGCCGCCGCGACCTCCGGCACGTCAACGACTGCCGCCAGCAGCAGCAGTTCGGCGACCGGACCGGCCGCCAACGGTTCGGCCGCCGCTCCGGCGTCGACGGGCACGGGCGGCCAGGGCCAGCAGGCTGCCGCCGGCGCCGCAACGGGCAATGCCCCCGGCTCCGGCGGTTTTTCCCAGGGCACCGGCACCCAGGGCGGCGGCGGTTCTTCCGCCACCATCACCTCCGACAGCCACGGCGCCCGCTACGGCCTTGGCTACAACCATTACGCCGGCTACAACCGCGAAGTCTACAAACACTACAAGCAACTGATGAGCGAACGCTTGGCCGAAAAGGAGATGACCGAAGGCGAAGGCGAAGAAAACGGGGGCGGCGAAACCGCCGTCGGCAAGACCTCCCGCGCCACCCGGGAAGAGACCGACAAACCGCAAATCGTGTTCGTCCCCAAACGCCTGACCGCCAAGGCCACCACGAGCAAGCCGAAAGATGAGACCGACAAAGAACGCGTCATCCCCAAGCCGCGGTTCAAATCGCTGGCCTTCGGCGCAGCCGCCTATCAGACCAAGCCGTTGACCATCGACGGCGACGCGTCCGACTGGGGCGAGCTCAAACACCCGATCGCCATGCGCTGGGGCTACAAAGACAACCGCCTCAAAGACCCGCTGACGCTGCACGTGCGCTGGTCGTCGCAGGGGTTCTTCTTCCTCTATCGTGTACCGGGCCGCACCAAGATCGAGCCGTGCCTGGAGAAACCGTACGAAGGCGACTGCTTCGAAGTCTTCCTCGACGTCGAAAACCTGCGAAAAGCGTCCATGGGCAGCAGCCCGTTTTCGCAGCAGTTCTGTCTGATGCCGTTCGGCTGCAAGGGCTCGAAGGTCCTGTCCTTCGCCGAAGTCGGCCGCGGCTTCCGCGGGATCCGCCGGCACGCCTACCTGTTTGACGGCCGCGACCAGATCACCGAAACCAACGGGATGTCCCGCGGCAAGGTCGACGCCGACGGCTACACCGTCGAGGGCTTCATCAGCATCAAGGCATTGGCCAAGAAGAAACTCAAAGCCGGCATGTACGTCGCCATGAACTTCTCGATCAACCGCGGCATGGACTACGGCAAGTCCCAGCAATGGTCATTGTCGAAAGCCCAGGTCACCTACGAGAAACCGGATACTTGGGGTGACGTGTTGCTGCTTGGCAGCGACGGCATTGCGCGCTTCGTCGACGACGAACCGGCCGCGGCGGACAACGCCGGCAAGGGCGTCAACGAGATCACCCCCGGCGATCCGATGGTTGTCGAAGTCACCGACCACGATATGAACGTCAACCCGGGCCGCCGCGACAAGGTGCTGGCCGAGGTCCGCGTCAAAGGCAGTACCTCGCGGATGTTCATCATCCTCGAGGAAACCGGTTTGAACAGCGGCAAGTTCCGCGGTTCATTCGACACGCAGATGGCCGTCCTGCCGGTGAAGGAAAACACGCTGAACGTCCGCGGCGGCGACCTCATTGAACTGTACTATCGCGACCCGCGGGCAGCTTACGGCGAGAAAGACCGCAAAGTCGAATCCAGACTGCAGATCGGCCTGCCCATCTATAAGTTGAGCATGGTCAGATAACCGGCGCCGACGGCGGGACACACTGAACGCAGAGTGATACTGTACCCGGAATTTCCGGTGACCGATGCCGATCGCCCAAGTCAGATTTCAACGACGAACGAACCAATACGAGAGGACTGGAGAAACCATGAAAACCAGACTGATGCTGCTTGTCGCCGCCCTGATCCTGCTCGGCGCCGCGTCTTCCCTGTGGGCGCAGGATGCCGCCCAACCGACAGCCGACGGCGCCAGGAGCGCGGTGGTCACCGAAACTGTCGAACAATCCCGGGAAGGCGGTCTCAAGAGCAAGATCAACGAAGTCTTCTCGATCCCGATGTGGCCGCTGTGGATCTGTTCGCTCGTCCTGATCACGCTCATCTTTGAACGCTTTCGCGCCCTCCAGGCCGGCCGCATCCTCGATCCCCAGATGGTGAACAGCGTCGTCGAAAAACTCGCCGCCAAAGATGTCGACGGCGCCCGCCGGGCAGCAGCAGACTCGAATACCATGGTCGGCCGCGCCTGGAGTCAGGGGCTGCACCAGTTTCAACTGGGCGTCGACAGTCTGCAGGAATGCCTGACCACCGCCAGTCTATTGGAGATGAAACCGCTGAAACGTCGGATGCAGGCCATCGGCACCATTGCCAGCATCTCCCCGCTGCTCGGCCTGCTCGGCACCATCGTCGGCATGATCATGACCTTCGACCAGATCGTCGTTTCGCAGGGGGCCGACAAGACGAAGCTGGCCGCCGGCATCATGGTCGCCCTTTTCACCACCGCTTTCGGCATCATCATCGCCGTCCCCGGCATCGTCTGCGGCCGCTATTTCAATGCCAGGATCAACACCTATGCCGAAGACGTCGAAGCCGACATCAACCGCGCCTGCTACAGCTATACGAAGTCCGGCACGCAGGAGGCGTAACCGATGAAGAGCCTCACCAAACAACTGGAGGAATACGACGACCGCATCGATCTGACGCCGATGATCGATGTCGTCTTCCTGCTGCTCCTGTTCTTCGTATTGACCACGACCTTCGCGGAAGAAACATTCTTCCCGGTGGAACTGCCGAAGGCCGATCAACCGATCGTCCGGACGTTGAACGACGCCGTCGTTATCGAGGTCACCCCGAAAGGCGAATACGCCTGCAACAAGGAATACGCTCCGAACGCCAAGGTCCTGTTTGAGCAGTTGAAACTCATCAAGGAAGAACGCGCCGCCGGCCGGAATCCGATCAAGGTCGTCGTCATCAAAGCCGACCGCGCCGCGTCCGCTCAGCACCTGGTGTCCGTACTCGACATCCTCAAAGCCCTCGAGATCGACGAATTCGCAGTCAGCGTCAAATCCGACGACGAATAGGCAGGCGGCTTCCCCGCCTTCATAGCGAACTCGGACCGCGTCAAGAATGACGCGGCGCAGTAACCGGATGCACCAATTCCTGCAGCGCGCAGCGCCATTGTGGGGTCAAGGGGGCCACCGCCTCCTTGCGGGGTTTGGGGCAGCGCCCCAATTCCTGAGGCGCGCAGCGCCAATTCCT
>CAYLNH010000102.1:8336-22894 GCA_964384625.1 uncultured Lentisphaerales bacterium
GCGCAGCGCCAATTCCTGAGGCGCGCAGCGCCATCCTACAGCGCGCAGCGCCAATTCCTACAGCGCGCAGCGCCAATTCCTGCAGCGCGCAGCGCCATTGTGGGGTCAAGGGGGCCACCGCCTCCTTGCGGGGTTTGGGGCAGCGCCCCAATTCCTGAGGCGCGCAGCGCCCTCCTGCAGCGCGCAGCGGCAATTCCTACGACCCGCAGCGCCATGCCACGATCCAACTGCTCCCGCCTCGACCACGCCAACCAGTCCAACCCGGTAAAACCAGCCGCCATTGCCTTCTTGAACAGCATCCATGCACATTCCCTGTGCACCGCACTCCCCACACCAGGGACCTGCCGGACTTGATAAAGCCTCAAACCCGGCCTACCATGCGTATGGCAGAATAAATGCTCTATAAAGTCTATTCCGACACTGGCCAGGAGCTTGATGCCACGAGCAGCCTTGCCGCAAGGGTCGCCCGCCGAAGCAGAAGAGAGAGTGAATGAAACGAGTCGCACTCATCGTGATCGCCATGGTTGTGGTGTTGTCCATCCTCTTTGTTGTCGGCGAACAGCGCGGCTGGATGGAAGAATCTCTGATCGAACGCCGGATCACCGAGGTCCGCGACTCTGCCGGCGGCCGCGCGGGCGTCGCCGGCGCGGTCATCGGTCTGCTGGTGGTTGACATTCTGCTGCCGATTCCGTCATCGATCGTGATGGTCTTGTCCGGCAAATTCCTCGGCAGCATCCCGGGCGGCGCAGCCGCGTTCATCGGTGCGATGCTGGCGGCGGCGATCGGCTTCTACGCCTGCCGTTTCGGCGGCCAGCGTGTCTTCCTGCGTCTGGTCGGAACGGAAGACACCGCGCGGCTGAGCGACTGGTTCGAGCGCTACGGCGTCTACGCCATCATTGTCAGCCGTCCAATCCCGATGCTGACGGAGATTCTGTCGTGTCTGGCGGGCATGTCGAAGATGTCGGCGAAGACCTTTTTCGGCGCCGCCGTCCTTGGGACTCTGCCGATTTGCTTTGTCTACAGTTTCTGCGGCAGTCGCGGCAGCGTCACGGACATGCGTCCGGCGGTTGCCGTTGCGTTACTCATCCCGGCGATCGGCTGGCTGATCGCGCGCCGCATCAAGTCCCCGCAGTCCGGGGCGCCGGTCAGCGAACCGTCGAGGTGCGCCGATGAGTGACACTGCCGAACACGAAACGCTCAAGACCTGGGGGCAGTTGCTGCGGCTGCCGAATCTGTTCACGGTACCGGGCGAAGCGATCGCCGGCTTTGTACTGGCGGCGGGCACAGTGACCCCGGAGATCGTCTGGCCTTGTATCGCGGTGGTCCTGATGTATATGGGTGGTCTGCTGCTGAACGATTATTTCGACCGCGAAGAAGACGCCCGCGAGCGTCCGAGCCGGCCGATTCCTTCCGGGGCGGCGCACGCCCAGACCGTTCTGCTTGTCGGCTGCCTTCTACTCCTCGTCGGACCGGCACTGGTATTTGCGTTCACCAACTGGCGCGCCGGCATCGCGGCGCTGGTGGTATCCGGTCTGGCCGCCGGCTACGATTCGGCGTTGAAACGGAGCCGGATTTTCGGTCCGATCGCCATGGGCCTCTGCCGCGGCGGCACGATGGTGGTCGGTGCACTCGCGGCCAACGGCAGCGAGTTGCCCGGCCACATCGCCTGGGTGGCCGCCGGCATCGCCACCTGTTATACGCTGGCGCTCGCCATTATCGCGGCAGACGAGACCACGGGCGAGTCCCCCGGCTTCCTCGCGGTGCTGCCGATGTTCGTCGCGCTGACCGCGATGGTCATTGCATCGTGGGCGCCGAACCAGCCGCGCATCGGGGTTTTCAGCCTTCTCTTTCTGCTCGGCGCGATCGAAGCCGGTCGATTGAGTTATGTGGCGCGCCACCAGCCGCAAAAGATGCCGAAGGTCATCGGCGCGCTGATCCGCAACATGATTCTATTGCAGGCGGGCTGGACGGTATTGGGCGTCTCCCAGATGGGTCTGACGGCCATTGCGATCGCGGTATTCGGTTTTCTGTGCATCCGCATCGCGGCCGACCTCGCCAGCCGCAAGTTCTACGGGAGTTAGTGTAGTGGTCCTCGGCGATGCACAAGCTATCTGCTCCAGTGGCGCAGCCATTCCTCTTCCTGCGCGGAGCGCACCACAGAGAGGGGTCCGGGGAGTCATCGACGCCCCGGCGGGGTGTGGGGCAGCGCCCCACTTCCGCAAATGGCGCAGCCATTCCTTTTCCGGCGCGGAGCTGCTCCAGTGGCGCAGCCAGTCCTCTTCCGGCGCGGAGCGCACCACAGAGAGGGGTCCGGGGAGTCATCGACGCCCCGGCGGGGTGTGGGGCAGCGCCCCACTTCCGCGAATGGGCAGCCATTCCTCTTCCGCCGCGCCCATCATTCCATCATTCCATCGTGATTAACCATGTCTAAACTTCTCGTCATCCAAGTCGCCGCTCTCGGCTACGACGTCCTGCTGGAACAGATCGGCGGCGCCGCCTGGAACGGACTGACCTTTGAACCGGCCGCCAGCGTCTTTCCCGCGGTGACCTGTACCGTACAGGGGACGATGCGTACCGCCCTGCCCCCGGCCAAGCACGGCATGGTGTTCAACGGCCACTACTCACGCGCCCTTCGACGCCCGATGTTCTGGGAGCAATCCAGCGCCCTTATCGACGGTGACCGCATCTGGCGGCCGTTCCGCGAACAGGGCAAAACCGTCGGCATGCTGTTCTGGCAGCAGTCCCTCGGTGAGGACGTCGACGTCCTGTTGTCGCCGTGGCCGGTGCACAAACATGGTCACGGCATCATCGACATCACCCACTCGAAGCCGGAATGGCTCTACGAGAATCTCTGCGAGCGTCTCGAGAGAAAATTCCGCCTACGCCACTACTGGGGGCCGCTGGCCGGACTGCCGGCGACCGAGTTCATTGCCGGCGCGACGGCCGAGGTCATGCACATGGACATCGCTCCGGACCTGCTGTTCACATACCTGCCGCACCTGGACTACGACCTGCAGCGCTACCGGCGCGGCCACCGCAAGTGTGCCGCCGCCGTGCAGGACCTCCTGGCGCTTCTGCAGGACCTCCTGGATGCCGCGGCGAAGAACGGCTACGACGTCGTCGTCTACGGCGACTACGCCATCGGCCCGGTGAAGGAGGTGCTGTTTCCGAATCGCGCCCTGCTTGACGCCGGCCTGCTGCGGGTACGCGACGTGGAACGTCAACTGCATGTGAACCCGCATGAGTCACGGGCCTTTGCCGTAGTCGACCACGAGATCGCCCACGTCTATGTCCGCGACAGAAGCGACGTCCGCTCGACGGCGGCGGCATTGCGCGAGATGGGTGAAGGCTTTGACATCATGACGTCCCGGGCGATCAAGGCAGCCGGGGCCGGTCACAGCAACAGCGGCGAGATCATCCTGGCCGGCAATCCGGGCACCTGGTTTGCTTATCCGTGGTGGTCGGGCAAGCATGAGGCGCCGGGCTTCGCCGCGCACATCGACATCCACAACAAACCCGGTTACGACCCGTGCGAGCTGTTCTTCGGCTGGCACCCGTTCGCGATCAGCACCAACACGAGGAACGTCAAAGGCACCCACGGCAGCGTTGCCGCCGAACGCCGCGTGGCGTGGGCCGCGACGATCGATTTCACCACGCCCCCTTCCACCCTTCTGGAGTTAGCCGAATGTCTAAGGAACCACCTGACGGAGAAAGCCGAATGAATGTCGCCCACCGTCCGAACTCGGCCGATATCGCGGTGCATTTCTCATACCCGGTCGCGTTCACTGAGAACGTGTTCGATCCGGAAAACCTGACGTTGGCCAATATCGTCAACGGCGGTCGCCACAACGACAAGGAATTACGCGTTCGCGTCTTCATTGACGCCGGTCTCGCGGCGGCCCAACCCGAGTTGGCCGACGCCATCATCGCCTATGGCGGCAAACACATCCCGGAGATGTCCCGGGAACCGCCCGCCGTCTATCCGGGCGGCGAAGCGATCAAAGACGGCTGGCGCCACGTACAGGCGATTATCGGCGAGATCGCCGAACGCCGCCTTTGCCGCCACAGCTTTGTCATCGCCGTCGGCGGCGGCGCCTTTCTCGATGCCGTCGGGTTCGCCGCGGCGCTGGTGCATCGCGGCGTCCGGCTGATCCGGCTGCCGTCCACGGCCCTGTCTCAAGACGACTCCGGCGTCGGCACAAAGAACGGCATCAACGCCGTCGATCAGAAGAACTACCTCGGCGCCTTCGCCCCACCCTACGCGGTGGTCAACGACCTGACGCTGCTGCGCACGTTGACGCCGGAACTGATCGGTGACGGCATTGCCGAAGCCTTCAAAGTCGCCATCATCAAGGATCGCGAGTTTTTCCGGTTCCTCGGCAAACACGCAGACCAACTCCGGGATCCGGCCGGCGACGCGATGAAGACCGCGGTCCGCCGTTCGGCGGAATTGCACCTGCAGCATATCATGACCAGCGGCGACCCGTTTGAGCTGGGCGATTCGCGGCCGCTGGATTTCGGCCACTGGGCCGCGCACCGTCTGGAGAGCCTGTCCAACTACGAGATCCGCCACGGCCAGGGCGTGGCAATCGGCATCTGTCTGGACAGCTGGTATGCCTGCGAAAAAGCGTTGATCACTGAAGCCGAACGCGACACCATCATCGACTGCCTTGCCGGGGCCGGCCTGCCCACCTATCACCCGCTGCTGAAGCATCAGGATGACGACGGCGAATACACGGTGCTCGAAGGCATCGAGCAATTCCGCGAACACCTCGGCGGCGTGCTGGCGGTGACCCTGCCCAACGGCATCGGCAGCAGAATCGAAGTCAACGAGATCGATGAGGCGCTGATGCGCCGGGGCATCGACTACCTGGAACAGCGCAGCAGCGGCTCGTAGACCGCGATTCCGACGCGCAGCTACCGCGATTCCTGCCCCGAACGCAGCCCGGTCATCTTGGCTGTGGGCCGGCGTCGTGCAACGGCCCTATCCACAACTTCCAGCGCCCAGGCAGAGCCTTGATTTCGACTACAGTCGACTACAATCGATCACTGATTGCTCTCTTTCCGCTCGACAGACGTTGCTTCCGTGCCGCGGCAAACCTTGATTACCGCGGCGCAGCTCTTGCACAAATGTAGCCTGCGGCAACGCCACGATCCTTGACTCCCCAGTCCACAACAGTACCTTTTGCTATGCCGATCCGACGCAACAACGCTGAGTTGACGTATTGCCTGAACGTGCACCCGGGCGCCACGCTGGACGAACTGGAACAGGGCATCTTCGTTCATGCCCGCAAGGTGTTCGACAAGTTCACCGAACTGACCGGCATCGAAGGGCCGTTCGGACTGGGCGTCTGGTTCTCGGCCGCGACCGCGGAAGCGTTGGAAGACCCGGAAACGCTGGAAGCCTTCCGGCAGTGTCTCGCGGAGGACGGTTTTTACGTGCTGACGATCAACGGCTTTCCCTTCGGCAAGTTCCACGATACCCGCGTCAAGACGGATGTGTATCGTCCCGACTGGTCCGACCGCGCTCGGCTCGAGCATACTCTGCGGCTGGCCCGACTGCTGGCGCAGTTGCTGCCGGAGGACGGTTTCGGCACGATCTCCACTGTACCAATCACCTATGGCGCCTGGGCTGACGACGAACTGGTCATTACCGCCTGCCGGCATCTGGCGGAGCTGATCGCCGCGTTCGACCGGATCCGCGACGAGACCGGCCGCATCATCAACATCGCACTTGAGCCCGAGCCTGACTGCTATCTCGAAGATCTACCGACGGTTCTGCACTTTCACGAGAACTTCGTGCAGTCGACCCTCGTCGATGAACTGGCGAAACAGGCGCATTGCAGCCAGGCGGAAGCGCAGAATATGCTGAAGCAGCATTTCGGGTACTGCATGGATATGATCCACATGGCGGTTGCCTTCGAGAACCCGCTGAATGTGCTCTTCGAGATGACGCAGCGCGAGATCCCGATCAGCAAAGTGCACATCGGCGCCGCCCTCGCCAGTGCCGCCCCCGGCCCGATCCCGCCGGCGTTGACGGAATTCAACGACGACGTCTACCTGCACCAGACCCGGCTGTGGTCCGACGCGGGCATTGAACGCTTCGCCGACCTGCCCGACGCCCTGGCGGCGGCAGACGCCGCCGGGGCCTGGCGCGTGCACTACCATGTCCCACTGATCTGGGAGGGCGGCAACGGGCTTGCTTCCACCCGCGATGTGGTCGACACAGAGTTCTTCGAACTGGTCTCACAAGTCGTGCATCACTTCGAAGTCGAAACCTACACGCTGTCCTTGTTTCCGGATAAATCCGAGCCGGACGAACACATTCTCGCCCGCGAACTCGCCTGGGTCGCCGAGCGATTCACCGCCCAACCGGCCGCCGTCCCCGAACCCGAGCAATGACATCACAGCTCTCAGGTACTCCGGACAAGCAGTCCGGGAACCCCCCGGTCAGAAACCTGAAATTCATCCCGCTCTGCGGGCCCCGAAAGCCGAACACTGCAGACTATGCCTGACCCGACCCGCATCATCGATCTGGCCAACGCCTTCTACGGCTCGCAAGTGCTTTTCGCCGCATCCGACCTGAATGTCTTCGGCGCTCTCGCTGGGCTGGGCGCCGCCAACGCTGAAACCGTCGCCGACAAGTGCAGCCTCGACCCGCGCGGCGCCCGACTGCTGCTCGACGGCTGTGTCGCCCTGGATCTCCTGACCAAAAACGGCGACCTGTACAGCAACACAGCCGACGCATCGGTCTTCCTCGTCCCCGGCGCTCCCGGCGACCTGAGCGGGGCCATCCGCTACAACCGCGATGTCTACGAGGCCTGGGGCAAACTCCAGCAATTCGTCAAGACCGGCAAGCCGGTGGAAAGACCGGCGATCCATTTGGGCGACGACCCGGAGCGCACGCGGACCTTCGTGCTGTCGATGCACGGCCGGGCCCTGGGCATCGGCCGCATGGTGGTGCCGCAACTCGAGCTCGACGGATGCAGGCAACTCCTGGACATCGGCGGCGGCCCCGGCACCTACTCCGTCCTGATCGCGCAAGCCAACCCGGAGATCAACTGCACCGTCCTCGACCTGCCCGGCGTCGTCGCCGTCGCCGACGAGTTGATCGCGCAACAGGGCATGAGCGATCGCGTCAAAACCGTCCCCGACGACTATCACACGGCCGACTTCCCCGGCGGTAACGACGTCATCCTCTTCTTCGGCATGCTGCACCAGGAGTCGCCGGACGCGATCAAGGATCTCCTGACGCGGGCACATGCCGCTCTGACCCCCGGCGGCAGCGTTTATCTCATGGATATGATGACCGATGCGACGCACACACAGCCGACGTTTTCGGCGCTGTTCGCCGTGAACATGGCGCTGACCACGGAGAACGGCTGGGTCTTTTCGGATACCGAGCTTCAGGGCTGGCTTGCGGAGACCGGGTTCTCCGATTTTCAGGTTCGTCCCCTGCCCCCGCCGATGCCGCACTGGCTGGCCACCGCGCGCCGCTGACTTGCTTCGCTCCTGCGGGCTTGCACACCCCCCTTGCGGCAGCCTGGCCGCCGCGGCACATGAGTCGTCAACGGACGCGGGCAGGAAACCGCTTCGCCCGGCCCTGAGGATCGCTGCTTGGCGGACAGCCCCGCGACAAGCGCCTGTCAGACGTCATGCCGTTGTTCGCGGACATTGGCGACGGCATAACCGACAAGCGGGATAAGCACGAGGAACAACGCCGCGGTCAGCAGGAAGATGCTCCGGATCCCCATGATTGTTGCCAGATAGGCACTGCCCAGCGACGCGGCAACCCAGCCCACAGACTTCGCCGTCACCGAGAATCCAAGGATACTCCCTCTTCGTGCCGCCGACGTCGATCGGGTCAACCAGACCTGGAAGGCAGGATCCAGGCCGCCGATGCAGAAGACCATGCAGGAGCGGATGATCACCAGCGACTGGAAGTCGTTGGTGAAGAACTGACCGGCGGCAAACGCACAACCGCCGAAGGCCGAAATTTTCGCAATCAATGAGGGACTGAACCGGTCGGTCAACCAGCCCATGCTGATGCTCGAGATGGTCAACGCCACACAGCAGATGGCGGTCATCTGTCCCATCATCGTGGCCGAGCCTTCGAGACGATTGTCGTTCAGTTCCTGGACAAACAGGGGGATAATCGTGCCGTCGAACCGCCGTGCGGTCGCCGTGAACAAAATCAGGATCAGCACCGGCAACGAGCCATCCAGCCGCGGCCGCCGCATCCGCCGTCTATCGGCCAGGTCTCTTTCGGGCTTCTCGAACTTCTCCCGCACGGTCAGCAGGATCAGCGTACCGGACGTCAGCATCAGCAGACTGGCAATCCGAATGGTGTTGGCGTACCCCAGCACATCCGCCAGATACCCGCCCAAGCCGCTGCCGGACATCCAGCCGATGAACACCGCCGCCTGCAGACTGCCCAGAGCCAGGCCGTGCCGTTCTTTCGGCGTACTGACGGCAATCAGCGTCATCGCCGCCGTCATGGTTCCGGTAAAAACCCCCTGCATGACACGCAGCGCAATCAGCTGTTCCACCGACGACACGCACCCCATGAGGAACAGGATGACTGCCGCCGCGAAATTGGCCCTGAGCATCATGATGCGCCGGCCGAAGCGATCCGCCAGTGCTCCCCAGATCGGGCCCATGACCGAGAAGGCCAACGGTCCGGCAGCGTGATAGGCGCCGGTCCACAGCTTCACTTTGTCGGGATCGCTCACCCCCAGCGACTGGATATAGTAGGCCGCGAAACTCATCGCGAACGCGAAGCCCATCATCGACAGCAGCTGCGAGATCCAGGTGAACACCAAGTTGCGTTTCCAGCAGATGGGCTTGGGGTGTAGGGTATCGGGGATCTCCTACCATGCGCACCACGCGCCCGGTTTCAACGTTTTTGACGAGCTCTGCGAGAAGCTGGAGGGCCACGGAAATCTCTTGGTCAGCACTTCGGCGGGGCGGTAACACGAGCAGCCCCGGGTGACGGAAAGAAACCCGGGGAACGTGAACGCGGGAGTCGTATTGTTCGCTGCCGACGACCACGGTCTCTCTTTCCGGCAGCGAAGATCAGCCGTCCCATTCCGGGCAATGATCGCCGGAAGGAATTGAGGAACATCGTTTGCTCGAACTGGTCAAACAGATAGGTTAGGACAGGTATTCGTTATTTGGTTGGAGAACTCACTATGCTGCGAAACATTCTGCTCACGCTCGGTACAGCCGCGCTGATGGCCGGTTGTGCAAGGACCTCCTACACGTCGATGGACGCGACTGCGACGGCGCCGCCGAAGGCCGCGTCGACGAAAAAGCCGGCGAAGACAATGCCGGCGAAGACACCGGCGGCCAAGAAGCCGGGCCGCAAACCGAAACGAAACCCGGACAAGAAGGCGGCGGCCAAACCAGCGCCAAAACCGGCTCGCAAACCGATGCCGGCGCTGCCGGAAGCCGCCGGACTGACAAACCTCGCTGTCGACGCCAAGCTTGCCGCTTCCAGCACCCAGCAGAAATGGGAAGGCGAAGGCCCGTTGACCGCCGTTGTCGACCGCAATCCGAACACGCGCTGGTCCACTGCGTACAAGGACAAACAGATGCTGACGTTCGATCTTGGCGAGGTCCGGACCGTGTCGATCCTGCGACTGGACTGGGAAGCGGCGGCCGCCAAGCACTATGTCGTCAGCGTCTCGACCGACGGCAAAGCCTGGAAACTGGCAGCCGAACAGAAGGACGGTGCGGCGAAAGACCGTATCGACGTGATCAAACTCGACGACGTGAAGACCCGTTTCGTCCGGTTGGATCTCGAGAAACGCGCCACGGAATACGGCTTTTCGCTGTACGAAGTCGAGATCTGGGGCAAGTAGCCGGCTGCTACCAGAGGTCTTCGGGCAGCAAACCCCAGACCTGCCGCGAAGTCTCGTAATAGACGTTGTACTTCCCCAGCGCCTGCTCGTCAACCCAGGAGGTGCTGCCGTCCTGGAAGGCGAAGTTGCCGCCCTGCGCCCCGATGGTTCGCGGATTGGTGGAGTAGTTCACCCGCGCGAAACCGCGTGCCGTGTGCGGCGCCCAGGAGTGCGCCCACGTACTCGACCAGCGGTTGGGATCACCGAACAACGGCACATCCGTCGACTCATTTCTGCGATTGGGATAGGCGTACCCCGGGAAGTTGCTGTTGATCGACTCCTTGTCGCCGAAGTAGAAAAACCCGATGGTGACATATGGTTTTCCGAAGGCGTCAGTGCTGTCTCGCGGCAGAACGTGTTCGAGGTTCGGGCACGCCCACATCTCCTCCTCATTGCCCAGGTACTCGCCGTTCATCAGGTCGAACATCACATGGTTCATCGACGAACACGCTGCGGTGTTCAGGTTGGAATCGAATTTGTGCCCTCGCGGCCAGTACCGGTCGTAGTCATCCGAATACATCAGGGCGCCCATGGTCTGCTGGCGCAATCGCGACATACACACCACGCGCCTGGCCATTTCCTTGGCGCGCCCGAGCACCGGCAGCAGCAATGCCAGCAGAATCATCAGAATGGCAATAACCACCAACAGTTCGACCAACGTAAAACGTTTTCGCCAGACATCGGTCCGCGACATTCGCATCTCCTCCGTGACAGTTCCAGAACTACGACCCATGCCGGGAGTATAGGCGTCCGGCCGGCCGGATGCAAGGGAATCCCCGCTCCACGGGTGATGTGTCAGTGACAGGGGGCAGCGCCTGCCGGCGACAAAAGGGCAGCACGCGGGAGCCACACCCAGTGACTAACGCATTCCCCGCCCCGGCCGGACGTCATTTCTCCGTCATCTCGTAGATGCCGGCCCAGCCGTCGACGGGCGGGTCCTGCTGGTACTTGCGGCAGAGGCGGCAATAGGCCATGGACGGCGGATCGTCGGCGGCCATGGCACTGAAGAGCTCGAGCGCCCCGTCGAAGTCCCCCTGGTAGTAACGCCGGAGGGCTTCATCGAAATTCACCATGCAGACATTGTTGTCGTAGTCTTCCTTGAACATGGGTTCGAACACGACAACCGGCTCCTGTCGGCCGACAACGCGGACGCGGCCGAGTTCGCGGCACTTGAACTCGCCGGTCAACCGCTCTTTTGTCGCCTGGGAGATCATGAAGTACGTGCCGAACTGTTTGTTCACGCCTTCGAGCCGGGAAGCGAGGTTGCCGGCGTCGCCGAGAAAGGTGTAGTTGAAGCGCTGCTGCGATCCCATATTGCCGATGGTGACGTCGCCGGTGTGGATGCCGATCCGGGCATACACGTCGCGCCCGGTGATGGTCCTGAACCGGGGCCGCAGTTCCGCCAGCCGCTTGCCGCAGCGCAGTCCGGCCCGGACTGCGTGGACCACATGGTCGGGGTCATCAAGGGGTGCGTTCCAGAAGGCGATAATCGCGTCGCCCTCGTACTTGTCGATGGTCCCGCGTTCCTGATAGATGATGTCGGTCATCTCCGTCAGATACTCGTTGAGCAGATCCGTCAGAGCCGCGGGGGTAAGTTGTTCGGAAATACTGGTAAACCCCTGGATATCCGAGAAAAAGATGGACAGCTCCCGGGTTTCGCCGCCCAGCGTCAGGCTGTCCGGATCACGGATCAACCGCTCGATGACTTCGGCCGAGAGATACTGGCTGAATGCCGATTTGATGTAGCGTTTCTGTCGCCCTTCCACGGCGTAGCTCACGACTACTGCGCCGGCGATCGACAGGAAGACGCCGACCTCCTGGACGACGACCGGCAGCCAGACGTTCTGCTGGTAGGCGATACAGCCGAACACCACCGGCAGCGGCAGGGAAACCGCGGCCAGCGCCAGAATCTGCCAGCCCTTCTGACTGAACCGGCCGGCGATCCCGGCGGCCAGGGCGAGGACCAGCGTCAGCAGGACCACACCGGTTCCGGACGCATTCCGAATCAGGTCGCCGGACAACAGGTTGTCCAGGAACGTCGCGTGTGTTTCATGGCCGACCAACTGGCCGACGGGTGTCCGCCAAAGATCCGCATTGGCATCCCCGGAATAGCCGACGATCACGTACTTGTCTTTCAACGCCGCGGGCTCGAGCTGCGGTGTTTTGCCCTCCATGAGCTGCAATTGCGAGTTGATGATCAGCTGGGCCGGATAGGACTTGTGGGTATGCGTCGGCCCGCGGAAGCGCAGCGTCGCCCGGCCCTGTCGGTCCAGCGGCACGACCCGGTCGCCGACGACCAGGTTTCCCCCGACGAAGGACACTGCCGCTTCGGGATTGGCCGTCAGAAAGGTTGCCAGCCCGAGGGACGGGACAAATTTGTCGCCGAAGAGCACAAAGGGCACATCGCGGAAGATCATGGGGTTGCGCACCGGAGCATCGCGAACATGGCCGATTGCCGTGGCATTGTCGGCGACCGCAGGGATCGGCGGGGTTGCGGTTTCCATGCCGACCGCCCGCAAGACGGAGCCGTCAAGGTACTCCTCCAGACCGGCGACAGCCGGCATTTTGGCCCGGACCGCGGCCGGCAACTCCCGGCTGCGGCCCGCGCCCGGACTGACCTGCATCGCGGCGACGAACCGGCCGCCGGCTTTGATCGCCGCGCCGAACTCGGCGTCGCCGCCGAGCGCATGGGGCGTTGGGAAGAGAAGATCGTAGGCGACGACCCGGGCGCCGCCCCGCCGGCAGAATTCGACCATGAGCGCATGCAGGTCCCGGGGCCAGGGCCAACTGTACATTTCGTTCTTGCCGACCGCCCACTGAATCGACTGTTCATCGATCTCGATCAGGACGATGTCGTCCGTTGCCGCACCGGGCGCGGCGAAGTGCTCTACTCGAGGGATCCACGTCCAGGACTCCGGACGGTTCAGGACGCCGCCGAAGTGGAGCGCCAAGGCAATCGCCGCCGCGGCAGAACCGATAAGAATGCCGTGCAGAAGTTTTATCATCATCGCGACAGCGGCATATGGCCGGCCGGGTCCCGGGTCAGATGCCTTTCATGGCGGCAGCAAAGCGGGTTTGCCGCGCCGGGGGCGATTTGACCGGACCGAAGCCGGCCAGCGCCTTCTCGATCTTTCCGACGCGGTTCGATGGTTTGGGGTGGGTCTTGCCGAATCCGCCGCTGTCCTTCTTGTGGGTTTTCTCGCCAAGCACGACCAGGAGGTTTTTCAGACCGGTCGGGTTGTAGCCCAGGCGTTTCAGGATAACCACCGCGACTTCGTCGGCATCATATTCCATGCCGCGGTCATAGCCGTTGAGCAGTTTATCGGTCATGTCGGCAACGGAATCCTCGAGGTGTTCGGCCAGGCTTGCCGCTTCCGCATCGGAGTACGTCCTGGCGGCTTCCGTACCCATAATTGCCAGGGCTTTGGTGAACCGTCCTTTCTTGACGGACTTCATGCCGTGATCGAGTTGGACATGGCCGATCTCGTGTGCCAGGACGGCGGCCAGATCGGCCTCGGTTTTGCAGCAGCGCAGCAACCCTCGGGTCACGAAGATCAGGCCGCCGGGGGCGGCAAAGCCGTTGACCTCCTCTGTGTCCAGGATCAGGAAGCGGTAACCGGCATAGGTCTCCGGATGATCCGATACCGCAGCCAGGGTCTGGCCCAGCACGTTGACGTAGCGCGTCGCGGCGGGGTTGGCATAGACCTTGTACTGCCCGAGGACCTGGACGCCGACTGTGCGGCCGATGTAGTGCTTCTGTTTTGGAGTGAACTGCTCGAACGCCTTCGAACTGCTCTTGATCACCCGGCCGGCCGAATCCGCATGCTCATAGCCTGCGGCACTGGCGGCTGCCACGCCGAGATCGGTCACCACGTCGAATGTCTTGCAGCCGGTGCCCAGAACAATTGCCAGTCCGGCCAGGGCGATGATGAGATGCGTCCTCATTGCTCACCTCCCAGCTTGCCCTGCTTGACGAATTCGCGCTTATCCTTGTCCGACACTTTGAATAGGGGGTCCTTCTCGCATTTTTCGATCCACGAGAAGTCGGCATTCGGGTTCTTCTTTTTATAGGCGGCCTCGACCTGTTCGTCGAAACCGCGACCGGCACGGGCGGCCTCGGCCGCCGAGGTATCTTCCGCGACCTTGTCGTCGGAAGTGAACAACCGGCCCCACCGTCCCTGCACAGACTTTTTGAACATCCAGCCTTCCACCTTGGCCCCGGGCACTGAGACTCTGACCCAACTGCCCTTTTCTTCGTGGACGAGAACGGTGTCGCCGTTCTTGACGGTGGCAACCGTTTCCGAGAACGCCAAGGTCGACTTGTGGATCTTGGCCCGTTGAACAATCACCTTCATCTTTTTCGGTCCGGCCATGGCCGAACCCGGACTCAGCAGCAATGTGCCGAGCAGAAAATACAGCAGGTAGTTCCTCACCGTCGATCTCCCTTTCTGCGTTAGACGTCTGCCATGGACCGCGACAGGTGCGGCCCTGCCGCGCAGGTTACCGTATCCAACGCGACGCCGAATGCAAGGAACCCGACCGCAGCAGCGTAAGCCCTCGATTACTGCCTTTCTTTGCCTCGAGTCCCGCCTCTCAAGAGTTTGGGAACCTGCGGTACTTGCGGATCTGTCACCGGTATGAAGTCCGCGCACCTCC